>CAJAOR010000144.1 GCA_903942355.1 uncultured Chlorobiaceae bacterium | reverse complement strand
CGCAAGCACACTCAACTTCAGCGCAGCATCAAGCAGTGTCAGCAAAGGTGAGAGCCTGAGCGATACCATCAAGAACCTTGAAGCCATGCGGGTAGATGCGTTCGTCCTTCGCCACCCCTCTTCGGGAGCTGCCGACCTCATCACCAGGATAACCTCAAAAAACGTCATCAATGCCGGAGACGGATCGCATGAACACCCGACACAGGCGCTGCTCGACATGTTCACGCTCCGCGAATATTTCGGAAAAATTGAAGGGCTCAAGGTAATCATTATCGGTGATGTGCTGCACAGCAGGGTTGCCCGATCCAATATTTACGGTCTCCTTACCGCCGGCGCAGAGGTTGGTATCTGCTGTCCGGTCACCCTTATGCCTCCCGATGCATCGAGACTCGGCATCACCCTCTTCACCGACCTTGACCATGCCATTGCCTGGGCCGATACGGCCATAGTGCTTCGCCTGCAGCTTGAACGGGCTGCAGCAGGCTACCTGCCCTCTTTGGCAGAGTATTCCGTCCATTACGGCCTTACCGACGAACGGCTGGAAAGGGTACAGAAACATCTGCTGGTGCTTCACCCGGGACCGATAAACCGTGAAATTGAAATTTCAAACAATGTTGCCGACCGCATACAACCGCCCGGCTATTCAAAAAGCATGCTGCTTGAACAGGTAACCAACGGCGTTGCTATACGCATGGCCGTACTGGAAACCCTTCTTGCCAGATAAAACAACATTCACCTCCATGTGACTTTCCATTCGCCAACACCTATCAACTGATCACCATGAAAAGCACATACCATCTCAGCAGAGCACTCTTCATTCTGACAGCGACGCTCCTGATCTGCATGAACAACGCCTCGGCAGAACCACTGCTGAACCCCACCTTCAACACGCTCTTCAAGCCGCTTCTCGCCGACCCGACGGAACCGAGAATTGCGGTCATGCCATGGCTTGAAAAGCGCAATCTGCAACTCGATATCGGATCATCGGCCGATCTCTACCAGAGCAAAAACAAGGATTTTGCCGCAGGCGTTGATTTTGCCACCTGGTCGCTGTTGAAGCGTGGCGACAATTTCAAATTCCCGGTTGACGCCATCGATTATCTCTTCGGCATCAACGCAAGCTGGAAACAGCCGGTCAGCATCGGCGCACTCCCTTTTGACGAATTAAGCGGAAAAATCCGGCTCAGCCACATCTCCGCCCATTTTGAAGATGGACACTATGATGCAACGGCCCACCAATGGATACCGTCGGCCGACTGGAACGGCACTGTTCCCTTTACCTACAGTCGGGAGTTTGTCAATCTCGTGGTCGCACTCAGCTCACCAAAACACAGGATCTACGGCGGATACCAGTACCTCTACCATTCCCTCCCTGACGGCATCAATCCGCACTCGCTCCAGGCTGGCGTGGAACTCTCCACTTCCGACAATACCTACCTCGCTGCCGACTTCAAGATGCTGCCGATATGGCAACCATCGCTTAACGCAACAAGAGGATTCCGGGGCACCTGGAACCTGCAGGCAGGCATGCGCCTGAACAGCATAGGGCTCGAAAAGGTGAGAGTGGCCTGCAACTATTTTTCAGGAATGAGCCGGCACGGTATGTACTTCTACCGTCCTGAAAGTTACACAACCATTGGCGTACTTGTTGATCTTTGATAATACCGGAATAATGAGTAATTATGACCGGAAAAGCTTGCAGTAAAACCAAATAACAGAAAAAGAAAGGCCCGGAACAGCAAGAAAAAGATCACATTTGTTCGTTTCATGATATTTATTATTACATTTAACCATATCAAAACACACCATGTTTGTTTCTGATCCTGTTACGGGTCTTTCATCAGTTCAGAAACTATTTTTCTTGTTATTGCACACACACAAAGACACACACAACCTAACTGAGAAAACACATGAAAAAAATGCTTTCGCTGGCAGCAATGCTTGCGGTAATCTCTTATGCTTCACCGGCATCTGCTGAACTGAAAATCGGTGGCGATGCAATTACCCGCGTGAGAGGCCAGTTCCGTAATTCCAGTTTACGCGACGCTGGTGGCGTATATCAAAAAAACGTATATCAGGATGACATTAAATACCAGTACAGGGTACGTCTGAAAGCTTCGGCCGACCTCGGAGACGGCTACTTTTTCAAGACATTGATTGCCAACGAGGAGATCAGCAATGGAGGAACTCCCGGCTGGAGCACAGTCGGCAACACGAACGGCGAGAAATTCCAGCTTGAAGTATCAAACTTCTACTTCGGACGCATGATGGCAGAGAGCCACTACATGATCGGTCGTCTTCCGCTCAACAGTTTCAATAACCCGATTTTCGACATTACTCTCGTTCCCGTACCAACATCATTCACCAATTCAGGTATCTATGCGGTTGATGTTCCGGTATTCCAGTGGAACTATGACCGTGTCTACGGCATGAACTATGGTACAAAAGTTGGCAACGGTGACCTGAATGCCACGCTGGTTGTCCTTGACAACAACTCTATTAAAGAAGACACCACCATAAACACAGGTGACGGTATATTCAACGACGGCTACCTGCTCCATCTTTCCTACAAAACCACCATCGGTGATGTCACTTTTGAGCCACAAGCGATTATTACGTTGACTGATGCGCAGGGCGCTTCCTATCAGAAGATCTCTCCAAACACTTTTGGCGCAAATGCTACCATCCCTGTAGGAAAATCGAAACTGGGCCTCAGCGGCTTCTACACGGCCTGTAAAGACAGCAAGGGTGCTACAGCCACAACCTACGATCCCACAAAAACGACACAGGACAACAGCACGATATTGTCGAGCACACCAGCAAACGTTGACTATAGCGGCTACCTCCTCAGAGTCAAGGGTGAATCCGGCCCGGTAATGGCCTGGGTTGACTACAACCGTACCGTCGACAAAACACCGGCAGCTGATGTCACCTACAACAACATCTTTGTCTGGGCACAGTACAAGGTCAATGTTCATGAGTCAGCTCTGGGCTCCGTCAGTGTGACCCCTACCGTGCGCTACCGTGCAAGCGGAAGAGATATCGCCGGCATCGCTGGTACAGGGCATAACAATGAGCTTCGTACAGAACTCTGGGCATCGGTGACCTTCTAAGTCACTCACTGCCTGTCAACATGAAAAGCCGCAGGCAACTGCGGCTTTTATTTACCGGAACATTCCTTATTGCGTATCATTTGTTTTACAGGCTCCAATCCTGCTTATAACAATTGATACTTCACTGATTTTTTACGATATTAGCGAGAATATCCCTATATATCGTACACAAGGCGGGCAGAGCGCCCGTACGCAAACAGACAGAACCCTCTTTCCTGCTGTGGTGAGGTCTGTTGCTTTTTATACCGAAGTTTTTCGTCTTTACTATCCGGCTTGCCGGAGCAAGCACCATGAGTGTCTGACTGGAAGACCAGTTTTGCTGTTCTTTTTGAGAATACATCATTAACGTTACTTAATTATTTCTAAAAACTTAATCACAACAGCGGTACTATGATTACCATCAAAAAAATCATCTGCCCGGTTGATTTCTCTGGTTTGTCGCGCAAGGCGCTGAAATACGCCAATGAATTTGCAAGACTCTCCAACGGAAAAGTCTTTCTTGTCGGCGTTATTGAGAACGACCCAACCATCACCTATTCACACGGCCTTGAAAAAGAACGTGCAGAATCCGACCAAAAACTTCTGGCCTTGATTGAAGAGGAGAAGATGGCTGGCATTGTGGCCGATTATGTCATCTATGAAGGATTTGCCGAAGAGTGCATTCTCGACTATGCCAAGCGGCAGGAAGCTGACCTCATTATCATGGGTTCGCATGGCCGTCGCGGTCTGAAGCGCATGATCCTCGGCAGCGTTGCTGAGCATGTAATCCGTCGTGCCCCGTGCCCGGTACTTGTTGTCAAGGAAAACGAGCATGAGTTTATCACCTGAGTAACTTCGCCCATGCGTCAATGGCGACACGTCACAAATAAGGTAAAGCATTACATTTTTTTCTAACATTCAAAAAAAACATTTATGGCACAAAAGGTCACAAACGTTTCGCAAACCGAAGAGATATCCAGCACCCGGCGGGTTATCGCGGCTTCTTCGGTAGGAACGCTTATCGAGTGGTATGACTTTTATATTTTCGGTACGCTTGCAAAAATCATTTCCGAACAGTTTTTTCCAAAAGATAACCCGACAGCAGCGCTGCTTGCCACTCTGGCTACCTTTGCGGCTGGTTTTGTTATCAGACCGTTCGGTGCACTCTTCTTTGGCCGACTTGGTGATCTTATCGGACGGAAGTACACCTTTCTTGTTACCCTGGTCATCATGGGTGGTTCAACATTTGCTATCGGTCTTATTCCCGGCTATAAGACCATTGGATTCTTTGCACCGGCCATAGTCTTTGCCCTCCGGCTTCTGCAGGGTCTTGCTCTTGGAGGTGAGTACGGTGGTGCGGCAACCTATGTCGCTGAACACTCTCCGGCAGGACAACGAGGCTTCTGGACCAGCTTTATCCAGACAACGGCAACACTGGGTCTCTTTCTTGCGCTCGGTGTCATTCTTACTGTCCGCCAGACACTTGGTGTGGAAACCTTCTCTGACTGGGGATGGCGCATTCCTTTCATCCTTTCGTCACTGCTTGTCGGTGTTTCGGTCTTTATCCGCATGAGGATGTCGGAATCACCGATGTTTGTGAAAATGAAAAAAGAGGGCAAAACCTCCGCAAACCCTCTGGCCGAAAGCTTCAAGGAGAAGGATAACCTGAAAATGGTGCTCATCGCTCTTCTTGGCGCAACTGCCGGCCAGGGCGTTGTCTGGTACACCGGTCAGTTCTATGCGCTCTCCTTCCTGCAGAATGCCTGTAACGTTGAGTTTGTGCAGAGTAACATGATCATTTCGATTGCTTTGCTTATCGGTACTCCCTTCTTTATTGTCTTTGGTGCACTTTCCGACAAAATCGGACGGAAGTACATCATGATGGCAGGTATGCTTATCGCAGTTCTCTCCTATGGTCCGATCTACAACAATATGTATGACACTGCCAACCTGAAAACCAAAAATGAGGTTGCAGAAAAGACAACTGTTGAAACCAAAGAGGCGGTAAAAGGCACTGACACCATCACGACCACGGTGACGAAGAAAACCTTCGACGATGGCACAACCTACAAAGAGACGAAAAAATTGACCGTCCCGCTTGATGAAGCAAAAAAAGCTGAGCTTGCGGCAAACGACAAACTGAAACCTGAAACCAAAAAAGAAGTAACCCTGCCTAAGAGTCTTTACTACAAGATGATTGGCCTGGTTTTGATTCAGGTTATTTTTGTAACTATGGTCTACGGTCCAATTGCCGCGTTCCTGGTTGAGATTTTCCCGACCCGTATCCGCTACACCTCGATGTCGCTGCCATACCATATCGGCAACGGTGTCTTCGGCGGTCTGGTTCCGCTTATCTCCACCCGTCTCGTTGAGGCGTCTAAAGAGCCCGGCTATTCGAACCCGCTTACGAACATGATTAACAGCGTTACAGGGCACATCGGCACACCATCAGGCCAGGCCGATCCACTTGCTGGCCTCATGTACCCGATACTGATTGCCAGTGTCAGCTTCGTGATTGGAATGCTCTACATCTCCAACAAAACCAACAACATGGACGTTGAATAATCAAGAACCTTTTAATTTCATCTATTATGTCAGCAATAAAAAAGTTTTTCGGAATTGTTTGGTCAATCATGGGGGTAGGAATTATCCCGCTGGTGATCATGCAAGCCATGAAAGAGATTGCAGCAAAACCCAGTGAAGAGAACTGGATTTTCTGGTCAATAGTCATCGTTGTCTTGATGCCTATTATCTCCTTCAGCCTCATTACCTTCGGGATATTTGCGCTGAAAGGTGAATATGACGTCATTGCATAGGTAGCAGAGAAACAGCATCTGTTCTTTTTTCTCAAGGAAAAGCCGCATCTTTCATGCGGCTTTTCCTTTTTGTGCACAAACCAGAAACAAAACACCTTTACGACATGGAAATGCAGGATGAGCTCGCAGCCCGCAGCGACATCAAAAAAGCTCTCGCTGAAAAACTCAGCACACTGCCTGCCTCACCGGGCGTCTACCAGTTCAGGAATGCATGCGGCCGGGTTATCTATGTCGGCAAGGCAAAAAACCTCCGCAACCGGGTTCGTTCCTATTTCAGAAATCCGCAGCAGCTCTACGGAAAAACCCTGGTACTGGTCACGCATATCGAAGATTTTGAGGTCATTATCACCTCTTCAGAGGTCGAAGCGCTGATTCTTGAGAATAATATGATCAAGGAGCTGAAACCGCGCTATAACGTCAATTTGAAGGACGACAAAACCTATCCCTACCTGGTCATTACCAATGAGCCGTTCCCTCGCATTCTCATCAGCCGCCAACTGAGAAGGGATGGTTCAATCTGGTTCGGCCCCTATACAGAATCCCGTCAGCTTCACTCCATTCTTGATCTTATCGGCTCAATTTTTCCGGTACGAAGCTGCAAGTACCGCCTGAACAAAGAGAATATTGCCTCAAAAAAATACAAGGTCTGCCTCGACTACCACATCCACAAATGCAAGGGAGCGTGTGAGGGGTTGCAGCCGGAAGAGGAGTATCTGCGGATGATCGGAGAAATTACCCGCCTCCTGAAAGGCAAGACATCTGCCATGATACGCTCGCTCACCGAGAGCATGCAGCTTTTTGCCCGGGAACTTAAGTTCGAGCAGGCGGCAGAGATTAAAGCACAACTAGAGAGCCTGAAGCGCTATGCTGAACGTCAGAAGGTGGTGGCGGGCGACGGCCTCGACAGGGATGTTTTTGCTGTTGCCTCCGGAGAGGAGGATGGCTGCGGCATCGTCTTCAAAATTCGGGAGGGCAAGCTGCTCGGATCGCAGCGCTTCTATATGAACAATGTTGCCGGGGAGAGCGACGCCGCGCTGCAGGCAAGAGTGCTCGAAAAATATTATCTCGAAACCCTTGAGCTTGTGCCTGATGAAATTCTCCTCCAGGAACCGCTTGGCACCGATGAAGAGGAGACCTTGAGAGCCTTCATATCGGAAAAGCAGAAAGAGGAGCGGCAGGAGAAAAAAAACATCCGTTTTGTGCTGCCGCAAATAGGCGAAAAAGCCCACCTTGTTGAGATGTGCCGCCAAAATGCCCGGCACCATCTGGAGGAGTATCTGATCCAGAAGCAGAAACGGGGCGAAGCCGCCCGCGAGCACTACGGCCTTACCGCCCTCAGGGAGCTGCTGCACCTGCCGAAACTCCCGCTGCGGATCGAGTGTTTTGACAATTCTCATCTTCAGGGCACCGATTATGTCAGCTCAATGGTCTGCTTTGAGAAGGGAAAACCAAAAAAGTCCGACTACCGTAAGTTCAAAATGAAAAGTTTTGAAGGATCGGACGACTATGCCGCCATGGCGGAGGTCATCGGGCGCCGTTACGGGGGCTCACTTTCGAAGGAGCTCCCCTGGCCTGATCTTATTGTAGTCGATGGCGGAAAAGGGCAGGTCAATATTGCTTTTCATACCCTGAACGCTCTTGGAATTTCTGTCCCGGTTATCGGGCTGGCAAAACGCATTGAGGAGATCTTTACCCCGCAGGCAAGCGATCCGTTCAATCTGCCAAAAACCTCTCCGGCACTCAAACTGCTGCAGCAACTGCGCGATGAGGCTCACCGCTTTGCCATTACCTATCACCGTAAACTGCGATCGGAAAGAACCTTGCAGACGGAGCTCACCACAATTGCCGGAATTGGCGACAAAACCGCATTCAGGCTGCTTAAGCAGTTCGGTTCTGTTGACGGCGTGGCGCAGGCAACACTGGAGGAGCTGAAGGCTGCAACAGGCGCAAAAATTGCCGATGCCATCTACCATTTTTATCGGCCATGAATGTTTTTCTTCTCACCCATGACGGCGCTTCAAAATGTTTTTCTTAATAAAATTCTGTTATATTTATGCTTCTGTACTGTGACCCATGAAAAGAGAAACTCTTTACGATTGCTTATGAATGTGCCTGATTTTTTCGACGATAATCACCATTACCCAACGGGCGCATCAGGGAAAGAACAGCCCGACCTTGATGGTCTTGATTCCATGTTTGATTCGGAGGATCTGATTGACCGGATCACTCAATATAATGAAGATGGCTTCCTGCTTGATGCGCTTGCTGTTGCCCGTCGTCTTTCTGATATAGCACCCTTTAACACCGAAACATGGTTCCTCCTCGGTAACTGCCTGACCTTGAACGGCTCTTTTGAAGAGGCTCTCGAAGCATTTCAAAAAGCAGTGGTCTTCAGCCCTATGGACAATGAAATGCGCCTGAATCTTGCACTTGCCTGGTTCAACACCGGCGACCATGATGAGGCGCTTATGGAGCTTGACGATATTATTGTCGACTCCTCAATCGAAAAGGAGTACCACTACTACCGGGGCATCGTCCTGCAGCGGCTTGAGCAGTTTGTGGATGCTGAATCGAACTTTGAGCGCGCTTTGGAGCTTGATGAAGAGTTTGCCGATGCCTGGTATGAACTGGCTTACTGCAAGGATGTTCTTGGCAAACTTGAAGAGAGCACCTCATGTTACCGCAAAACCAGCGATCAGGATCCCTACAATATCAATGCATGGTACAATAATGGCCTTGTTTTGAGCAAATTGAAGCGCTATGACGAAGCGCTCGACTGTTACGACATGGCACTGGCCATTTCCGATGATTTCAGTTCGGCATGGTATAACCGGGCAAACGTTCTTGCCATTACCGGACGTATTGAGGAGGCTGCCGAAAGCTATCTCAAAACCCTGGAATATGAGCCCGATGACATCAACGCTCTCTATAATCTCGGCATAGCCTACGAAGAGCTGGAAGAGTACACCGAAGGCATCATCTGCTACCAGCGTTGCATCGAGATCAGCAATGATTTCAGTGAGGCATGGTTTGCGCTTGCGTGCTGCCATGAAGCTCTTGACGAGTACGACAAGGCTTTTGCGGCAACGGAGGAGGCTTTGAGGCTAACGCCTGACAGCATCGAATTCCTGTTGCTAAAAGCGGAGATCGAGTACAATCTCAACCATCTTGAAAACTCCATCGCGACCTACCGCGAGATCATGGCACTTGACCCCGAAAATCCGCAGATATGGGTTGATTTTGCCATCGTTCTCAGGGAGGGAGGCCAGATCAATGCATCCATCGATGCCCTGCAGCAGTCACTGAAGCTTCAGCCGCTATCTGCCGATGCTCATTTTGAAATTGCTGCGGCCTATTTTGCCATGGGTGACAAACTCAGTACCCTGAAGGCCCTGAGCAAGGCATTCAAGATCGACCCGGAGAAAAAAGAGCTGTTTCAGAGCACGTTTCCGGAACTCTACCAGCAGGATTCCGTCCGTCGGATGCTCGGAATTGCATGACGAAAGCAACAAAAATCCTCGGCCTTATCGGCCGGGCTGTTGATTATTCGTACTCTCCGCTCATCCACAATACGGCTTGCCGGTTGCTTGGGCTTGGGTACCATTATACCGTTTTCAACATTGCTGAACCCTGCATGATCGAGGATGCCCTTCGCGGGGCAAAAGCACTTGGCATTGCAGGGTTCAATGTCACCATACCCTACAAAAAAAACGTTGTCCCCTTTCTTGACGAGCTCTCCGTGGAGGCTGCCTCCATTCAGGCGGTCAATACCATCGTCAATGACCGGGGCAAGCTCACAGGCCACAATACTGATATTGCCGGATTTGCTTCACCTCTTCTGCCCTACCGCGAGAGCATAAAGGGCAAAACCGTCTCCATTTTCGGTGCTGGCGGAGCGGCACTGGCGGCCATAGAGGCATTCAACCGGTTTTTTGCCCCAAAAGAGATACTGCTCTTTGTTCGCGATCCTGAGAAAGCGCAATCGCTGCTTGAGTATAGTGGTCATGACAAACGAGCTCCTCTAACCATTGTCCGTTCTGATGATCCGACAAAAATCAGGGAGTGTCGCGTTATCGTCAATGCCACACCAATCGGCACCCGTGGAGGCAACAGTGATGCCCAAATGAGTATTATTCCCCTCGACCGGGAGTTGCTCCACTCCGGCCAGATTGTTTACGACATGGTCTACAATCCCCTTGAAACTCCGCTTCTTCAGGCCGCAGCACGTGCGGGAGCCGCAACCGTATCGGGCATTGAAATGCTGATCGGCCAGGCCGAACACTCTTTTGCCCTCTGGACCGGCATGCAGATGCCGGTACCTGCGGTAAGAGAGCTCCTTCTGCAAGAGATCCAACAACAATAACCATCCCGGCTTCGACTCATGAAACTGTTTTTTGCCCTTATACTCCTCGTCATCACCACCGACCAGTTGACAAAAAGAGTTGCCATCGCCTTCCTCCGCGATGGAGTTCAAAACATCACCATCATTCCAAACTTTTTTTCGCTCACCTATGCGGAAAACAAGGGCGTGGCTTTCGGGCTTGAATTTGCACCGCCGGCAGTGCTCCTTCTCCTGACCGGCCTGATTACGGCAATCGTGCTCTTCTATGTCATTCAGTCAAAAAACCGGAGCACTCTGTTTCTTCTCCCTTTTGCCCTCATCACCGGCGGAGGCATCGGCAACATGATTGACCGTCTGGTGCACGGCCGGGTTGTTGACTTCATCTATTTCGATCTCTACCACGGCCATATTTTCGGCATCAACCTCTCGCTGTGGCCTATTTTCAATATTGCGGATTCGGCCATCACCATCGGAGCCTGCATGTTGATCCTCTTTCATAACCAGCTCTTTCCGGTCGAGAGCGCGGAAGTGAAAAGCGATGCTGGTTGATATCCACTGCCACCTCTCCTTTCCTGAGTTTGACGAGGATCGGAACGAGGTGATCAAGCGCATGAGCGCAGAGGGAGTCGGCCTGCTCATTGATCCGGGCGTTGATGTTGCAACAAGCAAAAAGTCCATTGCACTGGCCCAGGAGGTCGAGTTTATCTACGCCAACGTCGGTCTTCACCCGCATGAAGCCAGGCTCCCTGTCGAAGAGAGCGTTTTTGAGGAACTGCTCTCTCTTGCCCGATGCCCGAAAGTTGTAGCCATCGGCGAGATCGGACTTGACTATCACTATCCCGACTATAACCGCTCTGCCCAGCACGAGGCATTCCGTGAGATGCTGAGGCTTGCCCGCCGACTCGATATGCCAGTCGTTATCCATTGCCGCGATGCATGGGAAGATATGCTGCATATCCTTGCCGAAGAGAGCCATTCAGCCCTGCGCGGAGTCATGCATTGCTTTTCGGGCGACACCGTTATTGCCGACAGGTGTATCCGTATGGGGTTCAAGCTCTCCATTCCCGGCACCGTCACCTACAAACGTTCTCTGCTGCCGGAAGTTATCAGAAGCGTTTCTCTTGATGATCTCCTCACGGAAACCGACGCACCTTATCTTGCCCCTGTGCCCTGGCGAGGAAAACGGAATGAACCGGCATACGTCGGCACCGTCACGAAAGCCATTGCCGATATCAGGGAGATTCCGCTTGAAAGAGCAGCGGAAGGTATTGCACGGAATACCTTTGAATTGTTTAGATTACCGACTTTATAAAAACATCGGGGGGCATAAACGTTTTGCTTGCCTACTACCCTGCTATTATTTTGAAATTCATGCAAACTTGCTTAGGTTGAGGGCCGACCATAACCGATGCAGCAACCATAACTACGCGCCATGAACAACATCCAGACCGGCACTCCCGTTCAACAGAGTGTGAAACCGTCGACAGAAGACAATATCCTCTACATCGGCATCAAGTATAAAAATGCAATTATCGGTGCGCTGGCACTCCTGATATGCCTCGGAGCCGGGACGTTCTTCTGGATGCGCCACCTGCAAGCCAGTGAACTCGAGGCCTCCCTGCAACTCTCAAGGATCGCACCGCTTCTTGACCGCGGAGAGTTCAAAATCGCCATCAATGGTGACGGAAAGGTTCCCGGACTGAAAAAAATTGCGGATGCCTATGCCGGGAAATTTATGGGTACCCCAAGCGGCAATATGGCGAATCTGTTGCTTGCCAATGCCTATTACTCCATCAAGGATTTCGACAGTGCCCTGAAGGCATTCAAAACCGTATCGGTCAAAAACGATGACCTTGCCGCTGCAGCCCTTGCTGGAGCCGGAGACTGCTACTTCAGCAAAAACCAGTTTGCACTGGCCGCAGAAAGCTATCAGGAAGCTGCAAAAAAGGCTGAAAACAAGGTACTCAAAGCACAGTACCTCTCTCATGCGGGCAACAGTTTCCAGCAATCAAAGCAGCTTAAAAAAGCAGCGGAACTCTATACACAGATCATCGCGGACTATCCAAGCACAACCGGGGCCGCCATGGCTCAGCGGTCGCTCTGGCAGATTTCCGGAAACCTTTAATAACAGCAACCGTTACCATAAATATCTTTCACATGCCTGAACAGTTCATTATCAAGACAAGCCTTGGCGACATTACCATCAGCCTCTACGACGACACTCCCCTGCACCGCGATAACTTCATCAAGCTTGTTGGTGAAAAGTATTACGACGGCATACGCTT
>CAJAOR010000143.1 GCA_903942355.1 uncultured Chlorobiaceae bacterium | reverse complement strand
CAAGAGGGAACCTCCGCCCGTTATTATAGCGCCTGCATTGAGATA
Organism: uncultured Chlorobiaceae bacterium; assembly: GCA_903942355.1. GTDB lineage: Bacteria > Bacteroidota > Chlorobiia > Chlorobiales > Chlorobiaceae > Chlorobium. The sequence continues at coordinate 2,072 of CAJAOR010000143.1, read as the reverse complement.
TTCATAATAACCCGACCGCTGCACCGAGTCACGAACAAGCTCCAGAATCTCCATCATCCGAGCCTCAATGATCATCGTCAGCGAACTCTTCGGAACAGATTTCTGGGCCCGACCTTCAATACCCTCAATAAGAAGCTCATCATCATCACCGCTGAGCTTGCTGTATGCGCAACCATACTTTATTTTCAGCTCTTCGGCAACCTCGTAGAGAGCCCTGACCCCGTGTGCAATATCATGAGTGACATCGTTGCCTGCAACCTTGATGACCTCTGAAAAACGAATCGCCCCATCAATATAGATCGCTACCTCCGTCGTTCCGCCACCAATATCAATAACGACTACACCGCTTTTCTTCTCACGTTCTTTCATGACAGCCATTCCGGATGCCACCGGCTCAAACGTCAGAGCACTGATCTCAAGTCCGGCTTTCTCGACACACTGCTTGATATTACGGATCTTTGTTCTCAGGCCAACCACAATATAGGCACTGCCCCTCATCGTCGTCCCAGCCATCCCTATCGGGTCAAGCAGTCCCTCCTGATCGTCTACAATAAACTCCTGCGGAATGACATGAATAATTTCATGATCGATATCCAGATACCGGATATTGGTCTTGGCCTTTTCAAGAAAGCGCTTTACATCAGAATCATTAACAATCCCGGTCTGATTGATGCTGATTTCAGAATTACTATGGATACAATGGACATGAGCCCCTGAAATACCAACATTGACACCATGGATACGAATGGATGACTCCCGTTCAGCGTCAGCAACAGCAGATCTGATAGCGGCTACGGTCTTGTTGATATTAACAACGGTCGCCCGTTGAAGTCCATCGGAATTAGAACGTCCTTTTCCAAGAACGTTGAGTTTTCCTATTTCATCTTTTTCGGCAACAACAACGCATACTTTTGTTGTTCCAATATCAAGACCTACGGCAATATTGCTTTTCAGCATTGTTCTATTCTTGCATAATTATCATAGGAAAACATCCTGTGGCACAACCGGAGATACGGAATCCCTGGTAAAAATCCTGTCTTTGAACCTCAGGTCCACAGTCTCATAAGAGTCAAAACCTTTTTTTGAAACCACTTTTTTCCAGAATATCTCAAATTTTCTCAACTTTTCCTTGTAGTTCCCATCATTACCGACAATAAAACGGATGGGAGACTGAGCCGTAACGCACCATGCCATATTGTTGCCTTCAAAATGAAGCTCAGCGATAAGCAGGCTTGCATAATCAGTCTGCAAAAGCGCAGCAAGAAACAGCCTAATCAAATCCAAATCACGCCTGTCAAGTTGCCGCAGTCCGTTTCCGGCAACTTGCAGCCGTGTTATCCCTTCAACTTTCAGCAATTTCGGAAACCGGTCAGTCAGCTCCTTCTTTTCCGGCAAGAGAAATCCTTCACGATCAATAACCATCTGCCCGCCATCAATAACCGTTACGGCCACTGGCTGACGCTCGAACACCCTGATACGGACAATCCCGTTCAGCTCCTTGCTAATCTCGGCATCCCTGAGATAGGGAATCGTACTGATCCTCTTTTTCAGCTCTTTTGTATCAAGCTTCTCCAGATTACAGCCCTTAAAATCGCTCACGCGCGAGATAATCTCCCGCTCAGAAATCATAGAGGTATCATCGACAACAAAGTCCCTTACAAGCACCCCTTTTTTCCAGCGTGAGGCATAGGATGCCAGCGCAACAAGAGCGGCAAGAACCATGAAAAAAATAAATACCCGGGTAACCCTGCTTCCGCTTTTAGCTGGCAGGGAATCACTCCCATCGGACTTTGCCGGGGTTCCTCGAGCGTCGGGCTCTAACGAATATTGAGAATTTTCCCTGTATTCAGATTCCGACATAAAAGAAAGCTTTTTCAAATCTGTTCAAGATACCCCTTACCGATATGAGAACTCCTCCACATTAAGCCGGATTACTCTGCCGGCAACTTTCGGCAACTCTCGAGGCAAGGTGGGTAATATCGCCTGCACCCATGAACAGAAGCATGTTTCCGTTGACTGACAACTCCATGAGAGCTGAAAAGAGACTCTCCATATCAGCAATATATTCAACT
>CAJAOR010000142.1 GCA_903942355.1 uncultured Chlorobiaceae bacterium | reverse complement strand
TTCAATGAAGCAAGTGATATGGCAAGATTCAGAGGCTCAATAACAAAAGTATCCCGCAGGTTAGGTATTGCGCTTGCACCAAAGGCAGAAAAATATCTCGAAAGACGTCCATTTCCGCCAGGCCAACATGGGCAGGGACGAAAGGGAAAGGTTTCCGAATATGCTCTTCAGCTTAGAGAGAAACAGAAGATGAAGTACCTTTACGGTATCCTCGAAAAGCAGTTCAGGAATTATTATAAAAAAGCAGTTTCTCAAAGAGGTGTTACAGGCGACAACCTTGTAAAGCTTCTCGAAAGGCGTTTTGACAATGTTGTCTTTCGTGCTGGCTTTGCGCCCTCACGCTCAGGTGCCCGTCAGCTTGTTACGCATGGTCATTTACTCATTAACGGCAAGAAGGTAGATATTCCTTCCTATATCGTCTCTCCATCTGAAGTCATTGAGTTCCGTCAGAGAAGCAAAAATATGGGAGCCGTTACTGATTCTCTCAATAAAGCCCCTGAATCCCGTATTCCTTCATGGATACAGGTTGACAAGGCGAACCAGAAAGCAGTGTTTCTGAGTGTTCCTGAGAGAGTTGAAGTACAGGAGCCATTCAACGAACAGTTGGTCGTTGAATTATACTCGAAGTGATTTTAATGAATTCTAAGGTATAAATTACTATGATATACCAGATGCAGATGCCTGCAAAAATAGAGGTTGACGAAGCTTCCCATACAGATCGTTTCGGAAGGTTCATTGCCCAGCCGCTCGAACGCGGTTATGGTGTGACCCTTGGGAACGTTATGAGAAGAGTTCTGCTTGCCTCACTTCCGGGAACTGCAATAACAGGGATCAAAATTGACAATGTCTTCCACGAGTTTGCAGCAATTGATGGTGTTCGTGAAGATGTTCCCGAAATCGTTTTAAACCTCAAGAAGGTTCGTTTCAAGTCTACCTGTAAAAGAAACTGCAAGACATCACTGACCTTGGTAGGGCCAATGGATTTTACAGCAGGGGATATTTTGGCCCAGGAAGGCGAGTTCGAGGTCCTGAACAAGGAGATGCATGTCGCTACGATAAATGCCGGAGCGACTGTTAAAATCGATCTTTATATTGGAAGAGGACGCGGTTACATGCCTGCCGAGGATAACAGGCCAGAAGGGATGCCGATAGGTTATATCGCAGTTGATGCGATTTATACTCCAATCAGGAATGTAAAGTTTAAGGTAGAGAATACTAGGGTTGGTCAGCGAACAGATTATGAGAAAATGATTATTGATGTCGAGACTGACGGTTCTGTCAGTCCTGATGATTCAATAAGTTTGGCCGGTAAGATCATCACTGACCATGTAACCTTTTTTGCCAATTTCTCTCCGACCGAAGAGGAGTTCACCGAAGAGGAGTTCAAGCAGCAGGATGACGAGTTTGAGACAATGCGGAGGCTCTTTCATACCAAAATCGAAGATCTGGACCTTTCTGTCCGTTCGCATAACTGCCTCAGACTTGCCGAAATCGATACCATTGGTGAACTTGTTTCGCATAAAGAGGACGAACTGCTTAACTACAAGAACTTTGGCAAGAAGTCGCTCACGGAGTTGAAAGAACAGCTTGAGAAGTTTGACCTGAAATTTGGTATGGACATTACCAAGTATCAGATGAAATGATAAAATCGTAACCGTTTTTTTGAATTATTGAGATTAGGAAATAGACATGCGTAAAGGAAAGCCGGTAAGAAAACTCGGAAGAACCGCTGCCCATAGAAAGGCGACACTCAGAAATCTCTCAACGCAGTTGCTTGTTTACAAGCGCATTGAGACTACAGAGGCCAAAGCCAAAGAGACACGCAGGGTTGTTGAGAAGATCATCACTAAGGCACGTAAAGGTACTGTTCATGCTCAGCGCGAAATTTTCAAGGATATCCGTGACAAACAGGCTATCAGAATGCTTTTTGAAGACATTGTGGCCAAGGTTGGTACCCGTAATGGAGGCTATACTCGTGTTATCAAGCTAGCTCCGCGTTTCGGTGATGCAGCAAAAATGGCTGTAATTGAACTGGTCGATTATCAGGAGGCACCTTCAGCAAGTCAGAAACCCGGCAAGCAGGATCGCGCAAAACGAGTCAAAGGCTCAAAGAAAATTGCTGAAACAGCAGTTTCTTCCGCTGAGTAATCCTCTCTCATTCAACTCGTTCCTGATAGCATATCATCTTGGTCATTGCCTGTGGAAAAAATTTAACCACAGGCAATGACTATCTGTTTTTCAGAGAAAAAGGGGCTGACGCTATTGATCGGATGCTGTTCTATTCTTGCTGGAAACCCACAGTGATCCTTGCTTGAGTCAAGGGCTTTTGCTATCTCATTATCCAGATTTCCTCCCTTCAGGCAAATCAGGGTACCCCCCGGTTTCAGAAGTCTCCCTGCATACCCGCAGAGCTTGTCAAGAGGGGCAACCTGCCTCGAGAGTACCGTGTCAAAGACCACACCCTTAAGCTCTTCTACTCTTGTATGCATCGCAACAGCGTTATGTATTCCAAGCTCTTCAATCATGGCCTGACAGGCTGTAATCTTCTTTCCGGTAGCATCAACAAGCAGAAATCGGGTTCCAGGAAAGAGAATAGAGAGGGGAATGCCAGGCAAGCCTCCGCCAGTCCCAAGATCAAGGATGTGTTCACCCTCCAGGAAAGAGTGGTAGCGACTGATTAGAAGCGAATGAAAAATATGCTTGATGATTACCGGAGCATCCTCCTTCCGGCTGATCAGGTTAATCTTGCAGTTCCACTGTTCCAGGCAATCGCCATATCGTACAAGTTGTTGCAGTTTTAAGAGATCGACCTCTATTGCCTGTTCAGCACATAACATCTGCAATGTCGATAGATCATCATTTTGTCGTTTCATAGGGAGCTATCCTTTCTGTTCAGTGGTTTACCCCCAAAAAACGATATTTTGTGAAGAATGACAAATCGGTACCGCTCTTTGCTGTAAAGCTTCTTCTTATTTCAATAGAAAAGAATGGTAAATTACGGCGTGATCATGTCGATTCGTGTTTTATTCGCAAAATGTAGGCAACAGACTAAGTTTCAATGAGTACTGGTTCAAGAACACATGTTTATGCCGTTATCATGGCAGGCGGGATCGGCAAAAAATTGTGGCCTCTTTCAAGAAAAAAGATGCCGAAACAGTTTGTTGATCTGCTGAATGATGGAACGATGGTTGATAAAACAGTTCAACGCATCTCCGGAATCGTACCAGAAGAGAATATATTTATCATTACCAGCGAACTGGGTCGAACTCTGCTTTCAGGCTCTCAAGGCAGTTACCGCCGCGAAAATATTATTGTTGAGCCTTCCAGCCGAAATACAGCCCCCTGCATTGCTCTGGCAACCGCGCATATCAAAAAAAGAGATCCTGATGCCGTGACCATTGTTCTGCCTTCTGACCACCTTGTGCTTGATGATTGGGCATTTCAAAAAATTGTCGAGGCAGGCATTGAAGTAGCCAGAGAAAAAAAAGGTCTGGTAACTATTGGCATTAAAGCCGACAGGCCAGAAACGGCCTATGGATATATACAGGTTGATGGACAGCTTTCAATACCGATGGCATTTTCTGACGGTTGTGATTTCACCCTTTTCAGGGTAAAGGCTTTTGCTGAAAAGCCGGACGCTGCGACAGCGGTTGAGTTTCTGGAAAGTAAGGATTTTTACTGGAACAGCGGAGTTTTTATCTGGCATATTGAAGCCATTTCAAGGGAATTTGAACGCTCCATGCCAGACTTGTACAAGGATCTGCTCAATATTTATGAGAGTCTGGGCACAAAGGGCGAACAGAAGGTCATTGAGGATGTTTACTCATGGATTCATCCTTTTTCCATTGACTACGGTATTATGGAAAAGGCCGAAACAGTTTTTGTGCTGACTGGGGAATTCGGATGGACTGATCTTGGCTGCTGGGACGAAGTCCTCAAAGTTGCCGGAAGTCGGAGAGATGGCACCCTTAAGCTGCCAGAAAACAGACAGGTCCAGATTGATTGTGGAAATGTTTTTATCAAGAACATTCCAGGCAAGGTTGTCTGCACGATAGGGATCAAAGACGTTATCATTGTCGATACCGAGGATGCACTCCTTGTTTGCGGCAAGGGGTACTCTCATCGGGTGGGTGAAATTCTCGATACCCTCAGACGCGAAGGATTTGAAGAGTACCTTTAAAAGCCGGACGACTTTGTCCAGTTTGCTCCCTCTTTTGTATCCTTGATTTCGATTCCGGCATCAAGTAGTCGGTCACGTATGCGGTCACTTAGGGCGAAATCCTTGTTTTTTCTGGCTTCAGCCCTGAGGTCAAGCAAAATATGCATGACATCGTCCATTTTTTTGCCGCTCAATTCGTTGCCCCTGTTATCCGATAGGTTTTCATCCTGCAAAATGCCGAGAATCTCCCTCCCTGCTTTGTCAAGAAAAGTCTCAGTCTCTTGCCGGGATATTTCCGACATGCCCTCAAGACGATCAAGCGCAATGTTAATCGATTTCGAGAGTTCAAAAAGTACAGCAATGGCTACCGGTGTGTTGAAATCATCATCCATCGCCTCCGAAAAGCGTTGCTCGAATGGTGAAAGAGCAAAAACGCCGCTTCCCGTTTTCTGTTCCCGGAGTCGCCGTCTGGTTTCACGGAGCTTTTCAAGCCCGGTTGATGAAGCCTTAATGGCAGTTTCGGAATAATCGAGTTGTGAGCGGTAGTGGGATTGCAGAATGAAGAATCGGATGACCAGTGGATCGATTTCCTTGAAAAGCTCTTTAAGATTGACCGAGTTTTTCAGTGACTTCCCCATTTTTATCCCGTTGATCGTTACCATGTTGTTGTGCATCCAGAACCTGACGTAAGGCTTCCCTGTGACCGATTCCGATTGGGCAATTTCGCAGTCATGGTGGGGAAACTTGTTTTCCATCCCTCCGCCATGAATATCTATCGTTTCTCCAAGATATTTCATCGACATCGCCGAACACTCCAGGTGCCAGCCCGGATAGCCGATACTCCACGGAGAGGTCCACTTCATCAGATGGTGTTTATCAGCCTTTTTCCAAAGCGCAAAATCGGATGGGTGGCGTTTGTCAGAGCGCACTTCCACCCTTATACCGGATTGCAGCGCATCCTGATCAGTTCGTCCCGAAAGTTTTCCATACCCTGAAAATGACTCAACCGAGAAATAGACATTGCCGTTTACTTCATAAGCATGATCGGATTGTACCAGCTTTTCAATCATGGCAATCTGTTCGGGAATATGAGCGGTGGCCGCAGGTGCAATATTCGGGCGCAAAACGCCCATACTGTCCATATCCTCATAGAAACTTCGGGTATAAAACTGCGAAATTTCCATGGGGTCTGTTTTTTCAAGGCGTGCCTGTTTCATGATCTTGTCTTCACCCTCATCGCCGTCATCGGTCAGGTGACCCACATCGGTAATGTTCTGCACATACTTTACCTGGTATCCGCTATGGCGCAACCAGCGAACGACCACGTCGAATGAAACATAACTTTTTGCATGACCGAGATGGGCATGGCCGTAAACGGTTGGCCCGCACACATATATGCTGACGACCGGTGGATGCAGTGGTTCAAATTTCTCTTTTGTTCTGCCGAGGGAATTATATATGAAGAGTGACATCTTCTGCTGTTATGCCTTTTTACTTATAGTGGAGTTGAGGGTACGGTACAAATAGCCCGTCGAAAGTTAAACATTTGGGTTTTTAACGCAAGGTTTTTAGCTTCCTTTTTAACGCTCTTTTTTCTGTGTCCGCTCTTTTTGTATGAAAATTGTCAATTCCGCCTTTCACATCAGTGTTTCCACTCTTTCCGGGCTCCCCGAAGAGTCATTTCCTGAAATCGTTTTTGCCGGAAGGTCGAATGTTGGCAAATCGACTCTGCTTAACTCGCTGACCGGGGCTAAAGGTCTTGCCAAAACCAGCTCAACTCCCGGCAAAACAAGACTGATCAACTATTTTCTGATTAATCGGGATGTTTATTTTGTTGATCTTCCCGGTTACGGTTATGCGGCCGTCGGTCAGGCAGAGAAGGCCTTATGGGGTAATCTCCTCTCCTCCTATATCATACAGCGACGCTCTATTTCGCTGGTCGTGCTGCTGCTCGATTCACGCCATCCTGCCATGCAGTCAGACAGGGCTATGATCGGCTTCCTTGAGTCTCATGAACGGCCTTACGGTATAGTGCTGACCAAGTATGACAAGCTCACGCAAAAGGAAAAGGTACAGGCTCGTCGTATTATGGAAAGTTGTGCGTCCAAAGCCAAATTTATTGTAAATTATTCATCGTTTTCAGGCAAGGGA
>CAJAOR010000141.1 GCA_903942355.1 uncultured Chlorobiaceae bacterium | reverse complement strand
TCGAAAGATAGTTTTTATTAGAACAAAAACCACGTATATTATCAGCCTGTACTGCGAGAGTGGTGAAATTGGTATACACGCTAGTCTTAGGAACTAGTGCCGTGAGGCGTGAGGGTTCGATTCCCTTCTCTCGCACCGCTCAATTACAGGCCAAAGTGGCGGAACTGGTAGACGCGCTGGACTCAAAATCCAGTGAGTGAATAACTCGTGTGGGTTCGATTCCCATCTTTGGTACGATTCTCAAATCCCAGGCAATCTTAGCAGGACTACCTCTCCATGAACAGAATGTATTCACCCTGGCGTGAAGTTTACATGCAGTCTTTCAAGGATGACAAGCCTGCAGGCGAAGACGGGAAATCTGTTTTTGCTGATATTCCACCTGAGGAAGATGAGAAGCGGTTTGTGCTCTACAGGGCAAAAAAATGCTTCATCATCATGAACCTTTACCCGTACAATTGCGGGCATCTTATGGTGATACCTTACCAGCAGACCCCCGACTTTTCAGAGCTCGACAAGGAGACAAAACTTGAGGTCATGGAGTTGACCGATCTGTCGATCAGGGCACTGAAGATTACCTTGCGGCCACAAGGGTTCAACGTAGGCGCCAATCTTGGTCGCGTTGCCGGCGGAAGCGTAGACAACCATATCCACTTCCATATCGTCCCGCGCTGGGAAGGCGACACCAATTTCATGCCGGTTCTCGCCGATGCCAAAGTGCTGAGCAATGATATGCGCTCCACTTATCAAAACCTGAGAAAAGCGTTTGCTGACCTTACCCGTACAGAAGAACAATAGTCTCGCTTGGTGCACATGGAAACCGTTTCCTGCCCGATAAGCAACTTTGCCGAATTCACCCCCTGGCTCCAGGTACCCGACCGTTTTGATCCTGCAGGAAATGAGCAATGGACGCTTCAGCGTTCCAACGCCTCAGGGCTCATCATGCTCAATCCCCGTCCCGACAGCTCTGAAATAGCCCTTCATTACCGCACCGGCCAATACGATCCTCACCTGCATGCGCAAAACAGCACGACCGTCTCTGAGAGAGCCTATCTTGCCGCACGCTCATTGCTGCTTCGTTACCGGGCCGGCCTCATCCTGAAAGAGTGCCGAAAACCCCTGCAGCAAGTTCGCCTCCTTGAAATCGGCTGTTCAACCGGAGATCTCCTGAACTGTTTTCACCAGAAAAAGGGAATTCCGCTCGAGAATCTGGCCGGAGTAGAGCCTGATACGGAAGCTGCAGATTATGCCCGGACTGTTTTTGGATTAAAGGTCTATCCTTCCGTGAGCGATGCAACAGACCCGGAAATGAGGTTTGATCGGATTGTCTTGTGGCATACGCTTGAGCATATTCATGCCATCCACGAAACCCTTGCTTATGCGACTGAAAGGCTTGCACCGGAGGGAGTGCTTATTATTGCCCTGCCGAACCCGGACAGTTATGATGCAAAACAGTACCGCCAAAACTGGATAGCCTGGGACGCCCCGCGCCATCTCTACCATTTTGTGCCGGATACACTTGAAACGCTGCTGGAAATGCATCAGATGAGCATTTTCAAGCAGCTCCCCTACCTCCCCGATACCATCTACAACACCCTGCACAGCGAAAAGCTTTGTTGCAAAAGAGCGAATAGAGGGTTTCATGCTTCGCAATTGGCAACCGCCCTGCTGAGAGGGATCGCAACAGCGGTTAGAGGAGCCCTGCTGCCACGGCAAGCATCAAGCCTGGTCTATTTTGTGAGAAAGTCCCAGACATAAACGAACAGCAAGCTTTAATTCCATACTGGCACAATCGTACGGGCGCACCAAGAGATAGCCGTTTCAATTCAATATTGCCACAATTGCAGAGGCGAAAAATCATTCGCCCTTACTACTGCCGTCAACATCGCCGTTATTATTGCTCATTTGTGCTTTGCAATAAATCGGCAATATCCGACACATTCAGACCGGTGAGTTCGGCTATAGCATTAATATCAATACCTTTCCCTGCCATGTTCAGCACAATGGCTTTTGATGCTTTTTCCATGCCTTTCGCGATGTTTTTTTCAGCTCCTGTGGCAATGGCGCTTGCTACATCAGTGAACTCTTGCATACGAATGTCATAGACTAGGCGCTCCTCTGCATCAAACATGCGATCAATGGCGGCAATGGCTTTTACAATATTTTTATCGGACGCCAGCTCTTTTGGCGTATGATCACGGTCAAGCTGATGGGCTGTCGTTAAAAAGCTGCTCCAGCGATCAAGGGCGGTCTGAATTTCATGGTACTTTTTTTTGAACTTTTTCAGCTCAATGTAGTGCAATTCAAAAACGTCGTGCAATTTATCATCTTTGCCGGTGGCGGTATTGATGATTTTATAACAACTGTGAACTTCCTCTGTATCAGGTACAAAGTCGTAATCAAGAATGCTGATGCTGATGGTTTTCTTCAGCTCCTTGTACATCATTCCTTCACTGAGCTGTTCGGTGACCAGTTTGGCCCAGTAATAAATAGCACGTTTGTCGAAGTTATTGTCTTCTCTGATCTGCATTTCTACATTGAACCAGCGGCCATTTTCAGCTTTGGCCTTGATGTCGAGTATGGAGATTTTACCAGCCCGGTAATCGGCAAGGCTATAGGGATTTTTCAACTCTACCTCCACCACCTGCTCCTCTTCGGAGACAATAGCGTTAATCAAGGAGATAAGTAAATCCTTGTTCTCTTCGCTGCCAAAGAGCTTTTTGAAGGCGAAATCAACACGGGGATTTATTTTGCACATGACTGTACGCAGTTCGTAATCAACAAAAACAGGAAAAAAAAGTTTCGCCGGCATTTACCAGCAATACTGCAAATTCACTTGACCAAAATATAACAATTTTTGTGCTGCAAACACTCATGGTGATACCATTACCCGGCAAACGGAACAAACAAAGCACTGCTGCCACAGAAAGCATCAAGCCTTGGAGTATTCAACAGCGCACTCATGAACGACGCCATCTACAAATTAAAACGCTACGAAGATGCCAGCCTATCCTATACTTGCATCAACAAATACGAAGGAGAGAGCATAGGCCTCTACGACACAGTCCTAAGCCCCAAAGATTACCTCGCGACATTCGAGAACGTTACGAAGGAGAAAAAAAACGCATAAAGCATTGATTTATATAGGCATAACTGTTTCTTATTCAAACACAACATAAAAATGGCCTGACCGCTAAGAGGATACGACTGAGTTCATCTTGATTATGCTTCAGAAGCTCATCCATCCATAGCCCGTTTATGTTATCAGGGCAACCTTCTGCAAGAGTTTCGCCGATTTTCTCAAAACTCATTCTGCATTTGCTCCTCAACTTCTCGGGTTCAGAGAGCACTCCAAGAACAAACACCCTGTTTTTCAGGTCATCCGGAATCTCACGTGTCACCTGATGTAACCGATTCTGGTGAGAACTCCCTTCATAACAGTCAAAATCAATCAACAAGACGGCAACACATGCCCTATATTTTCGCATTTCCGGAACAAGTTGATCCAGAAATTTCGACACAACCTTTCGCCATCCTCCGGTATATTTGTCAATGATGATCGAACGGGCATTAATGTTCAGGGAAAGAATAAAACCGTTTGCAATTTTTTCGTTAGCCTCGTCTTCCGGCAAAACAATGATATGCGGTTTTTCCCTGTTTCCGCTCATAACTCTATATCTCCACGAATCAGGGATTCAGCAACATTGCCATTAAAGGGTATATCTCTGAGCAGTCTGATCAAGGTTGGTTCAAGATGGCTTTTCCGATCGAGTACAAAAATGTTGTCATTCGAAAACTTTCGGATGGCTTCTTCGTTATGCGAAGTTACGAGAATTTGGCCGCTATCCTTGAATGAACGGCGGAGTGCTATGATAAAATGGCCAACCTCTGACAGTGAAAGATAGTTGTCCGGTTCGTCCCAGAAGCAGAAAAGCGGTCCATAAAATTTATTGGCCGCAAGCACAACTGAACAGAGAAAAAAGCATTTTTCACCGTCGGATAAGTCTTTAAAATCCAGTTTAAGTGTTGCATTGTTTGCTTCAAATTGCACCACCATACTTTTGGCATCTTCGCCAATGACCTTGTTCTGAATATCCTTGATATCAGGTATCACTTCCCGGAGATATTTATCAAGCTCGGTATAGGCTGCCGGATAAAGACTGAGAAGTCCGGAAAACCACTCACCGAAGTTTGATCCGTCACGTTTGGCCTGAAAGGTTTCGCCGCTGGACTTGCCGGTCATGAAACTTGGGATTGGAGCTACAATAATCATGTTGGCAAGCCAGGTCCTGAAGATCCGCAACGGATCAGTTTCTGACTTTTCCTGTATTACCGGAAGGGCAACAAGATGCCTGTCAACGGAAAACTTAGCATCATGATTTTCTGAACCTTTAGAAACAGTAACGAGAGCCTCTTTACGGAGATAAACAGGCTTTTCTGAAACGATCAGTTGCTCTTCAATAACGCGAAGCTCTTTTAGTTTGTCGGGCAAATCAAACGCCAGGACATATTTGTATAATGTCTTGTTGAGCAATATCTCTATTTCAAAGCGCATCGGCACATCAGATCGTCCACGGGAAAAATCCTTGGACTGAACAAGCTCTTTTACTCTGTTTACTCCCCTGCCGACAGATTGAAACAGCTCCAACACATACGATACTGTGGATTTGCCTGAACCGTTTTTTCCGATCAAGAGAGCGGATTGGAATCCCTTTAGATTCAGTTCAAAATTTTCCAGGCATCTGTAGTTGTGTACGTAAAGTCTTTGAATCATCACGAAGCAAATTTCTATTAAACAAGCAATAAATCCGGAGTAGGGGCGAAAAATCTTTCCCCCCCTAGCTCAATTCCATATTGGCACAATCGTACGGTCTCAACTCGGTGAGCGTCGCCCCAGGGCTTTGTCGAGCAGCGTGCCTGCAACGAGATAGTCGTAGACGGCCTGCAGATAGTTGGTTTTGGCCTTGTTGAGCTGCAGTTCGGCATCGGTCAGCTCAAGACGGGATCCGATTCCCTCCTTGAAACGCAGCAACGATATTTTATAGCTGCGCTCGGCAACGCTGATGGTTGTAGACTGTACTTCAATTCTTTTTTGCGCCTCTTTGTAGTTTAAAACCCTTACCTCAATTTCAGCCCTGACGTTGGCTTTTAGATCTTCAAGCCTTGTGCGGGTCTGCAGTTGCGCTATCCGGGCCTGCTCAACCTGTGAGCTTATGCGGAAACCGGTAAAAATAGGGAGGGTGAACTGAAGTCCCACAGAAGAGGAGGCCGGCCAGATGGAATCAGAGGGTCGGGTCTTGTCGCTAAAGGCGGTCTGCGTCTCGAGCTTGCCAAACGCGGAAATCACCGGAAAATGCTCGGCACGGGCTGCATTGATTTTTTGACCTTCCGCCTTGACCTGGAGATCAAGCATATGAAGATCAGGCCGGGAATCGAGCGCCTCACGATATGCCGCAGCAATATCAAGAGGGTATGATTTTGAAGAGAGCTCAAGCTTTCCGCTCAACACCACGCTGCTGTCGGCCGGGAGGCCCATTGCATTTTTCAGCTTGGTCATGGTAATCGCAACCCGGCTTTGCGCCTGTATAAGATCAGGACGGAGATTTTCTACCGAGAGAAACGCCTTGAGAGTATCGATATCGGCTGCAACTCCCTGCCGGAACATCGCTCTGGTATCCCTTCTGGACTCTTCCCAGCGGGCAATGCTCTGTTCAATCAGATGCAACTGGTCTTTTGATATGAGAGCATCGAAATAGGAGATCTTGATATCGGCAACAACGGCGGCTTCAGTATTGCGGTAAGCCTCTTCGCTCATCTTGCGGACAATGCCGGCAGCATTGATACCGGCAATGGCCGCGAGATTGAACAGCGGCTGGCGGACATCAAGGGTGGCGTGCCCGGCATTGTCGGAGCTGGTTTCCAGCTTACTGGGAAAACCCGGAAAACCCTGGTCAGGCAAAAGAAGGACGGAGGGTTTGAGTGTACGGGTATAGGTAAACGAGGAGGTGATTTGGGGCAAAACCTCCGACCATGTTTGCCGGATTTTCTGCCCTGCCATGTCGCGGTCAAGGCGGGCGATTTGCAGCGAGCGGCTTCTTTCGAGCCCGATGCGCACCGCTTCATCAAGGGTGATTGATTTTGCCTCCCCCGGAGCCGCAACGGCATGACGGAACGAAGTTGCTGTAAAAATCATAAACAGCAGCAAAAACAAAAATATCGGTCTTATCCTGTTCATAAACGGGTCTGTCTTGATGAAAAAAACTTGCCTCCGGCACCCTGGTCAGATAACTGCTTGAAGAATATACAAAGAGCATCCGGTTTTGTAACCATCAGGGCTTGTAACGATCGTTCCATAAAAGCTGAAGGCGTTCGCGGATATGCTTTTCGCGGCCTTCATCTCCGGGACGGTAATAGGCCTTCGGCTCCATGCCTTCAGGGAAATAATGCTGCGCAACAAAGTGGGCAGGATAACTGTGGGGGTACTTGTATCCGGCGCCGTAGCCCTCCTGTTTCATGAGTTTGGTCGGTGCATTGCGCAAATGAAGGGGAACCCTCCGCTCCTGCATCGATTTTGCCTCACTCATCGCTTCATTGACTGCCTGATAGCTTGCATTTGACTTTGGAGCAGAGGCAAGATAGGTAACACCCTGGGCGAGATTGATCCTTGCCTCGGGCATGCCGATCATGGCAACTGCCTGAAAAACCGCTATGGCAAGCGTGATGGCATAAGGATCAGCATTGCCGATATCTTCGCTTGCAAAAATAACCATCCGCCGCGCTATGAATTTGGGGTCTTCCCCTCCCTCAATCATGCGGGCAAGCCAGAAGAGTGCGGCATCGGGATCTGAGCCACGCATGGATTTGATAAAGGCGGAGATGATGTCATAATGGTTCTCCCCCCCCTTATCGTAAATCGGTGCCTTGTACTGCAGGGCACGCTCAAGCAGTTCGCGATTCAGCACCATTTCCGTAGCGCCTTTGGGCAATAGAGAGATGGCCGCTTCGAGCGCATTCAAGGCCTTGCGTGCATCGCCTCCGGAAAACTGCAGCAGAAAATCAAGGTCTGCAATTTCAATGGAGAGCTCCCCGAAAAGAGGGTCCTCTTTCAGGGCTCGCCGAATCACCAGTTCGATCTCCTCCGGGCCCAGAGGCTTAAGAATATAGACCTGCATCCTGCTCAAGAGCGCGCCGTTCACCTCAAATGAGGGATTTTCAGTCGTTGCACCAATCAGCACAATAAGTCCCTGTTCAATTGCATGCAGCAGCGTATCCTGCTGCGCCTTGTTAAAGCGGTGAATTTCATCGATAAAGAGAATCGTCCTGAGGCCGGAACGCCTCGATTTTTCGGCATTTTCAAGAGCCTTGCGCACCTCCTTTACTCCGGAGTCTATTGCTGAAAGCTGTTCAAAAGCGTAATCCAGCGATGAGGCGCATATTTCAGCAAGGGTGGTTTTGCCGGACCCGGGAGGCCCCCAAAAAATCATTGAGGGCATCTGGCCGCGAGAGAGGAATTTGCGGAGCGGTCCGTTTAGCCCAACCAGGTGCTCCTGCCCTGCCATATCGTCAAGGGTACGCGGGCGCACCCGTTCAGCGAGAGGCTGAAAATAATCTTTTGAGCCTTGCGAAGGGGAAGGGCCGAATAAATCCTCCTGCATGTTGTCCGTGTCGGCCATTTAAAATCCGTTTTCCCGAAGCCATCCTTCATCAATAGGCGAATCGGCCCGGGGTGAAGAGGAGGCCCGTCCAAGCTGGCGTGCCACATATTTGCCAAGAATATCGAACTCAAGGTTCACCAGGCTGCCAGCTTTAAGGCGGTTAATGGTTGTATGGGCAAAGGTATAGGGAATAACCGCTACGGCAAAAAGCAGCGGTTCAAGCTTTGCAACGGTCAGACTGATGCCATCGATAGTTATCGAGCCGGCCGAGACGATGAACGGGCTGAAAGCGTCAGGAAATGCGATCCAGAGCTCACGGCTTGAACCAAGCTCCCTGACTTCCTGCACCGCTGCCGCACAATCAACATGGCCGAGCACAAAATGGCCACCGAGGCGATCAAGGGGACGAACTGCCCGTTCAAGGTTCACCAATGCTCCATGACGGAGCGAGCCAAGCGTTGTTTTGGAGAGGGTCTCCTCAACGGTATCAACCTCAAACCATCCGTCGCCAAGTGCGACAACCGTCTGGCAAACACCGTTAATGCTAACGCTCTCGTCAACCGCGAGATTGGCAAACTCTTCCGTGCTGCCAAACTGCACCCTGAGCCTCAGTCCGCCCTGCCGCCGCGTCACTCCCCCGACCCGGCCAACATCCTTGATAATCCCTGTAAACATCCTTAAACGAGAGCCTTGAGGGCCTTGAGAGCCGCACTGTAATCCGGTTCGTCCACAATTTCAGGCACCTGTTCGGTGTAGCGCACAATGCCGTCGGCATCAACAATGACGATTGCACGCGAAAGAAGCCCCTTGAGAGGACCGGATGCAAGCGTAACCCCATAATCGCGCCCGAATTCCGGAGAGCGGAAAACAGAGAGTGAAACAACATTTTTCAATCCTTCAGTTTCACAAAAACGACTCTGCGCAAAGGGCAAATCAGCGGAAATGCAGAGTACGACCGTATTGTCGAGCGATGAGGCTTCCTGATTGAAACGGCGGACTGAAGAGGCGCAGACTGGAGTGTCGAGGCTCGGGAAAATATTGAGAACCAGTCTCTTGCTTGCAAAATCAGCAGGACCGGCCTCGGAAAGATCAGTTTTCACCAGGCAAAAAAAAGGAGCTTCGGAGCCTTTGGCGGGGAGGGTGCCAACTGTTTCAATAAGAGTGCCTTTGAAAGTAATCTGTGCCATAAAAAGAATGGTTTTCGGTTAATAAATATGACGATAACAGCAATAAAGCGTGGAAGACAGAAAAAGAACAGCAATCGGGATGAAAGCGTTCACCGGCAACATGATAACGCCATCAGTCCCAGACACCTTGGCCACGGGCAACATTGAAACGTCCGGAGCCAAAAAAGAAAACGGCAAGCGCGCCAAACAGATAGAATGCCTGGAGTTCAAGAGCATATCCGCCATGGGCCGATACCGAAAAAAGCTCTCTGGTGTGAACAAGGTAGACTGCCATAACCATATTGAAGACCTGAATGAGGGCCGCCTGACGGGTGTAGATTCCAAGTATCATGAAAAACGGGGCCAGAATTTCAAAGACCAATATCAAATGAGAGAGATAGCCCGGAAACCCACCACTGCGAAGCATCTGTTCCACAAAACCATATCCGTGCTGAAGCTTGCTTATGCCGTGAAAAAGCAGCATTGACCCAACCAAAACCCGCAGGATCAGCTTTCCAAGATCACTGTTATTGACAAAACGGTCAATCATAAAAAGCCTTTTTTTTGGATATTTTTTAGCCATTGACCAACCCTGTTTTTAATATTTTCGCTTTACTCTCTCTCTCGCTCCAACCCTCCGGTTTAAGCGTCAACATAAGCCTCCAGCAGCACATCACGACCAAAAAAGTGCGGCGGTTCAAAACGCAGATTCACAGCCTGCTCCGGGACACTGATACCCAGAGGCGCAAAAGCGCTCAAGGCATCGCCGCCAAAGAGCTTTGGCGCAACAAATATAAGTATTTTATCAACAAGCCTTTCATGAATGAACGAGGCCGACAGGCGGCTTCCTCCTTCAACCAGTACCGAGAGTACCTGCCGTTTATGCAACTCCACAAGCACCTGTCGCAAATCAAGCTTTCCTGAATGCTCACCGACAAACAGCACGGTCACTCCTTTTTCCTGTAACTGAACAACCTTCGGCAACCCGGCAAATGAGGATGATGCAAATAGAAGGGTTTGCGCCTCAGCACTGAAAATGAGGGATTCAAGCGGCAGGCTCAGCCGGCAATCAAGAACCACCCTGATCGGATTGCGCCCGGCACCGTGCCGTACGGTAAGTTGCGCGTTGTCGGCACGAACGGTGGCCTCACCGCTCATCACGGCATCATAGGTGCTCCGAAGACGGTGTACCTCCCTCCTCGACTCCTCCCCGGTAATCCAGCGGGATGCCCCAAGCGAAGTAGCAATCTTGCCGTCAAGAGTCTGGGCAAGTTTAAGGGTAACAAAAGGCAGTCCGAAAGTATGGCTTTTGATAAACGCCTCATTGCATTGCCTGCACTCCGCTTCAAGCACCCCTTCGGTCACTGAAATTCCTGCGGCCTGAAGCTTTGCAACCCCTTTTCCGGCAACGGCGACATGGGGATCGCGGCAACCGATGACAACACGGGCAATACCCTTTTCGATAATCAGGTCGCTGCAAGGCGGAGTTTTTCCGAAATGGGCACAGGGCTCAAGGGTCACATAGAGTGATGAGTGGTGAAGCTGACTTTTATCAACGACGGAAGCAATGGCATGCACTTCGGCATGAGGACCGCCAAACGCCTGATGGTAACCCTCCCCGATAATCTCCCCGTCACAAACAATAACGGAACCAACCATGGGGTTGGGACTCACCCTGCCGGCACCGAGCACGGCAAGCTCAAGGGCGCGCCTCATAAAAAAGAGATCGTCACGCTGCGCCATCGTCAACCCTTCTGATAATCCTGCATGTTGATCTGCACCAGTTTGATACCGGAAAGCCGGAGCAGGTCGGCGATATGCTCGATCTTATAGGGCTTGTCGTAGTAGATGGTTTTTATACCCACGTTGATGAGCACTTTCAGGCAGTGGATACAGGGACTGGCCGTAATATAGATATCTGAATCCTTGATAGAGACCCCATGCTTGGCCGCCTGGGCTATGGCGTTGATTTCTGCATGGATCGCATTGACGCAGTTCTCCTCGACCGTCCCGTCGGGATGGATGCTGCGGTAAATACGGCAGTTGCTGTCGTTGCAGTGAGGAAGCCCGGACGGGGCTCCGTTGTATCCGGTCGAAAGGATACTGTTCTCCCTGACGATGACCGCACCGATATGACCTCGGGTGCAGGTCGCCCGGCGTGAAATAAGATGGGCAACACTCATAAAATATTCATTCCAGCCAAGCCGCTTTTCAGTTGCTGGGGCCATCTTCTCCGCCTCACCAGGGCAGCAGCATCCGCCCTTTGTTTCTTCCGCCATAGTCCTGTTTTTTAATACATTGTTAAAATCGAGAGCCGACGTTGTTTTCTAAAATAGAGAAAAAGATCGTGCTTACGCAACCTGTTCATCAATCATGCTACGCAATTACTTTACCCTCTACCATGCGGCTATGGAGCTGCATGAACGGCTGGCTGGCGGCCAGCTTTTTGAGATCTATTCAGAGCATAAAAACCAGGTAACCCTCGATTTCGTTATGCCTGGCAGCCGGCACCTGCAGCTGGTCGTCATCACCCATACTCCCCTTCTCTGCCTCTACACAAGAGAGGGCGAAAAGAAGAAGGCGCGCGATTCGGCAAGCCTGATGCAGTCGCTTTCCCTCCAACCGGTTACCGGTGTTGCCATTTCACCCGTTGACCGCGAAATCCATATCCGTTTTGCCGACGACGCCTTGCTGGTCTTGCAGCTCTTCAGTGCAAACACCAACCTCTTTCTTGTCCGCGAAAAACGCATTATCGATGCCTTCAAGCATAAAAGCCGGCTTGCCGGCCAGCCATTTGAGCCAGCTCAGGACTCAGCAGGAAAATTGCGGGAACTTGAAACTCTGGCCATGAACAAGGCTCTTTTTCTGGAACGGTACAACGCTCTGAACGCTGGAAGCCCGGCAGAAAAAGCAGCCGCCCTTCTGCCGGGCTTGGAGGGCTCACTGGTACATGAGCTTTTGCAGCGGGCCGGAACAGATGGAATCCCGGAAGCGCTCTTCAGTGCCTTTCAATCGCTGTTTTTCGAACTGCTCGACCCGCAGCCAAGGGTTCTGGAAAAAGAGAACGGGGAGCCGCAGTTCACCCTTTTGCATAGTGAGCTTGCGACCGGGCGCTCTTTTGAGTCTGTTCTTGATGCGCTTGCCCATTACAGCATTGCCATGCAGCGCTTTCTTGAAACAAAAGAGGAGCTCAAAGGCTTGCGGGCAAAACTGCTGCGGCAACTTGGGAAAATCCGCAAATCACTTGAAGGGTTCAACCCTGAACTGCTCAATGAGTTTGCCCGGAACTATGAGCAGTGCGGCCACCTGATCATGGCAGCACTCTATCAGCCGAGGACGGAACGGAAAAGCATTACAGTCGAAAACATTTTTGAACCCGGATCGCCAACTAAAATCATTGCGTTGAAAGAGGCTCTGACGTTGCAGAAAAATGCGGAAGAGTATTTTTCAAAAGCATCAAAAACCAGAGGAAAACTCAAGGCAATGGAGCAGAGGCACACGCTGCTTCGAAAAGAGCAGGCCTCGCTTGAGGAGCTTCTTGCCGCAACAGAGAGCATTTCGAGCCCCAAAGAGGCACGCCGCTTTATCGGGCAACAGAGCGCAAACCCCGGCAAGCCAGGCAATCCGGCGCTGAAAAACATCCAGACACCTCCGCCGTTCAGAACCGTCTCACTCTCTCCATCCGTCACCCTTTTTGTCGGAAAAAATGCGGCAAACAATGAACTGCTCACCTTCAGCCACACCAAACCGGATGACATCTGGCTCCATGCAAGGGGATCAGCAGGCTCTCACTGCGTCCTGAAAGGCACAACACTCCATAATATTGCGGCAATCCGGCAAGCCGCCGAAATCGCAGCCTGGTACTCTGCCGCAAAGCACTCAACACTCGTACCGGTCATCTACACGCTGAAAAAGTATGTCCGGCGCGGCAAAAAGCTTGCCACCGGCCAGGTTATCGTTGAACGCGAAGAGGTTCTGCTGGTGAAGCCCTCAAACAGGCTCTTCAGCGATCAGGCCTGATGAGGAGCAGCGGTATGGAGATACTTTGCCGAAGAGCCCTTGAAACGCTGCCGAAAAGCATTCTTTCCGGCAAACTGTGGCCATGGGCAGCCATGGCAACAAGATCGTAGCTTTTTTCCTCAATCTCCCTGAGAATCTCCTGCTCCGGCTCTCCGCTCCGGATCAGAACACAAACCTTAATCCCATCTGCCTCAAGTTTATTTTTATGCCTGTCAAGGATAAGCGTCGATTCTTCACGAAGAAACCGCTCCTGGTCGAGGGTGTGGGAATGGACCACGTGGAGCAGATGCAGGGTGGCACCAAGCTGAAGGGCAAGTGCCGATACCTGTTCAACAAGAGGTTCATCAACCGCAGAACAGTCGATGGCAACAAGAATCTCCCGGTAAACCTTCATCTCAGCTTCCTCCAGTCATGGTTGTGTAAAAAAAATAGCCGTTGAGAGCGATAACAATCGCAGAAACAAGAACGGCTGCAACAAACTCAGCATTCCCGCTTCTGAAACCACCCATCACCTTGCTGCTGCGGCAGAGCATCAGCAGCGGTACAAGGGTAAAGGGCAGTTGCAAACTCAAAATCACCTGGCTTAAAATCAGGATGCGATAGGTATCCATACTGAAGAGAATGACGAGAAGGGCCGGAATAGAGGTAACAAAAACCGCAACCCGGTAGAGCGTTGTCCGGGGATCTTCCGGCTTGCCCAAAAAACCCGTTATCACATCGGCTTCCGCCATGGAGGAGGTGATTGAAGAGCCAACACCCGAAAAAACAAGGGCAACAGCAAACAGCAGCCCGGCAAGCGCTCCGGCAAGCGGCTTCAGTGTTGCCGATGCCTGTTCGATACTGCTGACCGAAACATGATTGTGAAAAAAAACCGCCGATGCAACAATGATCATCGAAGAGTTCACCACCCAACCGAGCGTCATGGCAAGGATGGTGTCCATCTTTTCATAGCGAAGCAGCTCCCTCTTTTCCGCCTCCGATATTCCCCACTCCCTGCTGTGAATGACGTTTGAATGGAGAAAAATATTGTGCGGCATCACCAGCGCCCCGAGAATGGCCAGCGCAACATAAATGCTCTCGCGGCCAACCCTCGGCACAACAAGGCTTGGAACTGCTGCAGCCCAATCCGGCCTGACAATGAAAAGCTCAGCAAGATAGCACAAGGTGATAATACCGAGGAAACCCACAATGATAGTTTCGACCCGGTGGTAGCGCTGGCTGATGATCAGAAACACCTCCAAAAGCAGCGTCAGCAGCGCACCCATCCAGAGCGGCATGCCAAACAGCAGACTAAAACCGATACCGCCTCCCAGAAGCTCGGCAACATCAGTTGCAATACAGGCAAGCACCACGCTCACGCCCAAAAAAGCGGTGACCGGCTTCGAAAAATTGTCGCGGATGTTGACTGCCAGTGATTTGCCTGTAGCAATTCCCAGCTTAGCCGCCATATGCTGAATAAGCACCAGCATGACGGTACCAAGGGTAACCACCCAGAGCAGCTCATAGCCGAACTTTGAGCCTCCCTCAATATTCGTCGCCCAGTTGCCGGGATCGACAAAGCCAACCGTCACAAGAAACCCAGGGCCAAGAAAACCGAGAAGCGTCTTGAGCGAAAAAGCCTTCCTGCCGGGATGCTGGCTCACCGTTGTTCCTGATTAAAAGGTTCTTCCCTGCAAACAATCCCAGTAGCCTGAATTTACTCAATTATTATCTAAAAGGGTGAGCTGTACCCGGACCTTCAGGCGTACGGTGAATTTTATGAGGTCAAGTTTTGTTTATGGTTCCTGTTGCATATACCTTGTTGAGGCTTGCACACATCTCCTTAATCAGCATTTATTTAAACCATGGAAACCTACAAACTTGTTCTGCCCGAACACCTCAACCATTACGGCTTTCTCTTTGGCGGCAACCTTTTGAAATGGATTGACGAAATCGGCTATATCACAGTCTCTCTGGATTATCCCGGCTGCAACTTTGTGACGGTAGGCATGGATAAGGTAGAGTTCAAAAAAAGCATTAGGGGCGGCTCCATTCTCTGTTTTGTGACTGAAAAAAACAAAATCGGGCATACGTCAATCGAGTATACCGTGCGCGTCTA
Source organism: uncultured Chlorobiaceae bacterium (assembly GCA_903942355.1). Lineage (GTDB taxonomy): Bacteria > Bacteroidota > Chlorobiia > Chlorobiales > Chlorobiaceae > Chlorobium. The sequence continues at coordinate 755 of CAJAOR010000141.1, read as the reverse complement.
CAAAAAAAGTATCGAAACCGGTGAACGGGTTATGGCTTTCAGTACCCACATCACCTTTGTCTGCCTTGATGACCAGGGGGCAAAAAAAGAGCTTTGTTGCGGTTACAAAGAGAAAGGAACAGGAAACAACTGCATCTGAACAGTTTTTCAGCGGCCTCCCGCTAACGGGAGGTATTGAAAACCGCACCGGTCAGACTGATCACAAGGCCAATACCGATAGAGGCAATAACTATATTGGCCAGCCACATGGAGAGCATGGGGTCGAGCACTCCCCGTTCGGCAATTTTCGCTCCTGATATCATGATCGTCCAGTAAAGCACGAAAAAAAGCAGCGAGATTGAGGCGCCGACACCGAACCCTCCTCGCCTTGCAAGAACGCCAAGAGGAGCACCTGCCAAAACAAAAACAAAACAGGCAAGGGAGAGTGCATATTTTTTATGATAGGCAGCCATATAGCGGTTGTACATGTTCCGGTTTGCTTCAATGCTTTGGAGCTCTCCGTCAAGCTGGGCAATCTGGCGCTCTACGAAAACCGCGGTTTCCGCTTTCTGTTTGCCGGACAAATTCGGCAATATGACCTGCTTTCCGGAGCTGCCAGAACTCATTTCTGCCATGCGCATCCCTACCTTTTCAAGCGGCTGGTTGATGAGCTTTTCTGATGCTGAAATTCTTCTGCTGAATTCATTACCGATAACAAGCAGCTCACTTGCTGAAAGCTCGGTGTCGCCTGAACGCATCCGACTCTCCTGAGAGCG
>CAJAOR010000140.1 GCA_903942355.1 uncultured Chlorobiaceae bacterium | reverse complement strand
TGAGCTTATTCCTGGTGTGGAAATGAGCTCGACCTACAAGGGCTATGATATTCATATCCTTGGTTATTTTTTCAATTATCAGCATTCCGAGCTGAAAGAATATCTCGACCACTGCCGTCACCTGCGCACCGAAAGGGCTGAGCGCATGGTGAGCAAACTTGCCAAAATGGGCGTGAAGATCGGTATTGAGCAGATCATCGTCAAAGCCCAGAATGGAAGTGTCGGGCGGCCTCATATTGCCGCAGTGCTTCAGGACGTAGGCTATGTCAAAAGCTTCAGTGAGGCGTTCAGCAAGTACCTCGGCTCACACAGTCCTGCATACGTCAAAAGCATCGAGACGCATCCGGCAGATGTGATCAGGCTCATCAACAAGGCCTCCGGGCTCTCTTTCCTTGCTCACCCGGCTCAGAATGTGTCGGATGAGACACTGAAGCAATTAATTACGTTTGGACTTGACGGGATTGAAATTGTCCATCCTTCTCACGACACCTACAGGCAAAATTACTACCGTGAGATTGCCAATGAGTACTTTCTGCTCTTTTCCGGAGGATCCGACTTTCACGGAATGAAAGAGCGCGATGAAGATCTCTTTGGCAAGGTGACCATACCTTGCGAATGGGTAGCGAAAATGAAAAGCCGACTTTTACACGCATGAAAACAGAAGAATCCACGGTCATCGCATCTCATCGCTCTCAATTTATGCCCTCAGCTTTCCTCCGGATATTGGGAAAAAAACTTGTCCAGCAACTGAAAGATTTTTTTCTCACCATGCAGGAGTTTTTCCTCTTTTCGGTCAGGGCATTTATGGCCTTTCCAAAGATGATCCGTTATTGGAGAGATGTTCTCGATCAGGCCACGATATGCGGCACAGACTCCATTCCCATTGTGCTGGTCAGCGCTATTTCAATTGGTGCGCTTCTTGCCATTGAGGTAGGAAACCTGCTGGAGGATTTCGGAGCAAAAACCATGCTTGGACGCTCAACAGCACTCTCGGTGATCCGCGAACTCGGTCCGCTTCTCATGGGCCTCATGCTCTCCGCCCGCTTTGGATCCAGAAACGGCGCTGAACTCGGTGCCATGCAGATATCAGAACAGATTGATGCACTTCGCGCATTCGGCACCGACCCCATTGCAAAGCTTGTCATGCCCCGACTGCTAGCCGCCCTTATCATGTTTTTGCCGTTGACCGCTCTCTCAGATTTTGCCGGACTGCAAAGCGCAGCCTACATGGCCGAGCACTACCACCGGATCGACCCTGGAATATTCTGGAACGCCGTCTATCCGCGGCTGGTAGCCAAGGACTTTGTGGTCGGGTTCCTTAAAGCTCCCGTCTTCGCCATCATCATAACACTGGTAAGCTGCTTTAATGGCTTTTCGGCAAGGGGAGGAACCGCAGGGGTCGGACGTTCGACCATCAAAGGGATTGTTGTGTCATCAGGTCTGGTGCTGATTGCCAATTTTTACGTTTCTAAGATAGTGCTGGAAAACATGTAAGTGGATGATTGAATTACGAAATGTCAGTTTGAAATATGGCGACCGGGAGATTCTCAAAAATGTCTCCCTGACCATCCAGGATAATACCATCAAGGCTATCCTCGGACCAAGCGGCGTCGGAAAGAGCACAATTCTAAAATTGATGCTTGGTCTTATCAAGCCGAACAGCGGCCAGGTCATTATTGACGGTACCGATATCACCTGCATGAAAGAGCGCAGCCTTTACAGTATTAGGCGAAAAATGGGCATGGTTTTTCAGGGAAATGCACTTTTCGATTCATTGACCATCAGCCAGAACCTCGGCTTTTTTCTTCGTGAAAACATGAAACTTCCGGAGGAAGAGATAAGCCGGAAAGTTGCTGAACAGATCCAGTTTGCCGGACTTGAAGGCTATGAAGATCAACTGCCAGAAAGCCTGAGCGGCGGAATGCGCCGAAGGGTTGCCATAGGCAGGGCTCTGATTTTCAAACCGCACATGATCCTTTTTGATGAACCAACCGCGGGACTTGATCCGGTCAGCTCTAAAAAAATCCTCTCGCTCATCAGTTCGCTGCGCCATCACAACAACCTTGGCGCTGTTATTGTCACCCATATTATTGATGATGTTTTTAATGTCGCCGACTCCGTTGCTGTCCTCTATCAGGGCGAGATCATTTTTGACGATGTGACCGAAAAACTCCATGAGTCTGAGCATCAGTTTATCCGTTCGATTCTTTCTGATAAAATCCTTGAATTATAACATCACTTAAGACCATCACCCGTATGAAAAATCCGAACGCTTTGAAATGGAGCGATCTGAGGACCGGCATATTTTTTGTTTTAGGCATCTGTTTTGCTGCCTATATGGGACTGGTCATCGGCAAAAACAGCAACCTGTTTTCCGGTGTGACGACCATAAAAATCCTTTCGAACGATGTCCAGAGCCTTGCTGAAAACAACTTTGTCTCGGTGTCAGGCAAAAAAATAGGAACTGTTTCAAAAATGGAGTTTGAGAGGAGGAACGGTGAGCTTTATGTCGTTGCAACGCTCAGACTGAAAAACGAGTTTGCTCCCCTTGTCACAAAGGATGCCAAAGCGACCATTAAATCCCTCGGGGTACTGGGCGACAAGTATGTTGATATCAAAACAGGGAAAGCTGCTCCTGTCACCAGCGGAGATTTTATTATCCTTGAAACGGAGGATGGAATGGCAAGCCTCACAACCAACGCAAATAACGCTTTTGTCAAAATTAATGAGCTCCTTGAACACCTGAACAGCGGTAAGGGTATGGCCGGAAGACTTATCTCGGATGAGAAGATGGGGGGCGAGCTTGCCGAAACCATCAGCAGTCTGAAAATCACGACCGCGGAGCTGTCAAAAGTAACACAGAAAGCCTCTCATGGAGACGGACTCCTTCCAAAACTCCTCAATGACAAGGCCATGGCAAAAAATACCGAGGAGACTATTGAACGGCTTAACGAGGCAGCATTGAAAACCGAATCTCTGATTACCAAACTCAACAATGAAAAGGGTACCATTGGACAGCTTTCCTCCAATCCGATGCTCTATAACAACCTGTCACGGACACTTGCCTCACTTGATTCAGTGCTTGTTGATTTGAAAAGGAAGCCGGGTCGCTATGTCAAGTTCTCTCTCTTTTAAACGCCGATAAAGCCCATACACGTGCTACGCTTCATTGTTGTTTCAGGCATGCTTCTTGCAACGCTAAGTACCGCATGTGCGGCAAAGCTCCCCGTTCATGATTTCAGGCCGCTTGAAGCCGTTATGGAAAAAGCCGTAAGCGATACCGTCTTTCCGGGGGGAAGCCTTGCCGTCTTATACAAGGGCAAGGTTGTTTTTCACAAGGCGTTCGGCAGAATGACCTATGACCCCAACAGCAGCCCTGCAGATACGACAACGATGTACGATCTTGCCTCTCTGACCAAGGCCGTCGTCACCACCAGCATTGCCATGCAGCTTGTCGAGCGTGATTCACTCTCGCTTCAGGCTCCTGTATCGAATTACCTGCCCGCTTTTGCAAAGAACGGCAAGGAAACCGTCACGATTGAGCAGCTCATGCGCCATACCTCCGGGTTACGGGCCCACACGTTTTATGCTAAAAGCTGCAGCACACCCAAAGAGCTTTTCAGTGCCATTGAGGCCGATACCCTGCTCTCCCGTCCCGGAACAACAACCCTCTACAGTGATCTCAACTTCATGCTTCTTGGCAGAATCATTGAGAATATCACCGGGCAAACCCTTGCTTCAAACTTTCTACACCGCTTTGCCGCACCGCTTGGGATGACATCGTCCATGTTCACCCCCCCGCAAGCAATCATAGGGCGTATAGCCCCGGTGGAAAAGGATACGCTCTGGCCATTCAAGGTGCCGCGCCCGCTTGTCAACGACCAGAATGCTGCATTGCTCGGTGGAGTTGCCGGTCATGCGGGACTCTTTTCAACCACTGGCGACCTGCTCGATATAGTCCGCATGCTGATGCATGGCGGAACCTTAAAGGGCCATACCTATTTCCGTGCAGCAACACTCAGGAGATTTCTTACGCACAATAGCAATCAGAGAGCAGTTGGATGGGACGTGCGCTCATCTGACGGCCACTCTTCAGCAGGAGACTATTTTTCCAGCTCCTCCTACGGCCATCTTGGCTACACCGGAACAAGCATCTGGATTGACCCGGAAAAGGAACTTGCGGTCATTATGCTCAGCAACAGGGTCTATCCCTCGTCAGAAAATATTAAAATCCGCAAATTCCGACCGCTGCTACACAACAGCGTCGTAAAGTGCCTGGGCCTATAAGTCAGCCAAAGAGACCTTTCATCGGCACAATAGGAAGCGGAACAGGCTTGAGGAACTCCTGACGGAAGATCGAGTTTGCGGCCATTCGCCCGGTGAAAGCCGCAGCTTCCATGAGAAATACCGGCGCATCAACCTTGACCCAGTCTCCGGCAAGAAAAAGATTTGAAAAGGGCGTTTCAACACCAGGACGACGGGCATGATCACCCGGTGCCCACCTCGAAAAATTCGACTGCTGCATAAAGAGTTCCTGCAAAACCGTGGCGTCACGGGTTTCGGGAAACATGGTGTGGAGCTCCTGAAGCATCGTCGCCTTGATCTCCTCTTCCGGCCGAATATCTTTCGGTGCAATGGCATAGGCATGCAGTTCAACAACCGTGCCACCATGCTTTTTTGACCACGAAATGAAGGGCTCCTGAAAATGCGAATAAAGAGTGATGGAGTCGGTATAGGCATAGCCTGAAACAGTATAGAACGGGAACTCTGCCGAATCAATCGGCCGGTCGATCCAGAGGCGGTAAACCGCATAAGGATCAGCCTCACCGAGCGAAGCTACCTTCGACTCAAACTCAGGACGGTTCAACTGAGAAGTCTTTACCAGCTCACGGATACCCCGCACATTGGAAGCCACGATACAATAATCACAGGCAAGCAGCTCACCTTCCCCTCCGCCAAAGGCCCCTTCACGTTTCACCAGAAGCTTTTCTCCTTCATGAAGAACGGCAAGCCTTGCAAGCGCTGCCTTGGGCGGACCGCTCACCGGAGTGCCTGAAGCATCATAACGGCCGGCATGGCATGGACAGTAAAAGCCACCCGTAAGCACATCAGGGCTGACCGGGCATCCCATATGCGTGCATCGCCCGTCATAGGCAACATAACCGCTCCCTTTGCGGCCAACCATAACCGGCACACCTTCAGCCGTAACAAATGAGGCAAATCCCTTTTGCGGAACTGCGGAGGGATCAACGCTCAAAAAGAGGGCACTGCCACTCTCCGGCGAATCAACCACAACCCCGGAAACTTTTTCGCCATCGACCTTGATGCTCCTTGCCGTACTCCCCTTCCGAAGCTTCACCCCAAGCTCCTTCAGCTTCGCCTCAAGAGGGTTGATAAGTGCGGTCATGCAGTCGCGATTGGTTATCTTGAAGGAGAGCCCTTCCGGACTGCCCATAAAATAAAAATGAAAATAGCGGAGCGCCTCAGCCGCCGACAAGACCTCCATACGGTTCATGGTCGCATCAGAAAAAGGGTGCAGCACGGTATCAACAAATGCAGGAAGCGCCTCACCATTCCGGCAATAGGTCATGAAATCAATAGAGTCATACTTGCTGAAGGTCTTTTTGTACTCGTATCGGAACAGCTCCCCCGTCGAAACCAGCCCTTTGGAATTTTTCAGAAACGACATCAAATCAAGCCGGCGTGACTGACCAACAATAGAGAGAACATTGAGGGGAAACAGCTTCGGTGTCTGACCGAAAATCTCTTCAGGAGAGTTTTTAAAAATCACGGGATATCCGGGGGAGGCCGAAAAAACCTCCTGCTTGACGCCAGCATAGGCAAAGAGCTCATTGAGATTGTAATACTGGTCAAAAAAGCCATGAAACCCGTGCTCCACCGGAAAATGTTCACCTAGAGCCTCCAGATCCCAGCCGGTAAGCTTTCCCCCAAGAGCCGCAGAAGACTCGACAAGCGTCACCTCAAAGCCCCTGCGAGCCAGCTCCATAGCTGCACTGATACCTGCCAGTCCGCCGCCAATAACCACCACCTTCTTTGGCACCTCAAGCCTCTCCTTCCCCTCCGCACCCTCAGCTGACTTGCCGTAAAACTCCTTTCTCGGCTGATAATACCCAACCAGTCCAGCAGTTCCTGCTGCAACAACACCGGCACCGATACCGGTGCGCAACAGCAGTTTTTTTATAAACTCACGTCGTTCCATAAGATAAAGAGGGTGTTAAACCGAAGGTAAAATCCACTTTTCAACCGTTATATTTACTTTAACGATAAATAGTTACTTAAGCAACCCTCACGCACAAACCTTTAGCGCGCCATGGCTGATCCTTCCATCAATCTTGCCCGGCTGATCCGCAAGGAAGCTGCGCGACTCGGATTTGCAGCCATCGGATTTTCCTCTCCTGTGCCGCAACCGATTGCCGTGCAGCGCTATACAGCCATGATTCGGGAGCAGCGGCACGGAGAGATGAGTTATATGGAAAGGCATATGGAGGAACGAGCAAATCCGGGTATGCTCTTGCCCGGCCTGCAAACCATCATTTCCGCAGCCATCAGCTATCATTACCCGGTCAGCTATGGCGTTGGCCTGCCAAAAATTTCGAAATATGCCCTTATTGATGACTACCATCACGTTCTGAGGACAAAACTTGAAGAGCTCCTTGCGGCAATAACCATGCTGGTGGAAGGGCCTCTCCATGCAAGCATAACAGTTGACAGCTCTCCGCTCCTTGAAAAAGGGTGGGCGGAAGAAGCTGGCATCGGGAAAACCGGAAAAAACACCCTGCTGAAGGTACCCTCTGCCGGGTCATATGTTTTTCTTGGAGAAATACTTGTAGACAGGGAGATCCGCTCTGCAACAATTCCCCTCCCCAACTACTGCGGCAGTTGCAGCAACTGTCTTGAGCATTGCCCTACCGGTGCACTGCTGGAACCGGGAAAAATTGATGCTTCAAAGTGCATTTCCTACCTGACGGGTGAACTGAAGCGGGAATTTACAGCTGAAGAGGCGGCAATGATCGGCGACTGGCTGTTTGGATGCGATTTGTGCCAGGAGGTCTGCCCCCATAACCTCCAGGCAAGCATCGCAGCTCACGAGTCGTTTGCTGTGCGGCAGAATCTCATCGGCATCACAACAGAGATGGTTCTGGACCTCACCAAATCAGGCTTCCGTGACCTTTTTTACGGAACCCCGATTTTCCGTATCGGCCTCAGACGTCTCAAACGCAATGCCCGGGCTGTTGCGGAAAATCTCAAAAAGGCTGAAGAAAAAGAGAACTGACAATATTAAACCGTCAGCCGCAACAATAGAAAATCCAGTCAAATTTGTTGCGGCTATGCAAAGAATTACCGGTTGATCAGCTTCATCATGGTTTCGGGGTAGCGCTCCGCGGCGGCTGCACCCTTGGGTAATGATGCATTGATCTCGGCCATTTCAGCCTCGTTGATGACTACTGATCCTGCTGCGATATTCTCCTCAAGATAGCTCCTGCGCTTGGTTCCGGGAATCGGCAAAATATCATTGCCCTGTGCCAGCACCCAGGCGAGAGCCAGTTGCCCGGCGGCGATCCCTTTCCGGCTGGCAATGACCCTTATGCGCTCGACCAGTTCGAGGTTCTTCATAAAGTTTTCACCCTGAAAGCGGGGCGAATTGCGGCGGTAATCGTCGACGGCAAAATCATCAGGACTTTTCAGATACCCGGTGAGGAATCCGCGCCCGAGAGGGCTGTAGGGAACAAAACCGATACCCAGCTCCCGCAAGGTTGGCAGTATCTCATCTTCAGGGTCACGGCTCCAGAGTGAGTACTCGCTTTGCAGGGCACTCACCGGATGCACGGCATTGGCACGGCGAATAGTTTCAACGCTTGCCTCGGAAAGTCCGATATAACGTATTTTGCCAGCCGAAACGAGATCAGCCATGGCTCCGACAGTCTCTTCAATTGGCACTTCAGCATCCACACGGTGCTGATAGTAGAGGTCGATGTGGTCAACTCCCAGCCGTTTCAACGATGCATCACAGGACGAACGAACATACTCCGGCCTTCCGCAGATGCCGGTGATGGGCGCCCAACCGCTATCAGCCGACGGGCTGCTGCGCATGATGCCAAACTTGGTAGCGACAATCACCTGATTGCGGCGGCCCTTGATTGCCCTGCCGACAAGCTCTTCATTGGTAAAAGGGCCATACATATCTGAGGTATCAAGGAAATTCACTCCCATATCGAGGGCAAGATGGATCGTGGCAATTGATTCAGCCTCATCGCGCTTGCCATAAAAATCGGACATCCCCATGCATCCCAAACCCTGTGACGATACGATCAGCCCCTGTGTTCCAAGTTTTCTCTGTTCCATATTCTTTCTCCGTTTTTTTTATTGTGTTTCGGAGTCTATAAAAAAAAGATCGGGACGTACTGTTACTGTACAACCCCGATCTCTTTTGTTTTCTTTACTCCATGCCGGCAAAAATATCGAGCATCCCCAACGATCAGTGCTTGAAGTGGCGCATACCGGTAAAGACCATGGCAAGATTGTTGGCATCGGCTGCCTCAATGACCTCGTTATCGCGGATGGAGCCGCCGGGCTGAATGACCGCCGTAACTCCCGCTTCAGCAGCAGCAAGCAGGCCGTCAGCAAATGGGAAAAAAGCATCAGAGGCCACAACCGATCCGTGCAGGTCAAGGTTAACTTCAGAGGCCTTCCAGCGAGCTATTTTGGAAGAGTCAACGCGCGACATCTGACCGGCGCCGACACCGTACGTCTGACGGTTTTTGACATAGAGAATGGTATTCGACTTGATATGCTTGCAGATCTTCCAGGCAAACATCAGGTCGGCAATCTCCTCTTCTGTAGGCTGCCGTTTGGTAACAACAGTCAAATCCTCTTTTGCAACAATTTTGCTGTCACGTTCCTGAACGAGCATGCCGAACGGTGTGGACTTGAACTCCCAGCCGCCTTTAGGCAGGGCACCCGTCTGCAAGACGAGCCTGCGGTCTTTTTTCTTCATCAGCATCTCCAGCACGCCATCCTCAAAGGCCGGAGCAATAAGAATCTCAGTAAAGATTTCATTTACTGCATGAGCAGCATCCATGTCAAGCGGACGGTTAAAGGCAATAATGCCGCCAAAAGGAGCCTGGGTATCGGTTGAAAATGCCCTGCGGTAAGCTTCGGCAAGAGTCGGGGCCTGCGCGACACCGCAAGGGTTGGTGTGCTTGACAATAACCACTGTCGGTTCTTCACCGCGGAACTCTTCAATCAAGGTTACTGCCGCAGCAATATCGAGCATGTTGTTGTAGGAGAGCTCCTTGCCATGCAGCTTCTCGAAAAAGTCACCAAAAGAACGGGTGCCGTTCTCATCGGTCAATCGGTAAAGTCCTGCGCTCTGATGCGGGTTCTCTCCATAACGCATATCGAGCTCACGCTCAAGCTTCACCGTCATCTTTGCCGCAGCCTCTTGCTGTACTGCTCCGACTGCTCCGGCCAGGTAAGAAGCAATGGCACGGTCATAACGCGAGGTGAGTTCAAATACCTTAAGGGCAAGAGTAAGGCGGGTCGCCCTTTTCGTTGCTCCGTTATTCTCCTTCATCTCCTTCAGCACAAGTGCATAATCGGCACTGTCGGTGACCACGGTTACCGACTCGTTGTTCTTGGCTGCACTGCGAAGCATCGAAGGGCCGCCGATATCAATATTTTCTATAGCATCCTCGAAGGTTACATCCGGCTTGGCCACTGTAGCCTCGAAAGGATAAAGGTTTACCACCACAAGATCAATAAAGCTGATACCGTTCTCGGTTGCCTGTTTGACATGGTCCGGATTCTCCCGGACGGCAAGCAATCCGCCATGTATTTTCGGGTGGAGGGTTTTGACCCGCCCATCCATGATTTCCGGAAATCCGGTAATCGTTGAGATCGAGGCTGCGCTGACTCCTGAATCCTGAAGCGACTTCAAGGTACCCCCAGTTGAGAAAATTTCAACGCCCATGCCACTCAACTCCCGGCAAAATTCAACAATACCGGTTTTATCAGA
>CAJAOR010000139.1 GCA_903942355.1 uncultured Chlorobiaceae bacterium | reverse complement strand
CTGTGGCAAAAAATCCTCAAGTTGCTTACATTGCACAGCATCAAGTTCCACAAGGTAAAAGGCCACAGCGACAACCCCTATAACAACCGCTGCGACACACTGGCCCGTGAGGCTATTAAAAGAAAATCATAACCAGTTGATGTATGCCGCAAAACGTCGTACCTGAAACAGCACCCGAGAAACGCTCACTGAGGAAAGGAGCCGGGCTTCTCCTGTCGATGAGCATTATCGGTACGATAAGCTTTCTTTTAGTGGTTCTCTGGATAAACTGGTCGAAACCAAGGCTTCAGCCTGAACCCCTAAGTCTGGAACTTCGTTCAATTGTTGATCGCATTCCCGGCAAATCTGATGCACTAATCTACGTCGGCCTTAAAGATATCCGTGAGAGCAGGCTCTGGAAGGAGATCATTCCGGATTCACTGAAGAAAGCACCACTGTTCAAGCCACAAGGCAGGCTCGATGCCCTCATGAGAGCGGCAAAAATCAACCCCTCGCTCGACATCGACACCCTGTTGATCAGTTTCAAGCGCCACGGGTACAAAGAGCAGAACTTTATCAGTGTTGCATGGGGCCCCTTTTCAAAAAAACTTCCGGAATCGTTTCTCAGAACCAACAGTACTGCTTCCGAGAAAATCGGTGGCTTGCAATGTTACGCACTCGACAGCTCGCTCTGGCTCTGCCGGCTTGGGCAGAGGAAGATCGCCCTGTCAAACAACAAAAAAATGCTTGAAGAGTTTCTGGTGCCTACCGGAAGCTTTTATAAGAGGGATTCGCTCTCTGTTGCGCTTATCAACAAAGCGGTCTATAAATCGCACCTCTGGTTTGCTCTCCCTTCAGCCGCCTGGACCATCGGTGCCCTCCAAAGCCTCACATCAACCAACGAGGGAGTAAAAACGCTCGGCAACCTGAAGCGCATACAGAACCTTGCCCTCTCCGTCAGGTTCAACAACGGGATAGAAGGACAAAGCGAATGGGTCTATGCAACCCGCAAGGCTGCATTTTTTGCATCAACATTCCTTTGGGGAGCTGTCGAGCTTTCGGAGATCGAAGGCACAAGAACAAGCGAACAGACCATACAACTGCTTAAAAAAATCGAGATCCAGCAGAACCTTGAATCGGTGATTATCCATACCAGCATCCCCATTGAATTGTTTCAGGCCGCCAAGCAAAACAAGCCCTGAATGAAACCCTTCAGAGAGGGTATCACGTTTGCCTGAGAAGTCAAGGTATGAGGGTATCGCGCAAAAAGCAGAGCGTCAATCCTTTCCAGAGCACCCGCAATTGCCTGCCAGCCATAACCATTTTTCCCTGCCGGGTGGCAAGCAGATCAACTAGTTTCTGGAGCGTTTGCGCGTCAACCGGCACGCCGATATCCCGCAAAGCCCTCTTGAAAACCTCTTTCTGCTCAAAAACAGTAAGCCGCTGAAGGGCACGGACGTCGAGCTTTCCATCAGTTAGAGCAAGCCCCGGTTCCCGTTCGCAGAGATTTTCAAAATAGAGCTCAAGAAACTCTTCAAGCTCCCCGGCCTGTTCCGACAATCGACCGAGCGATGGCATCAATTTATGGGCAAACCGCTCTTCAATCAGCGGAATAACACGGTTCCTGATGAAATTGCGGTCATAGTCATTGGCGCAATTACTGGTATCCGTGCGGCTCGAAATACCCTTTTCATGCAGGTAGGCAGCAATATCAGCCTTATGGAACAGCAGCATGGGACGGATAATTTTACCGTTAAGCGCCCGGATGCCCCTGAGCTTTGGAAGAGAGACACCTCTGAAAAGATTGAACAGAATTGTTTCGGCATTATCGTTGACATGATGACCAGTCGCAATTTTTGTACATCCCTGTTCCTGCATCACATCCTCAAAAAACGTATACCGCAATATCCGGGCTGTCTCCTCGACCGAGCGCTTCCATTCCCTCGCAAAGCATAACGTATCAAACCGCTCAACAAAACACTCCAGACCAAGCGACCGGCAGTGATCGCGCACAAAAGATTCATCGGCATCGCTCTCAACGCCACGAAGCTGAAAATTACAATGAGCCACCGCAACCCCGATACGCAGAAGAGGCCTTACTGCACAAAAAAGCGAGAGCATGGCCATCGAATCCTGCCCTCCGGAAACGGCAACAAGAACTCTCTCACCCTCTTCGACCAGCCGCCTTGTTCGGAGCTGTTCCAGAAACTTTTTTTCTAACGCATTCACCTCTTCACTGCTCCTGATACCATTTAAACGCCGTTAACTCTTCATGACAAACCATATCACGTTGTTTTTATTCCTGTCACCCGCCAATGCAGGAATCAAAAAGAGAATTCTTACGAAAAATTGCAAAAAAACCGGAAAAAACTGGTCCTGTTTGTATCATGTTTAAGATAAATAATTATCATAAGGGAGCTTATCATAAAAAACGGACCAGAGACGAAAAAAGATGTTTACTTCCTACGGCTACAGCACCATCATCAAAACGCTTCTCCTCTGCATGGCGCTTGGCGCTGCCGCGATGATTTTTCCTTTTGGCGCAGAGATAGTACTACTCTTGACGGCCGCATCGACACTCCTCTTCACGCTCTATTTCTTTCGTGACCCGAAACGAAAGACCCCCGACGAAAAAAGAGTCATTGTAGCACCTGCCGACGGCAAGATTCTTCTTGTTCAGAAACATGCCGAGAACGCTTCCGGCAAACCCTCAATGCTCGTCAGCATTTTCATGTCGCCCTTCAATGTACACGTCAACCGCGTTCCGCTCAGCGGCAAAGTCACCCACCTTCGCTACCGCTCCGGTCAGTTCCTGATGGCTTTTGACCCTCGCAGCATGGAGAGCAATGAAAAAATGGAAATCGGCATAAACAACGGAGAAATAGAGGTCCGATTCAGCCAGATATCCGGCTTTCTGGCAAGAAGAATTGTCTGTCAGCTGCAAAAGGGAGAGAGTGTCACCATCGGCAAGAGGTTCGGCATGATCAAGTTTGGCTCAAGAGTCGATATCATTCTCCCCCCTTCAGCAACCGTACTGGTTCAGCCTGGACAGAGAACCCGCGCCGGAGAAACCATCCTTGCCCGCTATTGACCAAAGAGAGTCTGGGACCTCTGAAAAGAGTTGGTTTAGGCTGGCATATTGTTTATATAATTAGCGAGAGGTACTTTTTTTATGATTGAAAATTCCCGGAGGAACACCAATGTTTGGATTAGGTGGACAGGAACTCATCCTTATTTTGCTTATCATTCTGCTGTTGTTCGGCGCAAAAAAGCTTCCGGAGCTTGCCAGAGGGCTTGGAAAAGGAATGAAAGAATTCAAGAAAGCCCAGAATGAGATAGAAGAGGAATTTAACCCGACGGGAGATAAAAAAACGAAACCGGAAAAGTCGCCCTCTTCAAGTCAAAGCTAATGTGAGCGATATCCTCCCATGCTTTTCAGCCTTTATATCAGAAATTTTGCCCTGATCCAGGAGTTATCTGTTGAGTTCAGACCCGGATTAACTATTATCACCGGCGAGACCGGTGCAGGCAAATCCATACTTATTGGAGCATTGAATCTTGTTCTTGGAGAGAGGGCAAGTAGCGATTTGGTGCGGTCGGGGACAAACAAGGCGGTTATCGAAGCGGTTCTGAACAATGCCGGTACTGAAAAGATCAACGCATTGCTGTCGGCGGCGAATATTGAACCGGCGCAGGAACTTATTCTCCGCAGGGAACTCTCATCAGGCGGTCAATCGCGCAGCTTCATCAACGACACTCCCTGCACAACTGCACTCCTTAAACAGGTTGGGGAACTGCTGATTGACCTGCACGGCCAGCATGAACACCAGCTACTGCTTCGGGTCGACACGCACGAAACAATTCTTGATGACTACGGCGAAACCAACGCGGAAGTAAGCGCATACAGAGCTGCCCGTTCATTGCTCGATGATCTTCAGCAGCAGTTACTCAAACTGAAAAACGATGCCGCTGAAATCCTCGACAAAAAAGAGATACTCGATTTCCAGCTCAACGAACTCAACGCGCTTGATCTTCAAAGCGGCGAAGAAGAGTCTACAGAGACTGAGATCACACTCCTTGAAAACGCTGAAACCCTTTTCACCCTCACTACCGCGCTGAGCGACCTGCTCTATAACAGCGAGCACGCCGTCTACTCTTCAATCAGCACGGCGCTTCATACCCTTGAAAAGCTTGCCAGCATCGACAAACGGTTTGCTATTCATCTTGAGGAGACCAGAACGGCCAAAAGCATTGTCGATGAACTTTCGCGATTCAGCCGCAGCTATGCATCCGACATCGACTTCAATCCCGTCCGGCTTGACTCATTGCGTGAACGTCAGCTCTTGCTCCAGCGCACCGGCAAAAAATATGGCCGTTCGCTCAATGAACTGGTAGCATTGCGCAACGAGCTCGAAGCAAGGATTGCCCTTGAAGACAATCTTGAGGAAGAGAGAGCCCGTATCGAGCGGGAAATTACGATGCAAAAGGGGAAACTCACCTTCCATGCAGAGAAACTCTCCTGCATGCGGCAGGGGGTGGCACACCGCCTTGAGGGCGCCATTCAGGACCATCTTGCCCATCTCGGCATTCCAAACGCCACCTTCATCGTCAGCATCACGCATGAGGAGCGCGGTGAAGGAGAGATAACAATCGAAGGAAAAACATTTGCAGCGCTTCCCAACGGTTACGACCGGATTGAATTCCTGATTTCCACAAACCCCGGCGAAAAACCAAGGCCACTCGTCAAAGTGGCATCCGGGGGAGAAATTTCAAGGGTCATGCTCGCCATCAAAAGCGCGCTGGCATCATCGGCAAAACTGCCCATCCTTGTTTTTGATGAAATAGATACCGGTATCAGCGGACGTATTGCAGAAGCTGTCGGGAAAAGCCTGAAAGCCCTTTCACTCCGTCACCAGATCATAGCCATCACCCACCTCCCGCAGATAGCCGCAATGGCCGATCTGCACCTCTCAGTACAGAAATCCGTTCAGGATGACCGAACCATTACGGAAGTGACCGTTCTTGACCGCGAAAGTCGCCTGCGAGCCATAGCCCAGCTTATCAGCGGAAAGAATATCTCTGCCTCATCGCTCAATCTTGCCGCCGAAATGGTGGCCATGTCAGGTCACTGACCAGACTCATGTAAGGGTCTGCATTACCCGACAGGAAGCCTCCTATTCGTGCTTTCCCATTTTTCTTGAGCGCTAAAAGTCACCGCGGTTATGCAATATTTGTAGAGAGCCTCCCGTCAACTCTTTTCCTGCATCGTCTTGTAACAGTAGCAGCACTGGAAATCCGAAAATAAAGCGTCTAAATCTATACAGAGCATTAATAACGGATTTAAAACAAAACGCACGATGAACAAATCTTTCAGTTGGCGGGTATTTACAAGCTTCGGACTTTTTCTCTCTTTTCTTATGGTTCTCGTCTCAGGCGTGATCCTCTATATTTTTCCAGAAAGAAGTCCCGGAATTGTATGGGTGATGGGCGGACTTACAAAACCGGCCTGGCAGAGCCAGCATATCATTTTCGGATTTGCCTTTTCGCTGCTCTCTCTTGGCCATCTTTTTCTTGTTAACTGGCATGCATTCTTTTCCTATCTGAAAACAAAGAGCGCCCAGGGGCTGAAAAGTCCTGCGGAACTGGCGACGATAATCATGCTTTCGTTTTTTATTGGGTTTGGTACCTACTTCGGTATCCAGCCTTTTTCGGGCATTCTTGAGTTTGGCAAACAAATCTCAAAATCATGGGAATCAAACGCGAAACAGGCCCCGAAGCCTCTTGTTGAACGGTTGACGCTTGCCGAGCTTTCGCAACAACCTGGCTATGAGGAATATCCCGAAGCTGTGGATCAAAATAGGGATGACGGGCAGGATAACACCGCTGGCGCATCGTCATCAAGGGAACTTGCCTTCCGCGACGAAGAACTTGAATCCAATCCTGATACCACAATTAATACCGTGACCGAAAATAACGGCAGACCAGTGAGCGATGTGCAGGCTCCTAATGATGCATTGCATCGCCGGACAAGACAGAGTTGTTCATCATGCCATTAACGCTCTTCCAAAAATTGTCTTGAACAATTACGCCCTCAATTTCCCTGATTTGATTGAGGGTTGAGTATGAGGTTCACCTGTCCTTTTTGATGATTAAAACTCTTTTGCGATAAATTCAGTTTTACAAATTGCCTTTCTCTGTATATTCCTGAACTTCCAGATAAAAAAAAGGAAAGCAAAAACAGAGTTTTTAGTTGAATTTGTAAAGTTTAGAGAAGCAAGTATGTCTACACGATACCTTTCAGGAACTGCCGTTGCGCTGGTAACCCCGTTCAAGGAGGACAGAACGGTTGATACTGATGCATTAAGGAGACTGGTGCAGTTTCACGTTGAGGCGGGAACCGATATCATTATACCCTGCGGAACTACGGGGGAATCCCCAACCCTTTCCGAAGATGAACAGTTTGCCATTATCCGCATCGTCAAGGATGAGGCTGGCGGAAAACTCATTGTGGCGGCAGGTGCCGGCACGAACTCAACCATACATGCCGTAGAGCTTGCAAAAAATGCCGTCAAAGCGGGCGCTTCAGCTCTGCTTTCCGTTGCACCCTACTACAATAAGCCTTCACAGGAGGGGATCTATCAGCATTACCGCCACATTGCCGAGGCGGTCTCGGTGCCGATTATCATCTACAACGTTCCGGGAAGAACCGGCTGCAATGTTGCGGCATCGACCATTTTGCGACTTGCGAGGGATTTTGAAAATATTGCAGCTGTCAAGGAGGCTTCAGAGAATTTCAGCCAAATTTCAGAGCTTCTTGAAGAGAGGCCTGAGCATTTTTCCGTTCTGACCGGTGAAGATTCACTGATCCTGCCCTTTATTGCTATGGGTGGCGACGGGGTGATTTCCGTTGCAGCCAATCAGATACCATCCCAAATCAAGCAACTGATCAATGCCGTAAAAGCGGGCAATCTTGATGAGGCAAGAGCCATAAACCGCCGCTATCGCAAGCTGCTGAAACTGAACTTCATTGAGAGCAATCCCGTACCGGTCAAGTACATTCTTGCACGGATGGGGATGATCGAAGAGAACTACCGGTTGCCGCTTGTGCCCCTTTCGCAGGAAAGCAAGCAGCTCATCGATCAGGAACTGGAGTTACTGGGGCTTCTCTAAAACCTCTTTCTCTTCTCAACTTTTTGAGCTCCCGACCTGCTGTGGGAGCTCAAAAAGCCTGGCAGGTACCATAACCTCCTATAAATTCGCAGTTAGAGTTGCAAGCTTTTCAGCAAAGCTGTCAAGCTCCTGACGAGTCCGCTTCTCTGTAACAGCAACAAGCAGTCCTGTTTCACCATGGGCAGCCAAGTCATAGCCTGCAAAAACCTTGTGTTCAAGCATCTGCTCAATCACGGCAGTAGCAGGTATTGGCGTGTCAACAACAAACTCGCGGAAAAAAGGGCTCTTGTATTTCAGGGAAAAACCCGGGAGAGCGGCAATTTTTCCAGCCAGATAGTGCGCCCGCTGTGCTGATTGTGCGGCAACGTGCTGCAAGCCCTGTTTGCCAAGCAGTGAAAGGTAGACGGCCGCCTGAAGAGCGTTGAGCGCCTGGTTGCTGCAGATATTCGATGTGGCTTTTTCGCGTCGGATATGCTGCTCGCGGGTCTGAAGGGTGAGTATAAAACCATCCTCGCCATCCCGGTCTTTGGTCATGCCGACCAGCCGACCGGGAATTTTGCGGACAAGCTGTTGTTTCACCGTAAAAATGCCAAGGTAAGGTCCGCCGAAACTTTGCGAAGAACCAAGGGGCTGGCCTTCACCGACTGCAATATCCGCGCCATAACTTCCAGGAGCAGCAAGCAGACCAAGTGAAAGCGGATCAGCCGAAACGACAAAGAGGGCTCCGTTTGCATGGGCAATAGCTCCGATGGCTTCAACCTCTTCCAGTGAACCGTAAAAGTTGGGCTGCTGAACAACCACTGCGGCCACCGTATCGCCTACCAGTTCCTTCAGTGCGGCAATGCTGCCAATACCATCTTCAAGGATATTTTGTATGACAGCGTTATGGCCTGCAGCTTCAAGGTAGGTCTTCAGAACGGAGCTGTTGAAGGGATGCAACTTACCTGCCACAACAACCTGACTGCGACCCGTAACGTTCATGGCCATCAAGACCGCTTCCGCCAAGGCTGTAGCACCGTCATACATGGACGCGTTGGCTACATCCATCTCATAAAGACGGCAGATAAGACTCTGGTATTCGTAAATCGCCTGCAAGGTGCCTTGGGAGACCTCTGCCTGGTATGGAGTATATGCGGTATAGAACTCGCTGCGAGAGACAATGGTTTTGATGGCTACGGGTATGAAATGATCATAAGCCCCTCCACCAAGGTAGCTGACATAATCGGCCGTACTCCGGTTAGCGGAGGCAAGCCACTCAAGCAGTTTGCGCACTTCAGGTTCATCTGAAGCCGGAAATAGATCAAGCGCTTTTTTCAGGCGAATCTCTTCAGGAATATCCGCAATAAGATCATCAAAGGAGCTGACACCAATGGCGCGAAGCATCTCTTCCCTTTCGCCGGCAGTATTGACAATAAATGGCATTGCTTACTCCCCTGTGAGCTGACGGTAGGCTTCAGCATCAAGAAGTGCATGAATTGCTGCCGGATTCTGAACCTTCATCTTGACCAACCAGCCTTCATTGTAAGGATCCTGGTTGACAATTTCAGCGCTGTCAAGACCTGGGTTCAATTCAAGAAGTTCGCCGGCTACCGGTGCAAAAAGATCGGCAACCGTTTTTACCGCTTCGACGGTGCCAAAGACTTCGTGTTCCTTGAGCACTGTTCCGGCCGATTTCAGCTCCACAAAAACAATATCGCCAAGTTCGTGCTGGGCAAAGTCAGTAATGCCGACCAGTGCGGTACTGCCGTCTGCAAGCAGTTTGATCCATTCATGGTCTTTGGTATAACGAAGATCTTCTGGAATAGTCATGGCAGAGAGAATAGTATGTTGATTGAGTTAACAACAAAAATAACGGGTCGTCCTGGTGAGACGCAAGGTAATATATTTTCATAATCCCGTCAAATCAGCCGGCAAAAGGGTTCCGGTCATGCCAGACGTTGCCTCATGGCCTCGTAGAGCAATACACCCGCCGTCACACTGACATTCAGGGATTCAACGCAGCCTGCCATGGGAATGCGGACAACATGGTCGCAGAATTCAAGCGCTTCAGGCGCAATCCCGCTCCCCTCCATACCAAGCACAATGGCTGTGGATTTTTTCATGTCGGCATCGGTATAGTTGAGTTCCGCATCCATATCAGCAGCAAGAATCTGGACATTGTACTGGTGCAGGAATTCCAGTGCACGAACAAGGCTTTTTACCTTGCAGATTCGCATATGGGAGAGTGCCCCGGCAGAGGCTTTGTTGACAACCGCATTGACCGGTGCCCCTTTTCCTTCAACCAGCACAACGGCATCTGCAGCAACAGCTTCTGCAGTTCTGATAATGGCTCCGATGTTGTGAGGATCGTCAAGTCCCTGCAGTACCACAAAAAGCGGAAACGTATTGCGGGGAGTTGCAAGTACCTCTTCCAAAGAGTAATAGGTGACCGAACTGATAAGGGCACAAACACCCTGGTGCTTTGTTGTTCCGGCGATCAGTGAGAGTTTTTCAAGCCGGGCCTTGCCGCTCACGAGCTTGAGCCGCCTTGCGGTGATGACAATTTCCTTGAGTTTCGGGTGAGAGGTATTAAACTGAAAGTAGATCTTCTCGATGCTCTCCGGCTTTTGCTGGAGAAGCTCAAGTACGGCATTCCTGCCATAGACAATGTTTTCGGAATGTTCCGCGTCCATAAAGCCTCTTTTCCTCTGTCTGTAGGTGGTTAAAATAACAAAGATCAGGGCCCGTGTGAAACCATACTGGATATGTCTTGGTCCTCAGGCTCTACGTGGAGAAAAAACAGAATCTAATTATCTTTACCAAACATCATTTTTTTTTGCTAACTTTAAGCTCGGAAAAATTTTGGCTTTTTGCCACATTTTTGTCACTTTCGACCGTAACCTTTGCAGTTCCTTCGAGCGTTCCATTGCAGTGATCTGCACATACCTTTCTCAAATACAAATCAAGTGAATGCCTGTATGAGCCGGACTTATAAAACAATGGAGGGAAATGAAGCGTTAGCTCATATCTCTTTCCGCACTAGTGAAGTTATCTGTGTTTACCCTATTACTCCAGCATCACCAATGGGAGAGTATTCAGAGGCATGGGCTGCAGAAGGGAAAAAAAACATTTGGGGTACCGTACCTAAAATTGATGAATTACAGAGTGAAGCCGGTGCTGCAGCAGCGGTTCACGGAGCGTTGCAGACCGGTGCGCTGACGACTACCTTTACCGCATCGCAGGGTCTGTTGCTCATGATTCCGAATATGTATAAAATAGCTGGGGAACTTACCCCCTGCGTGATCCATGTATCGGCACGTGCCCTTGCGGGTCAGGCGCTTTCGATCTTCGGAGATCATGGCGATGTCATGTCGGTGCGCGGCACGGGCTTTGCCCTTCTTGCCTCCAGTTCCGTTCAGGAAGTGATGGATATGGCGCTTATTACTGCGGCAGCCACCCTTGAATCAAGAATTCCGTTTCTTCATTTCTTCGACGGTTTCAGGACCTCTCATGAAATTTCAAAAATAGAGGTCATTGCGGACGATATCATAAAAGCAATGATCAGCGATGATCTCGTCATAGCGCACCGAAACCGCCGTATGAGCCCTGATGCACCAATTATCAGAGGCACATCACAGAATCCCGATGTCTATTTTCAGGGCAGGGAGACGGTTAACAGCTATTACAATGCCTGCGCCGGGATCACCGAAAAAGCGATGGAGAAATTCGGAGAGCTCACCGGTCGTCACTATAACCTCTACGAATACTACGGCGCACCAGACGCTGAGCGTGTGATTGTTTTGATGGGTTCCGGTGTAGAAGCCGCCCGTGAAACCGCTGAGTATCTCAACAAACAGGGCGAAAAAGTCGGCGTTATCCATGCCCGTCTCTTCCGTCCATTCGATATCGAGCGCTTCGTCAAAGCATTCCCCGCTACCGTCAAATCAGTCTCCGTGCTTGACCGGGTAAAAGAACCTGGATGTGCAGGAGAGCCGCTCTATCTTGATACGGTCAATGCTCTGCTTGAGGGAGTACAAAACGGATTGATAGCCAAAGTCCCCAACATAACCGGCGGCAGATATGGTCTCTCATCCAAGGAATTCACGCCGGCAATGATCAAGTCTGTATTTGACAACATGGCTTTGGCGCACCCGAAAAACCATTTCACTGTCGGCATCAATGATGATGTGACCAATACCAGTCTTGACTACGACAGAACCTTCTGTATTGAACCGGATGAAATGTTCCGGGCACTCTTTTACGGCCTTGGATCGGACGGTACCGTTGGCGCCAATAAAAACAGCATCAAAATTATCGGTGAAAACACCGAAAATTATGCCCAG
>CAJAOR010000138.1 GCA_903942355.1 uncultured Chlorobiaceae bacterium | reverse complement strand
AATGCCTTTTTCTGGTCTTCTTCTGAATCAACTTCGCTGATATCATGGTACAGTGTTGTTGGTCACCTTCCAATAGTTGTTCAAGGCACCGAACACAATGCAGATGGCATGTCCGTACGCTGCATCAGGATTTAAAAGGATAGAGGATTTATGATTCTTCATTTGCCCAGGAAACCTGCTTAAACAGGTTTTTTGGGCAATTCAATTTCATCCCTTCCAAAAGCATGGTTGACCTCGAAGAGGTAGCCCTCTAATATTCCGTCGTTGGTGCAATCGCTTTGATCTCGACGGTAGCGCCCGGCATAATAACAAATTCACTTAATCCGATGTGACGACGGCTATCTCCCCAGTCATAGGTATAGCCAAGTCTGGTCCAGGGATATCCATTGGTGCCGTATGATTGCATCTTCAAATCATTGTACCATTTCACATACTCATCACTTACCTTCACAAATTTATTTGGTGTCCTGAACTCTGTTTCTGCTTCACCGTCACTGATCTCCGGATCTGCACTTGGCTCTGAAATTCGTACCATTCTTGCGCTTCGCAAGTTTCACGTAACGCTCTTGCAGAGAATTTCAGACGGTACGCCATGAACCCTCTTTAAGGTGCGATTTCACTTGATTCCAGCAGTAGCCAGCTTCAGGGTTTGCCTCAAACTCCGCAAGGCGTGCTTCAAGTTCCGTCTTTAACGCAGGCGAAATCTTTATGGCTTCAGGTAGTGCTGCAACGCTATCCCAGATAAGCTCAACGAGACGAATGCGCTCCTGCACTGGAAGCACAAGAATGTCGGCAATAGAAATTGTGCTCATGTTGGATAAGGTGTTCTTTAATTAGTTAAACACGTGCAAGGTTAACTGACCCTGAAAATTACGAAAAAGGTACAGATAATTCGGCTAAACATAAAAAACAGTACCGTCACAGGAAATGTCATGCTTGATGAAACATGCTCGTTTATCCTGCTTTCAATTCCCGCATTCCCCTGGGAACGCCGAGTTCCAGCTCGGTATCGTGCTGTTTCCACTTGGTGGTGTCGCCGATGTGTCGCTGACGTTTCACGTTTCCGGCCTCAAAGCTCCCCAATTTTTGATATTGAACCTGATATTTTTTTATAATTACGTTGTATGGTGCTTGCTATTGAGCTGCATTGTATGTCGCTGAACTACTTCCTTACCAATGCAGTTGTCTCTATGATAAGCGCTCATCAGAAATTGATTCCGTAGTAAAAAAAGGCATGACACTCAACAGGCATACGCAAGTAACTCGTTATTACGGAATGACTGTGCGCTGTAGAAAGCAGTGCAAGAGATGATGGTAGGTCCATCGCACTCGGCTTACAGGAGCAGGGTGCAAACCACCGTAAGCGGCGTTGGTCAAAAGCTCTCGTCGTGAGCATTACGGAAAAGTCATCGTAAAGATGGCAGGTGTGAACCAAGGAAGACGAATACAAGTGAACTGCCGTAAACGTGCCGAAAGTAACAGATGACATCAAAACTGAGTAGAGTCATTGATTCAGGAAAAGTTTGGCGGAAACCTGTTTACTGGCCAAGCGGTGTCCGGCATAAAGGCAGCGTGATCCTGGTT
>CAJAOR010000137.1 GCA_903942355.1 uncultured Chlorobiaceae bacterium | reverse complement strand
GCCCAGCGGAAGGTTTTGCCTTCATCGACTATCTGAACGCCTTTGGTGTCGATGTTTCTGGAGTGCAGCAGGTCGAAATGTTTCTGCTCAAAATCGGAGCCGACGACGCCGACCATCTGGATGTTGTCGGTAAAGTAGCTGGCCGACAGGGCAATGTAGGTGGATGATCCGCCCAGGGTGTTGAGGGAATTTCCAAAAGGGGTTTCGATGTCGTCAAAGGCAAGAGAGCCGACAATGAGAATAGACATAGGAAAAGATGGATTTGATTGACGGAAAAGTTCGAAAGATACGTTTTTCGCTGGGTTTTTTTAAAACTCAACGGGAAGTTCAAAGAGCATGCATTGTCCCGGTTTGCAGCTCAGTTCAAGGCGATGTTCCTTGATCGGCCAGGATTGCTGGCTGATGAGGTCGTAAAGAGAGCCATTATCCGTACTGAATTCAAGAAAGCCTTCTTTGGTGTCGTAGAGATTGCTGTTGCCGACAAAAAGAAGCGTTTTGCCTTTGGCTGATCTCATGACGGCAAAAAGATCGGGCTGGCTGGTATAGGGAATGGTCATTGAACCGGGTTCGCCCGAAAGTATCAGGTCGAGATAGCGTGCCCGTATGGCAAGAATTTTATGGATATAGCTGTTGAGGGGCTTGAGGCCGTTGCTCTTTTCCCAGTCGAAACTGAGTGCGCTGAAGAGGGGCAGTTTTTCGGGCGGATAGAGGGCCCGGTCTTCGTCGGTGAAATTGAGTCCGAGGTTTACCGGATACCATTCGCAGATTTCCATACCCGACTGGAGAAAGGGGATGGCTGGCAGTATGGCGCTGAGCGTGAAGATAAAGATTGAGTGGTTGCGGCCTGCCTCCTGGCGCGGATAACGGAAACAGACTCGCGGAGTGTTGTGATTTTCTCCTGTCCCGAAAAATGGCAGTGCGACACCGGTTTTGTTGAGGTGGTTCAAGAGTCCCCTGATAAAGACAATGTCGTGAATGACAAAGGGGAGA
Organism: uncultured Chlorobiaceae bacterium; assembly: GCA_903942355.1. Classification (GTDB taxonomy): domain Bacteria; phylum Bacteroidota; class Chlorobiia; order Chlorobiales; family Chlorobiaceae; genus Chlorobium. The sequence goes on along the minus strand of CAJAOR010000137.1, from coordinate 4,196 downwards.
GAGCCAAAGACAGCATTGAACCCTTCGGCCCGGATTTCGGGGGTCGGATTGAAGTTTTCATCCCAGAAGGCAAAATCGGCTCTTTTTTCGCGTGCCTTGCGGACAATTGTCTGTTTCAGCAGTGTGGGCAGGGCATGGCCCATATCGATCATGGCGCCGTCAATCTGATACTCTTCCTGATAGCTGGGGATGATATCGGAAATTTCGTTCCAGAGGCTGGTGTTGAAGGTTGCCGGATCGTCCAGGGCACTGTCGTACATCCTGATGGTGTTGTATGCAATGTAGTTGAATGCTTCATGGACGTGCATTTTCAGATAGGTGACATCGCTCCATGCCGGCTGCCGGTCGTCAGGGGGCCAGTCGGAGAAGGCGCTTGCGATATGGCATGGCGTTCCGTCTGCTGCGGTGCCCTGAAGCGAGTCGAGCTCTTCACGGAGTGTTATGGGTTGCCTAACGAACTGATCCCGGTATTCTTGTGGCGGAGAGGGAAGATTGTGCAGTTCATGGCGGTCAACAACCTCATAAATCCAGTTGAGTGTATCCTGATCAAAATGGGGCGGACCGTAGTTGCTGGTCTGTTCATTGTTTTTAAGCCAGTAAAACCATTCGGGATGCTCTTTGATCCAACTGCTGTCGACAGATGCTGTTCTGAAAACAAATTCCAGCACAACATGCATGTCGAGGAGGTGCGCGGCTTCAACAAACGCCTTGAGGAGGAGTTCTGATGAAAGTCCGAGTGCCGGCTCACTGAGGAGGGGATCGAGCTTTCGCGGGTTTTTAATGGCATAGGGAGAGCCGAGAGAGCCTTTTTTGCTTACGGTACCGATTTCAGTGAGCGGAAGAAGGTAGATGGTATTTGCGCCAAGTTTTTTTATATACGGCAGGAGTGCAATGGCTTTCAGCAGGGTTCCTGTTTCCCTGAATCCGCATGGAAGCTGTTCAGGGCTGATGGAGCCGTCGCCGTTATGGTCAAAAGCTGCTGCGAGGCGGACAAAAAGGTTGTAGACGACTGCACCGGTTCTCCAGTCATCGTCGGTTGGCTTTGGGGCAAGACTATCCGGTCTGTTAAGGATTGTTTCGATGATGTGACCGAAGTATACTGCCGGGTTGACCTCTTCGGTACCGGTCTCTTTTCCGCTCCAGATGCCGGGAATTTTATAGAGTGTGCCGGATTCAGGGCTTTTCAGGTTTTTCAGTGCCTGAAGGAGCAATGCAAGGTGAGTTTTCTGCAACGTGATGTTATTGTTTTCCGGTAAGATAACGAGACGATAACTGGTAATAGAAAAAGCAATGTACTAAAGATTTTATTTCTCTTTATGAAGAACATCAGGATTACTGTTGAATATGACGGAACCTCTTTTGCCGGCTGGCAAAGGCAATCCGGCGCTATTGTTACTGTACAGGGAGAGATTGAAGCGGCGCTTGGTACCATTTTGCAGGAAAACGTCTCGCTTGCCGCGGCTGGCAGAACCGATAAGGGTGTTCATGCCAGAGCCCAGACGGCAAATTTTTTTACGGCATCACTGATGGAGCCGTCCAGAATTGTTCATTCGCTCAATTCGCTTCTGCCGAAAACGATCAGGATCGGCAATCCGCAGGAAGTTGATCCTCTTTTTCATGCCCGCCACAGTGCCAGAGAGAGGGAGTATCGCTATTTTCTTCTTGAGGAGCCGTCAGCAATTTATGGCCGGTTTGCCGGGTGTTCAAACGGAAAACTTGAGGTTGCAATCATGCAGCAGATGGCTGAGTGCTTGCTTGGAACTCATGATTTTTCAGCCTTTGCAAAGGAAGACAGGGATAATCCGGGCCGCATCTGTACGGTGAGAGCTTGCAAATGGTACCGTAACCGCCAGACCCTTGTTTTGCAGATTTCAGCGGACCGGTTTTTGCGCAGCATGGTGCGCTATCTTGTTGATGCCATGATCAGTGCGGGAAAGGGGGAGCTTTCGGTCGAAGAGTTTTGCCTAATGCTTGAAACCGGGGTGATGACAAGTCAGCTTAATCCGGCATTGCCGGGGGGTCTTTTTTTGTGGAAAGTCAGCTACTGATGCGATGATTAATTGACATTGTGCAGATAAACGTTCATGATTATTGTAATAGTCGGGAACTGTTTTTATGTTACTTTAAAAGTTCAATAGGGATTTTTGCTGTTGCAGCATGGATCGTTTAACAACCATTGCACTAATCAAACTGCCGCTTGTGAAAATCAGATTCTCTTATACATTACTCAACTTGTTGCTGTCGGCACTATGTTTTCAGTTCCTGGCTTTGCCGGTTGGTGCCGCTGGCTCTACTTCCAATAACAGGGATTCGTTCAACCGGTCGTCTGTTTCCGAGATTCTTGACAGTCTGGTGAATGCAACTTATTTTAAGGACGAACACTTTTCCATTCCCTCAAAAGAGAGCGGCAAGTTCGGTTTTCCTTCATCCTTTGTGCCTCAATTCAGCGATTCGGTTTACGCAGCAAGGATTGCAGTACTCAGACGGAAAACCCCTATTCCTCTTGTATACAATGAGCATGTCAGGGGATTTATCCGGCTTTATGCTGTCGACAAGAGAGGATCGGTTGCGAAAATTCTCGGACTGACCAAACTTTATTTTCCTCTTTTTGAGGAAAAGCTTGATGCCTACAATGTTCCCCTTGAGATAAAGTATCTGGCGATTGTCGAGTCGGCCCTGAATCCTACGGCGGTCTCTTCTGCCGGAGCAAAAGGGTTGTGGCAGTTTATGTATGGGACCGGCAAGATGTATGGCTTGCAGTCATCCTCTTTTATTGAGGACCGCTATGACCCTTACAAGTCTTCTGTTGCGGCATGCAGATGCCTGAGGGATCTACACAATATTTACGGTGACTGGTTTCTTGCGCTTGCAGCCTATAATTGCGGCCCGGGAAATGTCAACAAGGCGATCAGGAGGTCTGGCGGACTAAAGGATTACTGGGCAATATGGGATTACCTGCCGGCTGAAACCAGAGGCTATGTTCCGGCGTTTATTGCCGTGAACTATATTATGAACTACTATAATGAGCATAATATCCGTCCGGTTGAACCTGGATTTTTGTATCAGGATATCGACACGCTGAAGACGACACGCCTTTTGTCGTTCGAGCAGATAAATGAGACCATAGGCATTCCGATGGGTGATCTCCGGTTCCTTAATCCGCAGTACAAGCTTGGAATTATTCCTTCAGCAGGGCTTTCTTCGCCAAATGTTATCCGGCTTCCGAGAAAATATATTGCCCAGTTCCAGAAGCGCGAAGATGAGATCTATGCATACAAGTCTGCTGTAATTGCTGAACGTCAAGGGCTCTATGCCAAGCTTGAAAGTCTCAATGCCGGCCCCGGCAATCAGTCTTCGGAACAGGAATCTGCACAAAAGGGCCAGAAGATTCATGTTGTGCAGCAGGGAGAAAGTCTCGGTTCGATTGCAAGGATGTATCGTGCCTATATCAGTCAGCTTATCGCCTGGAATAACCTCAAGGATGCTGAGGTTACTCCAGGTCAGAGACTTATTGTTTTTGGGGCTCCTGACAATGTTACGTTCTCTCAGCCGAAGCAGCCAAAAAGTGATGAGTCAAGGGTTGAGCGAGTCAGGAAGGTAACAGAACGTCACCGGGTGACAAGAGGTGAATCTCTTGCATCCATTGCAAGAGAGTACCATACCACGGTTCAGCGCCTGGCATTGCTGAACCATTTGACCGGCAGGAAGCAGATTGTTTCAGGTCAGCGGATCGTGGTTGACGGCGAGGTTTCTGTCGATCAGAGGCGTTCGTCATCATCGTCACGTGTTCTGGATGTAAGGCACGGCCGGTCGCACGGCAAGGCTGGTTTTAGGATAAGCCGAGTGTCATCCAGGAGGGTTTCAGTCGCAAGACATCATAATGCAAGGCAGGCGAGTTCCTCTCATCGTGACCGCAGGCGCAGGAGGTGAGGATGGCGATAGAGAGATTTTTTTAACGGCGGGAATTGTTTTTCGTCGTGTTCTATTAAAGGATAATTTGTTATCTTAAGCCTTTTCAGGTTGGTCAATTGATGAAGAATAACTGTTGGTAGAAACCGCTTTATTCAATAATTCTTTAAATGAGAATCACTAAAACGTATGCGTAATATCATTTTTACCGGAAAAGGTGGTGTTGGTAAAACTTCTGTAGCTGCCGCAACAGCTCTCAGAGCCGCAGATATGGGGTACAAGACCCT
>CAJAOR010000136.1 GCA_903942355.1 uncultured Chlorobiaceae bacterium | reverse complement strand
CCCTGTCTTTAGTCGGTTATGAGCTCCTGCAAGTGGCTTCATTTGCGATAACGACACTTATCACATGAACACAGCCATGAGCATCTCCATTTTTTACTCAAAATTTCGATTTTTGTGGCTATCATGAATTATTCAGGTTAATCAAAATTAAATATTTACTATTGAATGAGATTGATAAGAATGCATGAGGTCTAAAGTATCTCTATCAATTTTGTAATTGGGCGATTCCATCCCTGTACCATGCGATAACCTCACAACAGTCTGCATGATGTTTCCTTCAAATAAAAAAGTGACGCTTCTTGTCGCTGAGGCAAGTTCGCTCATTATTGCGTCAATGTCACGAACCATCAAAAAGCTTGGTTACGATGTCATAACGGCCGATAATGGAGATGCTTGTTTGGAGCTCCTGAATACCCTCAAAATTGAGGTACTGCTTCTTCATACCGGTATACCCGGTAAGAATAGTTTTGAGATTCTCTCTTACGTTCATGATCACTTCCCTGATCTTCCGGTTATCATGATTGCCGACTCGATGTCAGAGAGCGACGAAGCTCAATCGTTTACAACAGGGGCATTCGACTATTTGATAAAGCCGGTTAATGGAGTGAGACTTGAAGTCACGATAAAAAAAGCAATTACTGAGTCGGAGCGTCGCAAGGAGGCAAGCCTTTTTTCCATAGTGGTTGCCAATTGCCCGGTGGCGATTGCCATTACGGATAAAGAGGGGAATCTTGAGTATGTAAACAACGCATTCAGCCGAACAACCGGCTACTCTTTGTATGAAGTAATCGGCCAAAATCCGCGGATATTGAAATCCGGTGAACAGTCGGACAGTTTCTACAAGGAGCTTTGGGATACTATTACCAGCGGAAAGAACTGGCGGGGTGAATTTCACAACAAGAAAAAAAACGGAGAGCTTTACTGGGAGGATTCCGTCATCATTCCGATCATCGATCCAACCTGGGCAATTTCGCATTATGTCAGTATCAAGCAGGATATTTCTTTGCGGAAAAAGGAGTTGGCTGCTTTTTCTGAAAGCGAATGTCGCTTTCAGGAGCTTTCCGATCTTTTGCCGCAGCCTATATTTGAAATGAACATGCAGGGCTTGATTACCTACACCAACCGTGAAGGCTTGGAATCGTTCGGATATACCCAAGAGGATTTTCAAAAGGGCGTGCACAGTTTGATGCTTTTTGCTCCGGAAGAGCGCGAACGAGTCAAGATTAATATGGAGCGCCGTTTGAAAAACCTGCCGTTTGACGATCATGAATATTTTGGACAGAGAAAAGATGGCACCAAATTCCCGGTACTGGTCTATACGGCAGCGATTATCCGCAACGGCATACCGGTTGGCATCCGGGGTATCGTGCTCGACATCACGGCGCGCAAAGAAACAGAGGAGAAGCTGCTGCAGTTGAACCAGACGCTTGAGGAGCGTATTGAGGAGAGAACGAAAAAGCTTGAAAAAACTCATCAACAGATGATTTTGCATGAAAAACTTGCTTCAATAGGCATGCTTGCCGCTGGGATAGCCCATGAACTGAACAATCCTATTAATTTTATCAAGATCAATTTCTCAACACTCAAGGAGGCTATTTCCGATTTTCAGGAAATGCTGAAGGAGTACCGTAGCGTCATCAAAACACTTGAGAAGGGAAATCACCCAGCCATAGAGCTTCAGACGATGCATGATATGGAGAGGACGCTGGCCATTGACACGCTCTTCACTGATATTTCGGAGATTTTTCATGAATCGCAACGGGGCTTTGAGCGAATAACGGCAATTATCGCAAGCATGAGGAATTTTTCGTTTCGCCATGCTATTGATGAGCGGGTCATGTTCGACATTAATCACGGAATCCGGGACGCGCTCACTATTGCGCGTAACGAATATCGCAACTGCGCCGACATTGAAACCTCACTTGATGAGCTGCCTCTTATTGCGTGCTATCCCGAGCAGATCAATCAGGTCTTTCTTAACCTGATCGTCAACGGTGCTCAAGCCATAGCATCCCTCATGCGGAGTTCACATGGCACAATCAGCATTCATACCTGGCGTGACAGCAGTAATGTTTACTGTTCAGTCAGCGATGACGGACCGGGTATTCCTCCTGAAGTCAGGGGTCGTGTTTTTGACCCGTTTTTTACGACAAAAGAGCCCGGAAAAGGTACCGGTCTTGGGTTGAGCATCTCTTACGATATTATTGTCACCTAACCTGATCGATAAGTAATAAAAAAAGCCCTCAACTTATAGGATAAAGTGTTATATTAAAATGGGTAACGTCGAAATTACCACCCAATAGAACACAACCAAATAGGTAGAGAGCTTCATGGCAAAAGATACACGGTT
>CAJAOR010000135.1 GCA_903942355.1 uncultured Chlorobiaceae bacterium | reverse complement strand
GGTGCGATATGGCTATGCTGGTGCTGAAAAACGTTTTCAATACCACCTGGAGCGGACTTGGCGGCATCATGGAAGATGAGTTCTGGCAAAGCGCTATTTCAGCAGTCAAGCGCCTTCATCCCGACTTTCTTTTTCTGGCGGAATCTTACTGGAACAAGGAGTGGGAGTTGCAGCAACAGGGGTTTGACTTTACCTACGACAAACCATTTTATGACTACCTCACCGAGGCATCGATCAACACTGAAAAACTGACCGGTCACCTGCTCGGCAATTGGGACTACCAGCAACATCTCTGCCGCTTTCTTGAAAACCACGATGAACCGAGGGCTGCTGACAAAATCGGACTGAACAACAAGGCTGCTGCTCTGGTGCTGCTCACCTCTCCAGGGATGCATCTTATCCATCAGGATCAGATGGATGGCTTCAAAAAGCAAATTCCGGTTCAGCTTCTCCGGCAAACAACTGAATCCAGCGATGCGAAACTGGCGGAGCTCTATAGAAAGCTTTTTTTGCTGCAAGAAAGAGAGGTGTTTCAGGAGGGGCGGATCGAATGGCTCAACCTCAACACGCCAAATAACTCGCATTGTATGGGATTTCACCGCTATACAGCAAAAGAGAGTGCCTACGTTCTGGTCAATTTCAGCGGGACCGGTATTCATCTTGAATTCAGCCACCCTTCGCTTGAATATGGCTCCATGAAAAAGCTTACCATACTCAGTACTCAAAACAAAAACAAGACAAGCGTTCATTATGCCGACAAGGTGATGAAGATAACGCTCTCTCCCCACGAAGCAGTAGTCATAACCTGCCTGACGACAATGCCAGACTACCATCACGAATAAACCCGGGTTCAATTCTGTATTATGCAGATTTTTACACATGCCGTCAGGAGACGAACCGCAAAGCCGATTGAAATTATCGACATTACCGCTGAGGTTTCTGCCCTGCTGCTCTCCTCTGGGCTTGAAAGGGGGCAGGTAACCGTCATAAGCCGCCACACGACAGCCTTCATCAATATCAATGAAAAAGAGGAGTGCCTCGTTGATGATATGGAGACCTATCTCAAACGGCTGGTGCCGAAGGATGGCAACTACCGGCATAATCTCAATCCAATTGACGGGCGCCACAACGCCCACTCCCATCTTCTCGGTCTCTTTATGAACAGCTCTGAAACCATTCCCTTCTCGGAAGGAAAGTTGCTTTTAGGAGAGTGGCAGTCAATCTTCTTCGTTGAACTTGACGGACCGCGCGAAGAGAGAACGGTGCTTGTTCAGATTTCAGGCATTTGAACTCCAATAACGGAACAATCCCCCGGGTATGGAACCGGGAAGCCTCAAGCATGGTTACAGTTATAATACTAACCTGAAGCATTAAAACACCATGCCTGATTCTCTCCCGGTTGCCATTTCTCAGCAGATGACCCTTCTCTCTGCAATCCATTCGCCTGCTGATCTTAAAAAACTCTCTCTTGCTGAACTCCAGAAACTGGCCGATGAATGCCGTAAAGAGGTTATTGAACTGGTCTCCCTGAACGGCGGCCATTTTGCATCAAGCCTTGGTGTTGTTGAGCTGACCGTGGCACTGCATCATGTCTACAGCACGCCACACGACAAGATAGTCTGGGATGTCGGACATCAGGCTTACGTGCATAAAATCCTGACCGGAAGAAAAGAGCAAATGCAAACCAACCGGCAATTCGGAGGATTGGCAGGTTTTCCAAAAAGAACGGAAAGCGCCCATGACGCATTCGGAACCGGTCACGCCACCACGTCCATTTCTGCTGCTGCAGGAATCGCCGTAGCCAGTGAACTTGCCGGCGGCAACGAAAAGGTTATTGCCGTCATAGGAGATGGCAGCATGACCGGAGGCATGGCATTCGAGGCGATGAACCACCTCGGAGATCTGAAAAGCGATGTTCTGGTCATCCTCAACGACAACCAGATGGCCATTTCGCCCAGCACCGGCGGCTTGCGGCACCATCTTGTAAACATAACCCTGAACAAAACCTACAACAGGGTCCGCAAATTGGTCTGGAAATCAATTTCGCTTTTCAACAATGATTTGGGCAACAAGGCAAAAAATGCTGTCCGTAAACTTGAAGAGGGCGTTAAGGCGGCGCTGACGCCCGGTGCATTTTTTGAAGCCCTTGGCCTGAGATATTTTGGTCCGATTGATGGCCACAACATGGAGCAGCTTGTCAAGGCACTCAAAGAGATGCAGGCACTTCCCCACCCCAAGCTGCTGCATGTGATCACGACAAAAGGGAAGGGATTCAAGCCGGCAGAGGAGAACCAGTGCAAGTGGCACGCACACAACGGCGGGTTTGATAAACCTAACCTGATCGATAAGTAATAAAAAAAGCCCTCAACTTATAGGATAAAGTGTTATATTAAAATGGGTAACGTCGAAATTACCACCCAATAGAACACAACCAAATAGGTAGAGAGCTTCATGGCAAAAGATACACGGTT
>CAJAOR010000134.1 GCA_903942355.1 uncultured Chlorobiaceae bacterium | reverse complement strand
TCATACTGTCAAATAACGTGCCATTTTGCAGGCTCTTGCCCATCTTCCGACTTCACTTTCGATCATTCATCAGCGGGTTCCTAATGTACTATCCCTTTCCTTTACTTCCAAACCTTTTCTCTACCTTTCTCCTGAAAAAGAATGGAATTAAGCCTCATAATTGCCAAAATAGCGGATTTTGATTCTTTTTGCATGAATACCCTTCTGAAAGAATCGCATTAACACCGCAACAGATAAAAATATTTTTTTTACCTCAGTACATTAAAGAAACGGTTATTGGACACATTCCGTTTCAAAAATTGGTAAGGTTCCGATAACATCACAAAAAAAGCCATGAAAGAACTCAATCACATGCTTCGCGTACCGTGCCCTGATGGATCACACCCTATGCTTGATACCCAGTGCAGGAGATTGCTGGAATATGTCCCCGGGTGGGAGCTGGCAACCATTGAAAATATGACCCGCTTGCAGCGCACCTTCACCTTCCCCGACTTCGGCATGGCACTTGCCTTCACCAACAGTGTCGGTGAACTGGCTGAAACAGAACAGCACCACCCTGAACTAGTCACTGGATGGGGAAAAGTGAGGGTATCCTGGTGGACGCACTCGGTAAAGGGTTTGCACATGAACGATTTCATCATGGCTGCACGAACCGGAGGACTGGCTGCCCCTGAGAGCGGCGCATCGGCAGGTTAGATCTGAACAGAAACCATGTGTGCTGTACTAAACGCAGAATTCCCCTCAGGGAGGAGGTTAACCTCCTCCCTGAGGGGAACAAAATGGCAGCAAACGCTTACTTGCCTGTCACAAACTTGCTGACATGATCAAAAAATGCACTTGCTTCAAGAACACCAACGATCCGGCTTTCAGGAATTTCCTTGCCTTTGGTGTCAAAAAAGATCATGCCTGGAGGGCCGAAGAGGCCAAAGCGCTTCATCAAGGCGCGATCATCCTCACTGCTGGCCGTTACATTAACCTGCAACAGGGTTAGATTGCCCAGTTGGCTCATAACCTTGGGGTCATGAAAGGTAAAGCGATCCATCTCCTTGCAGGCCACACACCAGTCTGCGTAGAAATCGAGCATGACCGGCTTTTTTACTGAGGCAAGTGCCTGATCGAGCTCAGCCACCGTCTTGATAGGAGTGAAGCTGACTCCCTTCTCCTCTCCTGAACCGGCAGTCGATACCCCGCGTAGCCCGGAAAGCGGCTCAAGCACATTGGTGCCGCCAGCAGCAGCCCCGACAAGTTCGAGTAACCCGATAACAAAGAGTACGAGACCAAAGGTCTTGCCAAAGCGAAGGGCTATGGATGGTTTGCCTGATGAAGCATCGAAAACCCCAAGAAAAACAGCACAGAGCATAGCAAAAGCACCCCAAAAAAGCATGACGGCCTGAGCAGGCAGAATCGGCGAGACCATCCAGATGGCAACGGCAATCAACAGAAGCCCGAACACATATTTCACGCTAACCATCCAGGCTCCAGCCTTGGGCAGCAAGCTACCGGCAGAGAGCCCGACAAGCAGAAGAGGAACACTCATCCCCATGGCCATCGAAAAAAGTGCCAGGCCGCCAAGCAAGATGTCGTGGGTCTGGCTGATATAGACAAGGGTTCCGGCAAGCGGAGCCGCTACACAAGGACCGACAATCAGCGCCGACAAGGCACCCATGAAAAAGACCCCGAAAAAACGCCCCCTTTTCAAGCCTCCGGATGCCTTACCCAGCTTGCTTTGAAGAGCAACCGGCAACTGCAACTGATAGACATCGAACATGGAGAGTGAGAGCAGAACAAGCAGCAGCGCAAAGGCCACCAAAACCCACGGCTTCTGCAAGGCTCCGGAAAGCCCTTCGCCCGCAAGACCGGCAGCAACACCAAGCGAGGTATAGATCAACGCCATCCCGAGACAATAGGCGAGTGCCATCAAAAAGCTGCGACGACGGGTAGCCTCTCCCTCACCAACAATGATCGAGGAGAGAATCGGCACCATCGGTAAAACGCAAGGGGTAAACGACAACAACAACCCGAACGCAAGAAAAGCAAGAGCGATTTTCCACAAGCTTCCCCCGGCAAGCGTTGCTGTAGCCAGAGAGAGGTCATTATCCTCCTTGCCTGCTGATGAAGGAAGGGAAGCTTTTACAGCCGAAAGAGATGCCGATGCCTGCTTTTCAGCTCCAACCGAGCCGCCGGCTTCCGGAGTTGCAGCCTGCTCACCAGCCGCCACGAGTGCTCCCGGACTGGACGGATCAACCTTGAAGAGCTTTGTTATAGGGGGATAACAGAGGCCATCCTCGGCACATCCCTGATAAACAACATTCAGCACAAACGGCCCGTCAGCCTCGACAAGAGGCACCTCAACATTGAGGCGGTCATGATAGATCGCAATCTTTTCATTGGTTGAAGGATCGGTAATCGTGATCCCTTTTGGTAAAACAGGCGTCTTCAGCTCAGCCTTGCCGCTTTCGACACCAACCGTCACCTTGTCGCGATAGAGCTTGTACCCCTTGGCAATCTCCCACTGCAGCACCACCGTGCGGGCATTGTTCAGCTCGGCCTTGATCTTGAACGCCTGTTCAGGATCAAGAAATTCAGCCGAATAAGCAGCACTCATCCTGAAAAAAAGAGCCAGAAAAACAGCAAAAAGAGCAGCAGTACGCTTGAGTGCAGAGTGGTTCATGTTTATTTTTTGCATAAAAAAAGTTATTGAATTACTCTGGATGCTAATGTTACATGCTTTTGTGATAAATCTTTCCGGCCTGATCAACCGCCAGATACCCCATCCCTGAATCATCCAGAAAAGGCAACGCGTCAGCCCCTTTCAGCATGGCTATGGTCGTGCAGCTTCCGGCCGTAATGGCCAAAGGGGCTATAACCGTTACTGAGCGCCAGTAGGTCACCGGGTAGCCTGTCCGGGGATGGATGATGTGGCAATAGCGATTGCCATCCGCTTCAAAAAAGCGTTCATAGTCGCCGCTTGTCGCCAGGGCACCGCTGTAGAGCGGAATTGAGGCTATCGTGCGCTGTTTATGACGGGGATCCTGAATCCCGATAATCCAGGGGGTACCGTCAGGCTTGGGACCTACAAGCCGTATATCACCCGCCAGGTTCACATAGCCATACGTTACCCCTTGTGCATGAACAACAGCCGCAGCCCGGTCAGCAGCATACTCCTTGCCAAACCCTCCAAAATCAATCTCCATACCAGCCTCGGGCAGACGAATGGCATTATCTTGCCTCTCCACCCGATGCCAACCGACAAGAGCAAGCCGTTCAGAGAGTTTCGCCGGTTCAGGAAGCACGGCCTTGCTGAAATTCCAGACATGGCGCAAGACTCCCGACGTCATATCAAACAGGCCGTTGCTCTGATCATAGAGGGTGTCGGCATACTTGATCAATGCGGCCGTCTCTTCATCATACTCAACAAAGTCACGACCGGCAGCCGCATTGATTCGGGAAACAATGCTCTCAGGCCGGTATCGAGAGTATTTTTGCTCTATTCTCGACACCTCTTCTATGGCAAGTGTGGCAATCGATTGAGCCTCTTTTTTGCTTATGGAAACAATTACCGCCTCGCACCCGCTCCCCATAGCCTGAAACCCAAAATGAAACGTATTCATGTGGCTGTATAATTCTAATCCTCTGATTTAACCTTAACTGCTGCCAACAGCCACACGACCCTGCGGATAATACCTTGTTAGCTTAAGATCGACCGCACGACGCAGCTCACCGGATGCACCTATCAAAACTCAAGCCCTATCTTGAGACCATACTCTTTGGAGTTATTTGCAGGCTCTATAATACCGCTTGAACCATTAACAACCAGCGCGGAAGTCTCCTTATCTCTGGCCAGTTCTGAATTATTG
>CAJAOR010000133.1 GCA_903942355.1 uncultured Chlorobiaceae bacterium | reverse complement strand
TCGGAAGAGAAGCGCCCTAACAGCTATCTCTGCCGTTCTGATCCAAGCGATGTTGCGAGAGTTGAAGACAGAACCTACATCTGCAGTATTCGTCGCCAGGATGCAGGCCCGACCAATAACTGGGTCGCTCCCAAGGAGATGAAAGAGACTCTGAAAGAACTTTTCAGAGATTGTATGATTGGCCGTACCATGTACGTCATTCCGTTCAGCATGGGACCGCTTGGATCGCCGATTGCCCATATCGGTGTTGAGATTTCCGATTCTCCCTATGTTGTAACAAACATGCGTATCATGACGAGGATGGGGCGCAAGGTTATGGATCTGCTTGGTGAAACCAGCGATTTTGTGCCTTGTCTTCACTCTGTCGGTGCCCCTCTTCAGCCCGGTGAACTGGATGTTGCCTGGCCTTGCAATGACACGAAATATATTGTCCATTATCCTGAAGAGCGCTCAATTGTCTCTTTCGGAAGCGGTTACGGCGGCAACGCCTTGCTTGGCAAGAAATGCTTTGCCCTGCGTATCGCCTCTTCAATGGCCAGGGATGAAGGTTGGCTTGCTGAGCATATGCTGATTCTCGGTGTTGAATCGCCTGAGGGAGAAAAGACCTACATTGGCGGAGCATTCCCGAGTGCCTGCGGTAAAACCAATTTTGCCATGCTCATTCCGCCTCAATCTTTTGAGGGCTGGAAGATTACCACTATTGGCGATGATATCGCATGGATCAAGCCAGGTGAAGATGGGCGTCTTCGTGCGATCAATCCGGAATATGGCTTTTTCGGTGTTGCTCCGGGCACATCGGATAAATCAAATCCGAATGCTATGGCAACGCTTACCAAGAACTGTATTTTTACCAACGTCGCCATGACGCCTGACTGTGATGTCTGGTGGGAAGGGATGACCGATGTTGCTCCTGAACAGCTTATCGATTGGCAGGGTCACTCCTGGACACCTGATTGCGGCAGACTCTCTTCGCATCCAAATGCCCGCTTTACCTCTCCGGCTAGTCAGTGTCCTTCGCTTGATGCTGATTGGGAAGATCCGAAAGGGGTTCCGATCAGTGCCTTTATTTTTGGTGGACGCCGCGGAGATACGGTTCCGCTGGTTTATCAGTCAGCAAACTGGAATTCGGGAGTTTACCTGGCAGCCACAATGGGTTCTGAAAAGACCGCTGCGGCAGCAGGCAAGGTTGGCGACGTTCGCCGCGATCCTTTTGCCATGATTCCTTTCTGCGGTTATCATATGGGCGATTATTTCAACCATTGGCTCCATGTCGGTCGTACACTGCCTGAACTGCCAAGAATTTTTGGTGTCAACTGGTTCCGCAAGGATGAGAACGGCAAGTTCCTCTGGCCAGGCTTTGGTGAAAACATGAGAGTGCTGAAGTGGATTGTTGATCGCGTTCACGGCAGGGCCGGTGCGGTAGAGAGTCCGCTTGGCTGGATGCCGAAGTACGACATGATTGACTGGACAGGCTTGGAGTCGATGACGGAAGAGAAGTTCATCAAGTTGATGTCTGTCGATCGTGAAGCATGGAAGAATGAGCTTCTTTCACATCAGGAGCTGTTTGAAATGATTTACGACAGACTCCCCAAGGAGTTCCCGCATATCCGTGAACTGATGCTCTCGACGCTCTGGATGTCTCCAAGGCACTGGTCATTGGCCCCGGAAAATTATGCTTCCGAAAACTGACGATTGATTTTTTTTGAAGAGAAAAAGGCGCCTGCAAGGGCGCCTTTTTGTTTGTTCATCAGCAGTTGTAATCAGTTTT
>CAJAOR010000132.1 GCA_903942355.1 uncultured Chlorobiaceae bacterium | reverse complement strand
TCATACTGTCAAATAACGTGCCATTTTGCAGGCTCTTGCCCATCTTCCGACTTCACTTTCGATCATTCATCAGCGGGTTCCTAATGTACTATCCCTTTCCTTTACTTCCAAACCTTTTCTCTACCTTTCTCCTGAAAAAGAGTGGAATTAATCTGTTTATTGTGCCGGTTCCGTTAAAACGGGAACAAATGAGGGCATCTCAATAACCATATCCATCTGATGAACGCCATGAGCGTACTCCTTCGCTGCTGCAACAAAGCCATGAAAGAGAGGATGTACCTTCTGTACCCTTGATTTCAGCTCAGGGTGGAACTGTACCCCCACAAACCAGCGATGCTCCTTCAGCTCTATGATCTCAACCAGCTCCCCGTTAGGCGACGTTCCGGAAAAAACCATTCCGCTATCTTCAAAGCTTTTGCGATACGTATTGTTGAACTCGTAACGATGGCGATGCCTTTCGTTGATAAGAAACTTCTGATAGACGGTATAAGCCTTCGACCCTTCCGAAATAATACAGGGATAGCTGCCCAGACGCATGGTCCCACCCTTCTCTTTCACCTTTTTCTGGTGCTCCATGAGGTCAATAACCGGGAAGCGAGTTCGCTTGTTAAATTCCGTGGAGTTGGCATCCTGCAGGCCGCAGACGTTACGCGCAAATTCAATCGTGGCGCACTGCATGCCAAGACATATCCCAAGGAATGGAATATTCTGCTCCCTTGCATACTGGATATATTTAATCTTCCCCTCAATACCCCGATCGCCAAAACCGGGGGCAACCAGAATACCGTTAAGCCCCTGGAGCTCCTTTTCCAGATCAAAGGCCGTCAGTTCGGCATCTTCAGCTCTGAGCAGCCTGACATTAACTTTGACATTGTTGCTTGCTCCGGCATGAATGAAGGATTCGATAATGGACTTGTAGGCATCGGGATACTCCGTGTACTTGCCGCATATTCCGATGGTGACTTCACCATCCTGCGGAAACGTGACTTTGTTGCAGAAATCCCGCCAGTAATCGAGCGTCGGCTCCTTGAATTTCTTCAGGCCAAGCTTTTTAAGCACGCGCAGATCAAGCTTTTCCTTGAGCAACATCAGCGGCACCTCGTAAATCGTGTCGCAATCGTTCAGGCCGATAACGTCAAGCTCGTTGACGTTGCAGAAATGGCCGACCTTGTTCTTGATATCTCGTGAGAGCGGCTTTTCACTGCGGCAAACAAGAATATCAGGCTGTATACCAACCCCCAGCAGCATTTTCACGCTGTGCTGTGTCGGTTTTGTTTTCAGTTCGCTTGCAGCCTTGATATAAGGCACAAAGGTGAGATGGATGTTCAGCAAGTTGCTGTCACCCATATCAAGCTTCATCTGGCGCATGGCTTCAAGAAACGGGAGCGATTCAATGTCGCCTATCGTACCGCCAATCTCGGTAATAAGTACATCAAGATCGCCATTTTTGGCCTGTTCGGCCATCCGATCCTTGATTTCATCAATCACATGCGGTACAACCTGGACTGTTGCACCAAGATATTCACCCCGACGTTCCTTGTCAATGACCGATTTATAGACCCGACCCATGGTCAGATTTGAAGACTGTGTTGTCGACTCATCAAGAAAGCGTTCGTAATGGCCAAGATCAAGGTCGGTTTCTGCGCCGTCATCGGTCACATAAACCTCTCCGTGCTGGTAGGGCGACATCGTACCAGGATCAACATTGATATAGGGATCATATTTCTGTATGGCCACCTTCAGACCACGTGACTTAAGCAGCATCCCCAGAGAGGCTGACAAAATTCCCTTGCCGAGCGAGGAAATCACCCCTCCGGTCACAAAAATATGTTTGACATTTTTCGGTCGAGCCATGAAACCGTCCGTCCTTGATTAATGGTAAATAAAAACTATGGTTATTGCTCTGCCTT
>CAJAOR010000131.1 GCA_903942355.1 uncultured Chlorobiaceae bacterium | reverse complement strand
GCACCTTCAAACTACGAGCTATGGGTGTTTTTTACGCTAACCCTGGGTGATTCTTATTTTCCGTTTTTGGCTTATTCTTGTTTTCCGATCACAAATACGCCCCTACGGATAATATTGTGACAAAATAGGCGCCGTCCTGCGCATAATTTTGCATCAATATGATATTACAAAAATTATGGGATGATTGTTGTTGCGTATGCCGCGTAGGGGCGTATTGCAATACGCCCCGTGTCGTGTCGTTGCGTATGCCGTGTAGGGGCGTATTGCAATACGCCCCTACGGATAATATTGTGACAAAATAGGCACCGTCCTGTGCATAATTTTACATCAATATGATATTACAAAAATTATGGGATGATTGTCGTTGTGTATGCCGCGTAGGGGCGTGTCGTGTCGTGTTGTTGCGTATGCCGTGTAGGGGCGTATTGCAATACGCCCCTACGTGGTGTTTACCACCCCGCCACCACAAACCACACACCCATCGCAATCATAATAAGGCTGGCCATCCGGTAAAACCATTTTCGTGTTTTGTTGCTGATGGTGTTAACCACCTTTCCCACCAGAATCAGCGCAGGGGCGGTGCCGATACCGAAGAGCATCATCATCAGGGCACCTTGCAGCATTCCAGCAAAGGGATGATGAGCCTCCATGGCGGCTCTTGCGGCGCTGAGCAGGGCGGTGTAGGTGAGGCCGCAGGGGAGAAAGCCGAGGACGATGCCCATCGGGTACCAGGAGCCGATGGAGCGCGGGGCCTTGAAGAGCTTCATGATCTTTTGCATGAGTGAGCTGCCGGGGTTGCATCTCCTTGTTTGAGAGGTGAGTGGCAGCAACTCTGCTGTGGAGAGGCCCATGAGGATGATGGAGAGACCGGCAATGATCATGATGGCTCGCTGGAGCTGCTCGATGGAGGCTGCAAGGATAAGGAATGAGCCGGAAAGACCGACAAGAGCACCGAGAATGGTGTAGGTGGTGATGCGCCCGAGGTTGTAGAGCAGGTGGTGGAGTACTCCTTTTCGTGTTTCACCAACCGACAGCGCACCGACAACGGGGCCGCACATGCTGATGCAGTGGCCGAATCCTCCGGCAAGGCCGGAGAGCAGCATGGCGAGGAGGGGCGCAACGGTCATGGGCTGTTTTTGTTTACGGGCTTTGTCGGCTTTGCGGGTTTTGCTTGCTCGTCGTCATCGTCAAGCATCCGGTATTTGGGTGCTTCGGTGTCGTCGAACTGGCCGCTTTTTACGGCCCAGATAAAGAGGAACCATGCTGCGACGCCGACAAAGAGACCGATGCCGATAAGGTAAAATGTTGTGTACATGATGGTTACTAAGTCAGTTTATAACTCAGGCGATCATTCATAATCGTCGTAAGCGTTTCGAGAGTGAGATGATTCTATTGACTCCATTGTCAAATGTTTCTCAGCCGCAGAGAGTTGCTGACGACCACAAGAGAGCTGATTACCATGAGCAGTGCGGAGATGATGGGGTGCAACACCCCCGACATGGCAAGCGGCAATGCTATGAGATTATACGAAAAGGCCCAGACAAGGTTCTGGCGGATGATGGAAAAACATCTGGATGAGCTGTCCATCAAGGTGTTGATGAGCCCGAGATCATCTTTGAGGATGGCAACGCTGGCGCTCTCCAGGGCAATGCCTGAAGCGTGACCGAGGGTGACGCCGGTGTCGGCTTCGATCAGTGCGGGGGCGTCATTGATGCCGTCGCCGACCATCATGACGCACTCGCCTTTTGCTTTCAGGGCACGGATAACCGATGCTTTTTCAAGTGGTCCAAGCCCGGCCTGGACGTCGGTGATGCCGCATTTGGCGGCGATAAAGTTAGCTACGCCCTGATTGTCACCGGTAAGGATTTTCAGCGAGAGTCCTTTTTTGCGGAGCCCGGCTATCAACGGAAGGGCATCCGGGCGCAGGTCGTCAATCAGGCCGATGATACCGGCAAGCTTGTTGCCGCAGGCAGCCATCACAACCGTTTTTCCTTCAGCTTCGAGGGTTGCGGCGCAGCTTTCATGGAGCGGCTGAAGTTCAACCTGCTCCTGTACCATGAAGGCTCTCGATCCTGCCCGCCAGATTTTCCCCCCGATTATTCCTGACACTCCTCTGCCTGGTGTTGCCCTGAACTGCTCGGCTTTAAGGAGCTCTCCCTGCCATGCGGCCAGAATGGCGCGGCCGGTTGGGTGCTCTGATGCGGCTTCGAGCGAGGCGAGCTGCTGCATGAACGACGGGGTGAGGCCGTTGTCGTGCAGGTCGGTCATGGAGGGTTTGCCGGTGGTGAGTGTGCCGGTTTTGTCGAGTACGACGGTGGTGGTTTTTGAAAGGGTCTCAAAAATATCGCCCCCTTTGACAAGAATGCCCCGCTTGCCTGCCGCCGTGGTGCCGACCAGAATGGCGAGTGGGGTAGCGAGACCGAGTGCGCAGGGGCAGGCGATGACGAGCACGGAAACCGCGTTCATCAGGGCGGTGACGGTGCTGCCGGCGGTGATTTTCCAGTAGAGAAAGGTGGCAAGGGCGAGGATGATGGTGGCCGGGACGAAATAGCCTGCGGTTTTGTCGGCAAGTCCCTGAATTGGCGCCTTGCGGGCCTGAGCCTCCTCAACGGTTTTGATAATTCGTGAGAGCAGGGTGTTACCGGCATTGCCGGTGACCTGGATGCTGAGCCGCCCGTTCAAGGAAAAGCTTCCTGCAAAAACGTTGCTGCCCGGCTCTTTCAGCATCGGGTTTGATTCACCGGTGAGCATTGCTTCGTTCACTTCCGCTTCACCGTCAACTACCGTTCCGTCAAGCGGTATCCTGTCGCCTGGAATGATCTCGATCCGGTCGCCGATCTTCACGGCGGCAATGGGCACCATGATTGTTTCGCCGCTTTCTGATAGCAGCAGTGCCTCGTGCGGTTGCAGTTCAGCCAGTTCGGCCATCGCGTTGCCCGCCTTGAGGCGTGACCCTGCCTCCAGAAATCGGCCGAGAAGAATGAAGGTGATGATCATGGCCGAGGTGTCGAAAAACACCTCTCCTCCAAAAAAAATCATGACAATGCTGTAGCAGTAGGCGGAAAGCGAGCCGAGGGCGACGAGCACATCCATGTTGAGCGTCAACCGCCTCAGCGATCGGAAAGCGCTGGAGAGAAAGGGATAGCCGGAGTAAAAGAGTACCGGGGTAGCCAGAGCCCATGAAATGAGCTGAAAGGCAAGCCGGTAGCGCTCCTCCATTCCCTCGAAAAAGCCGGCATAGAGGGCGGCGGTAAAGAGCATAAGCTGCATCGAAAAAAAACCGGCAGTGCCAAAGCGCAGGAGCAGATCCTGTTTCTCCCTGGCAAACAATTCGGAGTTGCCGGTGCCATGGCAGGGGTGGGGAAGGTAGCCGATGGAGCGGATGGCATTCAGGATGGTGTCGAGAGCGATTGTTTCGGTGATCCAGGTGAGGGTTGCCTTATGGGTGGCATAGTTGACTCTTGCCGAAAGCACGCCCTCCTGTTTTATCAGAAACTTTTCGATAAGCCAGACGCATGAGGCACACCTGATGCCTGAAAGCATGAGATCAATACGGCTCTCGTTGCCTTCGATGATGACGGTGTCGCTGAAGGCTGAGGCCTGAAGTTTTACCTCAGTTGCCGGAGGCCCCGGTTGCCAGTCGCATCGCAGGCTGTAGAAAGCGTCCAGCGAGTTGCTGTGAACCAGCTCGTAAACTCCGAGACAGCCGTGGCAGCAGAAGTACCTTGTTTCACCGTTGATGAGGGCTGTAATAGCTAATGCCTTGCCCGTCTCCTGTGTGCAATGGTCGCACAGCAGCCTCTCTGGAGATGATTGCTCACTTCCTGACATTGAAGGTAAAGGCCGGATTTTTCAGTTCGTCGGAAAGAATCGTCACTCTCCAGAGCGTGCGGCCGCTCATGCACCGGACCATGATTCCTTTACCCTCGTAGAGGCAGGCGCTTTTTTTGACAAGGGTGACCTGATTTTTGCCCATCTCCATGCCCGGCATGGAAAGGTTAAGCAGCAGGGTAGCGGGCAGCTTGTCGCATGGTGCCACTGTAACCATGAAGGTGAGCTCTTTCATCGCGCTGACCGGTTTTGGCTCAATATTCAAGGTTACGGTATGGCTACCTGCCGTGATGGTGCAGGCTTTTTTATGGATTCTGTTATCCACGGTGCTTGCGCCGAGTCTGCTTCCGGCAATCAGCATGGAGGCGAAAAGGGCAAGGGTTGAATATCCCCTTATTTGACTTCGAAAAACCATTTTTTGCTGGTTATGAATTGCTGTTGCTGGCGGAGGTCTACTCTTGCAAGCCAGACCCCTTTGAAAGGAATTGTTGGGGTTGCCTGATAGAGGCCGGGAGAGAGTTGGCGCATAGTCAGGGTGGAGTCGTAACTGGTGGTCGAGAGGTTGCCTATAAAGAGGGAGAGATTGGCATCCTGAAGCGGCTTGCCGTGAGTTGTTGCCTTGATGCGGATGACGTTGTATCCCCTTTTCAGCAAATCAGGTTTGCTCACCCCGATGTCGAGCCTCTCCTCGCTGGCTTTTGCCTGGAAATAGCGTTTGCTGTTTTCATAATAGTTGTTGTCCACCAGGCCTTCGGCGTCCCTGAATGCCACATAGATGCCGCATCCCATGGCAAAGAAAAAAAGCGGATACATGATGTAGAAAAAGAGCTTCATAGAAAACCGGTTTCCCTGTTGATTGCAATGCCGTCACCGGAGACGGTGAGATGGAGATGCTCGAGCTTGCCGTTTGATTTAACCAGTATACTTCCATGAATAGCTGAAAATGGCTGTAACAGAAGGGTATGCTCGCCAATAAGGATAACGCCATTGTCAGAGGAGGAGAGCTCAAGCGCCAGTTTTTTGCCGCCGTTGTTATGAAGGGTGAAGGAGTAACGGTTCAGGCCCGGTGGCAGTGAAGCATTGTTACGGATGACAAGAAAATCAACCGGCGGACGGCTCCAGAGCAACACAGCAAGAGCAATCGCTGCAGCGGCAGTTGCGCCACCAAGCCAGAAAGTTTTTGGGCGCACGACCTGGCCTCTGTAGTTCGGGAAGGGGAGCATCCCTCTCTTTGCCGTCATGCTCCGGCAGGCATCGATACATTCGGCGCAGGCAATGCAGGCGGAGCTCAACCCTTTTTTTATGTCGATGCCGACAGGGCAGGCCTGAACGCAGGCATCGCATCTCATGCAGGTTGCGTCACGCGAAACATCATACTCGATCACAAGCGTCTCCTTGTCGAACATGAGATTCTGCAGCATGGCATAGGGACAGATCGAGATACAGAATCCTCTTCCGAAAAAGACCAGTTCAAGGTAGACCAGCAGCCACAGAACAAGGAAAAATGCGGTGACGATTGGAGCAACAAACAGGGTTTTCAGTGTCTCTGCAGGTGGTATAAAGTACCCGATCATGGTGACTGATACCAGGGCGGAGAGCGGGATCAGAATAACTTTTTGCCAGGTTGTTCGGTGTTTTTTTTCGGCAACCCCTGCCAGGCTTTCGCTCAGGTCAAGCAGGACGGTCTGGGGGCAGAACCAGCCGCACCAGAGCCTTCCGAAGATGATGGTAACAAAACCAGTGAGGAGCAGGACAAAGAGTGTGGCAGCAAGAATAAGATAAAACTCCCGCATCCAGATAACCGATCCGAAAACATGGAGCTTGAGGGTGGGGATGTCGAACCGGAGTGCACTTTCGCCGTTTATGGCTACAAACGGCAGGCCGGTTACCATAACGGCCTGCAGTATTTCAACGACTCTTCGGTATTTTCTCCACACAATAGCAAACTCCTGAATTGGTGGAAGTTATTTTTTTCTAAGGGTTTCCAGAAAGGCTATTACCTTGCTGATTTTCTCTGCGCCAATCTGCGGAAGGAATGAGGGCATTCCGCCGGGACGGCCTTTGGTAACGGTTTCGTAGAGATCGTTTCTGGTCGAGCCGTATTTGAGTTTTGGTGCGGTCAGATTGGGTCCGATACCGCCTGTTGCGTCGGCGTTATGGCACGGGGCACAGGTGGTGGCGAAAATTTCCTTCCCTTCTTTGATGGCCTCCTTGTCGTCGGAATACTCTTTCACAACAGCGGGTTTCTCATTTTTGGCTGCTGTTGCCATCTCCTTGTCATACTCCTTGTAGAATGACCAGCCGGAAATTGCCGGTGTATAGGAGACGATATAGCCGATCAGAAAAATAATTCCCCCGAAAAAAAACAGCAACCACCCTTTGGGGATTTTGTTATGGCCGTCCCGGGGTTCATCGGTTTCATACATAGTGCTCTCCTTTTGGCGGATTTCAGTTAGTCATTGCTCATCATCAAGCATTCTGCGCTTTGGCTCTTCAATCTTCTGTTTTCGCTTCGGATTGTAGTAATAAGCAATTATTCCACCCATCACGACGGCGAGAAGCAGAGTAAAGATCAGGTATCCCAGGCCGGAAACGCTCATTTTTTGGCCTCCATGTTTTTGACATCCCGTCCCAGTTTCTGCAAGTATGCAATCAGCGCATCCATCTCGGTAAGTTCCTTGCGCAGTTCCGGCGGTGTCACCTTGTCACGGCTCTCTTTTGAGGGGTAGGCGTCGTCGGTTACGGTTGCCTTGTATTGGCTGATCTGCTGCCGGACATCGCTTTCCGAATAGCCAAAGCCAAGGGTCGATGTCTTGTTGTAGGAGTAGCTGGTATCGAGCTTGTTCTTTGCAAGCCAGGCGAAAGGGGGCATGTTGGATTTTTCGAACATCCCCTGCGGACTCATCAAATGGGTGTAGTGCCACGAATCAGGATACTTTCCTCCCACTCTGTTCAAATCAGGCCCGGTGCGGCGGGAACCCCAGAGGAAAGGCCTGTCGTAGGCAAACTCCTCAGGTTTTGAGTATTCGCCGTACCGAAGCACTTCGGTTCTCAGCGGTCGTACGGTCTGAGTATGGCAGTTGTTGCACCCCTCGCGCATGTAAATGTCGCGTCCCTCCTGTTCAATGGCTGTGTAGGGTTTAATGTATGCGCTGACCGGCTGTGTTGACGGCATGAAAAGAGGAATAAAGACGGTTGCCGTGGTGCCGATCAGGATAACAGCGGCTGAAAGAACAGCAAAAACAACCGGTTTTGAAGTGATTCCCATGATTGCAGCTCCTGATAGTTAGGTGTCGGTTATGCTTCAGCCTGGCGTGGTTGTTTCCTGACTGTCATGACCAGATTCCAGACAAAAATCAGTACGCCGATAAAGAAGATGAGCCCTGCCGCAAACCGCAGTTTGTAGTATGGGTAGAGAGAGGCTACGGTATCAAGAAAATTGTACATCAGCGAGCCGTCGGGGTTGGTGGCTTTCCACATGGCACCCTGTTGGATGCCCGCAATCCACATGGCGGTGGTCCACATCACCTGGCCGAACAGTGTCAGCCAGAACTGTATGTTGGCAAGCTTGATGCTGTAAAGCTCTGTATTGGTAATATGCGGAATCATGTAGTAGAATGATGCTGCAACGACCATGGTAACCCATCCCATGGTTCCCATGTGCACATGCCCGATAACCCAGTCGGTATAGTGAAAGAAGGCGTTGATGGTTCGCAATCCCTGAAGCGGTCCCTGTATTGTCTGGAGGCCGTAAAAGGTAATACCTGCAATAAAGAATTTCACCAGATAGTTTGAGCGCATCTGATCCCAGTTTCCCTGGAGCGTGTAATAGCCGTTAACCACCGAACCCCATGAAGGGGCAATCAGGAAGATGCTGAAACCCATGGCAACCGTCTGAATCCATTCCGGCAGGGGGGTCAGCATGAGGTGGTGTGCTCCTGTCCAGAGATAGGCAAAGTTCAGTGCCCAGAAAGAGATGATGGAGAGGCGGTGGCTGTAAATGGGAAGGCCTGTTGCCTTGGGAAGGAAATAGTAGAACATCGCGAGCATCGGTACCGTAAAGATGAAGCCGACAATGTTGTGGCCGTACCACCACTCGACATTGGCATCGTTTGCTCCTGCATAGACCGAGTAGGACTTGAAGAGGTTGATGGGGATTTCAAGGTTATTGACAATATAGAGTATGGCAATGGCAACCGTCATGGCAATGATGTACCACAGCGAAATGTACATCTGCTTCTCCTTGCGCCTGATCAGCGTGCCAAAGACATTGACGGCAAACATGACCCAGAAAATCACCACGCCGATATCAATCGGCCACTCAAGCTCGGCATACTCTTTTGTGGTATTCATTCCGGCAAAGAGACTCAGGGCCCCAAGTGCTATGACCGTATTGAAGAGGTACAGGTGCGCCTGTGCGAGGCGGGGAAAGGCAAGAGCTGTTCTGGTAAGCCGCTGCAGCATGTAATAGGATGTTGCAAAGATAGCTGCAAGGGAAAAACCGAGTCCCATCCCGTTGGTGTGAACGACCCGAAGACGTCCGAAACTGAGCCAGGGAGTAAGGTTGAGGGCAGGGTTGAACATTTCAAAAGCAATCCAGAGCCCGACCACCAGACCAATGACAAGCCAGAATAACGCTGAAAAGGCAAACCCGCGTACTACCCTGTAGTTGTACCCTGCTTCGTTCATGCCTTTCTCCAGATCATTTTTAGAAAATAAACACCCAACAACTCGAACAGATATAACGAAAATATAGTGAAAAACATGCGATCTTATCCTGAATTATTCATCAAAGCAATAAAAAAAGGGGGCTATAAATATCGTAATTGCTTATATTATTGGTGCTTAAGTCAATAAATAAGACACGATATTTATGCAACCCCTTCAGCCGAATATAGTCACACCACAGAGT
>CAJAOR010000130.1 GCA_903942355.1 uncultured Chlorobiaceae bacterium | reverse complement strand
GTATGGCAAGGGCGCGGAGCTCTTCGGATGCCTCGGCACTGATGACTCCTCCGCCGATATAGAGCAAGGGGCGTTTTGCCTGGGCAATTTTCTGCGCAGCCTTTTGAACCTGGTTGATGTGGCACTTGACGGTTGGTTTGAATCCCCGGATTTCAACCGTTTCAGGCCATTGAAAGTGGCAGGATGCGTTCAGGATATCTTTCGGCATATCAACAAGAACCGGGCCCGGTCGGCCGCTGGTTGCAAGAAAAAATGCCTTGCGGATGGTTATGGCAAGTTCTTTGACATCCTTGACAAGAAAATTGTGCTTGGTTATCGGCCTCGTGATACCCATAATATCAGCCTCCTGAAAGGCATCGTTGCCGATCAGTGTACTCGGGACCTGTCCGGTAAAGACAACGATCGGAGAGGAATCCATGTAGGCGTTGGCAATTCCGGTGACCGTGTTTGTTGCTCCGGGACCGGAGGTGACCAGAACAACGCCGGGTTTTCCCGTGGCGCGGGCATACCCTTCAGCCATGTGGGTAGCTCCCTGTTCATGACGGACAAGGATATGCTGTATGTCTTCGACATCATAAAGCGTTTCGTAAACTTTCAGCAGCGATCCGCCCGGATAGCCGAAAATATATTCAACGTTTTCACGCCGCAGACATTCGAAAAATATCTCTGAGCCATTGAGTATTTGGCCTGATGCATGCATGGCTTGTTATTTTATTTGGTTCAACAGGAAACAGGGCTTTTGAGGATTGCGCCGGTATTGGCCGATGTGACCATTTGTGCATACCTGGCCAGATATCCTTTTTTTATTTTCGGTTCAAACGGCTTCAGTAATGCGAGCCGTTCATTGATCGTGTCGTCAGTCAGATTGACCGAGATGCTTCTGCCTGGGATATCAATGGTGATTAAGTCGCCATTGTTTAAGGCGGCAATAGGACCACGCTCTGCGGCTTCGGGCGAGATATGGCCGATACAGGCTCCTCTCGATCCTCCGGAGAAACGGCCGTCGGTAATCAGCGCAACCGATTCTCCAAGGCCACGTCCCATGATGGCGCTGGTGGGGGAGAGCATTTCAGGCATTCCCGGACCGCCTTTCGGGCCCTCATAGCGTATCACCACCACATCGCCGGCCTTGACATCATCATTCATGATGCCTTTGATGGCGTCATCCTGGCAGTCATAGATTTTTGCCGGACCGGTATGCCGCATCATTTCAGGGGCGACAGCTCCGGTTTTAACCACCGCTCCCTGCGGGGCCAGATTTCCGAAAAGGACGGCAAGGCCGCCGGTAAGGGAGTATGGTTCTTCAATACTTCTGATAACAGAGTGGTCTAGAATTTCAGCATCGGCAATATTTTCGCCAAGTGTTTTGCCGGTTACAGTCAAGGCTGAGAGGTCAAGAAGGCCGTCAATCTTGCTGAGTTCATGAAGGATTGCTGAAACGCCGCCCGCGCGGTCGACATCTTCGATATGAACAGCCATTGTTGCAGGGCTGACCTTGCAGATATAGGGCGTTCTGGCAGAAAGGGCGTTGAGCTCTGAAAAATCGAAGTCTAGTTCAGCTTCGTTGGCAATGGCGAGGGTATGCAGGATGGTGTTGGTGCTGCCGCCCATTGCAAAATCAAGGGCAAAAGCGTTCAGCAGTGCACTTCGGGAAATAATATCCCTGGGCTTGATATCTTTTTTCACCAGATCGATAATCCGGCGTGAGGCCTCTTTGACCAGTTCGTTGCGTCGGGGGTCGATGGCAAGTATGGTGCCGTTGCCTGGCAGGGCAAAGCCGAGTGCTTCGCTGAGGCAGTTCATCGAGTTTGCGGTGAACATGCCGGAACAGGATCCGCATCCGGGACAGGCGTTTTCTTCGATGGATTCGAGTTCGGTGTCGCTGATTTTGCCGGCACTGAACTGGCCGACTGCCTCAAAGACTGAAATAAGGTCAACGGTTTTGCCTGAAGGGGTGTGGCCGGCTTTCATGGGGCCTCCGGAGACAAAGATAACCGGGATGTTGATGCGCAGCGCGGCCATCATCATGCCGGGGGTGATCTTGTCACAGTTCGGTATGCAGACCAGACCGTCAAGGCGGTGGGCTTCGGCAACGGTTTCGACACTGTCGGCAATCAGCTCACGGCTTGCCAGCGAGTAACGCATGCCGATATGACCCATGGCAATGCCGTCGCATACTCCGATGGTATTAAATTCGAAGGGAACTCCTCCAGCCTTGCGGACCTCTTCTTTTGCAATGCGGCCCAGTTCTTGCAGGTGGGAGTGGCCGGGGATCAGTTCGTTGTAAGAGTTGCAGATTCCGATAAAGGGTTTTTTAAAGTCACTGTTTGAAACAATAGAGCCTGTGGCTTTAAGGAGGCTGCGATGCGGCGCTTTTTCAAACCCGTTTTTAATGGTATCAGATCTCATTGCGATAATTTTTTAGTGGCTATTATATTTAACAAGGGCATATCCGGGGCCGCCGATCCCGAAGCCACAGTGAAGATACGATTGGAAAGAGAAAAATGGACTTGGGAGCGGCTCTCGTTTT
>CAJAOR010000129.1 GCA_903942355.1 uncultured Chlorobiaceae bacterium | reverse complement strand
GCAGCCGGGTCGCATGTTTCTGGTCGATACTGCCCAGGGTCGCATCATCTCCGATGAAGAGATCAAGGAAACCATTGCCGTTGAACAGCCTTACGGCGAATGGATTGAGCGGAACATCATCGATCTGGAGGCCTTGACCGATCATCCGCAGTTGAAAAATCCCGATGAGGAGAAGTACAGCCTTACCGCCCGTCAGAAGGTGTTTGGCTATACCCAGGAAGATCTTACCCTGCAGATAAAGATAATGAGTGAAAAAGGGGTGGAGCTGGTTGGATCGATGGGCAACGATACTCCTCTTGCCGCACTTTCCAACAAGCCGAAACTGCTCTATGACTATTTCAAGCAGCTTTTTGCCCAGGTGACCAATCCTCCGATTGATTCGATCAGGGAGGAACTCATCACCTCGACCATGGTTATGCTTGGCACAGAAGGTGAACTGCTGGAGCCATCAGAGGTAAACTGTCGTCGCATTCGCCTGCCCCATCCGATTTTGACGAATCAAGACCTTGAAAAGATTCGCGGTATCGATAAACCTGGTTTCAGAGCAGTTACACTTCCGATATTTTATGCTGTCGCACAGGGCGGGAAAGGTATTGAGGCAGCAATGCACGACCTTTACCGTCAGTCTGAACAGGCGGCAAGAAAAGGTGCCAACATCATTATTCTTTCCGACAAGGGTGAGCTGAACAATGATCGTGCGCCGATTCCGGCGCTCTTGGCGGTTTCCGGCCTGCACAACTTCCTCATTAATGCAGGCATAAGGACACAGATCGGCCTGGTTCTTGAATCGGCTGAGCCGAGAACGGTACATCATTTTGCCATGCTTATCAGTTATGGAGTTGGTGCCGTAAACCCCTACATGGCACTTGAAACGGTCAAATCACTGGTTGAGTCGGGACACATCAAGCTGGATGTGAAGGTTGCGAAAAAGAACTATGTCAAGGCAGCCGTCAAGGGCGTGGTGAAGACCATGGCCAAAATGGGTATTTCAACGATCCAGAGCTACCGCGGTGCTCAGATTTTTGAGGCTGTCGGTCTCAATACGCAGCTTGTTGATGCCTACTTTACCCGTACTCCTACCCGTATTGAAGGTATTGGTCTCGATATTGTTGCCGAGGAGGTACGCCGCCGCCATGAAGCGGTTTTTCCACCTTCGGGCAACAAGGTTGACCGTGGTCTGGAAGCCGGCGGCGAACGCAAATGGCGTCACAGCGGTGAATACCATCTCTTCAGCCCCGAGGCGATCCATTTTCTGCAGCACTCCTGCAGAACATCAAATTATGAGCTGTTTAAAAAATATGAGAACCTCATTGATGACCAGAGCGAGCATCTCTGCACGATCCGTGGCTTGATGGATATCAAGTTCAGTGATTTTGCGGTTCCGCTTGATGAGGTTGAACCCGTTGAGGCCATACTGAAAAGGTTCAAGACCGGAGCCATGTCTTATGGTTCCATCAGTCAGGAGGCGCATGAAACCTTGGCAATTGCCATGAACAGGCTTGGAGGCAGGAGCAATACCGGTGAAGGTGGCGAAGATCCTGCGAGATTCAAAAAAGATGCCAACGGTGATTCGAGAATGTCGGCTATCAAGCAGGTCGCTTCGGGCAGGTTTGGTGTTACCAGCGAGTATCTTGCAAGTGCCAATGAGATCCAGATCAAGATGGCTCAGGGTGCAAAGCCTGGCGAGGGCGGACAGCTTCCCGGCACAAAAGTCTACCCATGGGTTGCCAAGGTAAGGCATTCAACTCCCGGTGTTGGCCTGATTTCGCCACCGCCTCATCATGATATCTATTCAATTGAGGATCTGGCCCAGCTCATTCATGATCTTAAAAATGCCAATCATACGGCGCGCATCAACGTCAAGCTTGTTTCCACTGTCGGTGTAGGAACGATTGCCGCCGGCGTTGCCAAGGCTCATGCGGATGTTGTGCTCATCAGCGGCCATGATGGCGGAACCGGTGCATCACCTGTTTCGAGCATCATGCATGCGGGTATGCCGTGGGAGCTTGGCCTGGCCGAAGCACACCAGACCCTTGTGCTCAACAACCTGCGCAGTCGCATCGTTGTCGAGGCAGACGGTCAGCTTAAAACCGCGAGAGATATTGTTGTTGCCGCCATGCTTGGTGCAGAGGAGTTCGGTTTTGCAACAACCACTCTGGTGGTGATGGGATGCATCATGATGCGCTGCTGCCAGGACGACTCCTGTCCGGTCGGCGTTGCCACCCAGAACCCGGAACTGCGCAAGCATTTCAAGGGCAAGCCGGAGCATGTTGAAAACTTCATGCGTTTTCTTGCTGAAGGTGTCCGGGAATACATGGCGCGTCTTGGTGTGCGTACCCTGAACGAACTGGTCGGACGTACTGAATTGCTGAGCATGAAAAAATCGATCAATCACTGGAAAGCTCAGGGTATTGATCTTTCCAAAATTCTTTACCAGGCCGAAGTTGGTGAGAATGAAACACGCTTCTGCACCATCAAGCAGGAGCACAGTCTTGACGAAAGTCTTGATCGAACCACACTGCTTTCCATCTGCGAGCCAGCTATCAAAAGGCAGGAGAGGGTTGTCACCACACTTCCGATCCGAAACACAAACAGGGTTGTCGGCACTATTGTCGGCTATGAAGTGACCAAGGCCTATGGCTCCAAAGGATTGCCGGATGACACGATTCACCTGAAATTTATCGGCTCTGCCGGCCAGAGTTTCGGTGCCTTTATTCCGAACGGCATGACCCTCGAACTTGAAGGCGATGCCAACGACTATGTGGGCAAGGGGCTTTCAGGCGGCAGGATAATTGTCTATCAGTCTCAAGGCTCTACGTTCGTGCCGGAAGAGAATATCATCATCGGTAATGTCGGCTTCTATGGAGCTACTTCCGGAGAGGCTTTTATCCGGGGGATGGCCGGAGAGCGCTTCTGTGTCCGCAACAGCGGCTTGAGCGCTGTGGTTGAGGCGATTGGTGATCATGGTTGTGAATACATGACCGGTGGTACCGTGATCATTCTTGGCAAGACAGGCAGGAACTTTGCAGCTGGCATGTCGGGCGGTGTGGCCTATGTCTACGATGCGGACGGCACGTTTGCCGGTAACTGCAATCGTCAGATGGTTGATCTCTCCCCGATTGATGACCTGATGGAGCTGGTGGGTCTTCAGTCCATGATTGAGAGGCATGTCAGCTATACCGGAAGCGACCTTGGACAGTCAATTCTTGACGGCTGGGATGCAAGTCGCCAGCGTTTTGTCAAAGTGATGCCGCAGGATTACCGTCGTGCTCTTGAAGCCATGAAAGAGGTTGAGGCTGCAGGGCTCAGCGGTGATGAAGCCGTTATGGCCGCGTTTCATAAAAATATTAATGACCCGTCACGAGTTTCAGGGAATTAATACCGGAAAAGGGTGGTGCAACCCGGTTGAAAAAAGATTAAATCATTTATATGGGCAAAGTTAAGGGTTTTATGGAGTACCAGAGAGCAGTGCCTGCCGACAGGGCGCCTCTGGACAGGATAAAAGACTGGCAAGAGTTTCACCAGGAGATGGAGGCTGGGGAACTGCAGAAGCAGGGAGCCCGTTGTATGGATTGCGGTACACCATACTGCCATACTGGATTCATGCTGAGCGGGATGACAAGCGGTTGTCCGATTCATAATCTTATTCCCGAGTGGAATGATTATGTCTACAAGGGATTTTGGCACGAAGCGTATGACCGGCTGGTGAAAACCAACAATTTTCCGGAATTTACCGGAAGGGTTTGTCCTGCTCCGTGCGAAGGTTCCTGCGTACTTGGTCTTATTGAACCGCAGGTCACCATCAAAAATATTGAGTGCTCCATTATTGAGCAT
>CAJAOR010000128.1 GCA_903942355.1 uncultured Chlorobiaceae bacterium | reverse complement strand
CCTCACTCGTCCACCCCCGCGAAGTCTACAAAGGCGCCCTCCTCGCCAACGCAAACGCCATCATGGTCGTCCACAACCACCCATCCGGCAACCCCGAACCCAGCCGCGCCGACAAAGAAGTAACCACCAAACTCATCCAAGCCGGCAACCTCCTCGATCACCTCATCATCGGCAACAACCAACACTTCAGCTTCTTCTCACACGGTCTCATCCCCAAATAACCCCACCACCAAAAAGGGCACGGAACCACCCGTGCCCAAACCCTCCACCGCAACCAATGAACCACCCCCGCCAACCTAGCGCCCCCATGACGCCCTCCGCTCCGGCTACCAATAACCCAGAAAACATACCATCAACAGTGGAATACTCAATATCCCTGCTTACATTATCATCTTATGCACCCAGCAACAGCGGCATGAAGTTTCTTTTGTAGGGTACAATTCAAAAATCCGCAGCCTATGCGGATCAGTCTATTTATTTTTAGTGGGACATGGTAATGAGTTCGTTCGACGCAGAACAAATGATCAGCCAATATATTTCAAGTACTTGGAACGCCGTTAAAGCTCTCTACGATAAAGCGCTTTATGGTCAGGTACTGTTAATTATTTATTCAGCAATAGATACTTGCGGTTTACTGGGTGCCTCATCAGAGGTAGTTTCTGCATCTGGTGATTCTTTTAAAAAGTGGGCAAAAAAATATTTGCAGATTGGTTCCCAGGTCGGATTAAATGAGGACGATCTTTGGGCCGCTCGTTGTGGAGTTCTGCATACATTTACTGCCGAATCCGATAATACAAGAAACGGTAAGGCGCGAAAAATCGTCTATTATACGGGGGATCCTGATACGCAAGAAATTAAAAAAGTTATTAACGAAACACAGAGCTTGGGCTATTTACCGGTTCACTATGGAGATCTTGTTAAGGCTTTTTCTAAAGCGATTTTAAAATTTAAACCGGAACTTGATGCCCTTTGTAAATCAGATTCAGCCTACAGTAGTAGGTTAGGTAAAGTATTACAGATATATAGTTTATAAATAGCGCCCTAATAAACTGATAAAATTGCTTTGCGTCCAGTTCTTAATTATTTTGCGATAAACGCAGTTTGTAGGTGCCTTTAGGCATGCAATCAGATTAACCCTCTACCCAATCACCACAACCTCATCCCGCTCCCGATCATCCGCCGACGGAGCCTCACGCTTACCCCACCGCTCAGGATGCTTCCGTTCCAGAAACCACGCCGACGCAAACCAGCTTTTCACCGAAGCCGTCTCAATATTCTTCAGGTGAAACACCTCAGCCTTAGCCTCCGCCTGCTCAACCGCCAGGTACAGATCCCGATACACCCCCGACCGCTCCCGCTCACCCCGCTTCAACCAGTTCAACAACGTCCGCCGATCAATCCCCGCCAGCTTGCACGCCACCTCCCGATAATGACCCGCGCCAAGCGCCTCACTGATGCACCCGGTAATCTCCCCCGTAATCTTCGCCGCAGGCATCACACACCCTTTTTTATACGGGAAAATGGGAAAATAGAAAACCACCACCCGCTACATTCTTCCCCAGCACAAACACCACACCACCTCTCATTCTCTATTCGTTACCTTTCTATAGTTGTTTATATCTTTTACATTAGATATATTTTGCTTTATTTGTAAGCATAAATATATAACAAAATAAAAACAAATGCCTATATCAGGAGCGTACACCGACGAAGCCAAACGCCTCAGAGCAGAGATCAAAAAGAAGTTCAAAACCCAGGTAGCACTCTGCCAAGCCATCGGAGCCAAAGACGCCTCCTACATCACCGCCTACGTCACCGGCAAAAACCGCATCGGCAACATCCTCCGCGAAAAACTCGAAGCCGTCGGCATCGATGTCAACTACATCCTCTACGGCAAAAAAGGCACCCCGCAGCTCCCGCCACCACCGCCCGACCCAGTTCTGACCCTCATCCTCGCCGACTGCACCCAAAAAATCCAGCAGCTCCAGAACCAAGCGCTCGACATGAACAAACAACTTCTCGAACTCAAAAAACTCCTCGACACCCTCAAAAAAAGACTACCCTGATGCGTCATGCTACCCAAAAACGCACAATTCGCTACAGCCCAATCGGACCGGTGATGGTAGTGAAGAAAGCGATCAGGCAGACTATGGAGCCCGTCATGGTTCCGGTGTATCCGTGTAGGGAAGTGTATAGTGTTTTCCCAAACTACACACCGAAAGGCTCGCCACCATCAGCTAATGCCGTAACTGCAGCAAGTGCACCGTTTCCAAAAGAGAAAATATTTACACATCAAAAGTTTACTCTCTCTTTTTCCTTATCTTTACTAACTTTTCGGAATACTGCCTAAGTATACGGAAGGTTCAAAAAAGGAAAATATTGACAAATTGGTAAAGTTTTGGTAAAGTTTCGGATATTTTTTGATGCTTTTTGTATTCTGTACAGTATTTAAAAATAAACAGATATAGGCCTTTTTTGAAAAAAATAATATGAATATTCTCGTTACAGGCAGTCGGGGTCAGCTTGGATCTGAGTTGCAGGAGCTCTCAACCCGCTCTGATGGCCAGCAATTTTTTTTCTATGACTTGCATGATCTCGATATTACTTCTCCCGACCATGTTGCATCAATATGCCGTGAGCATGGCATAGAGGTTATCATTAATTGTGCGGCATATACCGCTGTGGACAAGGCAGAATCGGATGCTGAAGCCGCCTTCAGGGTTAACCGTGATGGTGCCGCCGTGCTGGCTTCTTGTGCCAAAGAGCGCAATGCTCTTTTGGTTCATATTTCCACTGATTATGTCTTTAACGGCAAATCAAGCATTCCCTATCGCGAAATTGACCCCGCAAGTCCGCTTGGTGTTTACGGTGTCTCGAAATGGGAAGGAGAGGAGCGTATCCGCAGTATAGCTCCCTCTCACTGGATTATCAGGACTTCATGGCTTTATTCCGTTTATGGCGCCAACTTTGTCAAGACCATGCTGCACCTTGGGGCGGAGCGAGCGGTGCTTAGCGTTGTGGCAGACCAGATCGGGACGCCGACCTGGGCGGCTGATCTTGCCGCAGCAATAGTCTTGATGCTGGGGCAGTACGACAAGAATTGCCACTATGCTGGGACCTTTCACTATTCCAGCGAAGGGGTTTGTTCGTGGTATGATTTTGCCCAGGCCATCATGGAGCTGGCTGGACTGCCCTGCAAGGTCGTGCCTGTCGAAAGCTCGCAATATCCACAGATTGCACCGAGGCCGTACTACAGTGTTCTGAACAAGTCAGCCATAAAGCAGGAGTGGAAGCTCGAAATCCCTCACTGGCGGGTATCGCTCGCAGCCATGCTTGAGAAGTTGCAGCATGGGGCGAAAGGATGAGAAGGGGAGAGCCAATCATAATAACAAGAGAGTTACACCCATGCATATCTTGATTACCGGAGGAGCAGGTTTTATCGGGTCACACGTTGTTCGTCATTTCCTGAAGAATCATCCCTCTTACACGATTACCAATCTTGACAAATTGACCTATGCCGGGAATCTCGCCAATCTTCACGATATTGACGCCCTGCCGAATTACCGGTTTGTAAAAGGGGATATAACTGATGGCGATTTTCTGATGCAGTTATTTGCCGAGAACCATTTTGACGGAGTGATCCATCTTGCAGCCGAGTCGCATGTTGACCGTTCGATTGCCAATCCGACGGAATTTGTGGTGACCAATGTGCTTGGCACGGTCAACCTGCTCAATGCCGCAAAAGCCTCATGGCACTCTGATTATGATGGCAAGAGGTTCTACCATATATCTACTGATGAGGTGTACGGTTCACTTGGCAGGGAGGGACTCTTTACCGAAGAAACTCCTTACGATCCGCATAGCCCCTATTCAGCTTCGAAAGCTTCTTCCGACCATTTTGTCAGGGCTTGGCACGATACGTTTGGCATGCCGGTGGTGATCAGTAACTGTTCCAATAATTACGGCTCTTTCCAGTTTCCGGAAAAGCTGATCCCTCTTTTTATCAATAATATCGTCAACCGCAAACCGCTTCCCGTCTACGGAAAGGGTGAAAATATTCGCGACTGGCTTTGGGTTATTGATCACGCTGAGGCTATTGATGTGATTTTTCATCGGGGCAGGAACGGTGAAACCTACAATATCGGCGGTCATAACGAGTGGAGCAATATCGACCTGATCAGGCTTCTTTGCCGTATCATGGACACGAAGCTTGGCCGTCCTTCGGGAGAGTCTGAAAAGCTTGTTACCTATGTGACCGACCGTGCAGGCCATGATCTTCGCTACGCGATCGATTCATCGAAACTGCAGCACGAACTTGGGTGGGTTCCTTCGATTTCGTTTGAAAAAGGGCTTGAGCAGACGGTCGACTGGTATCTTTCACATGCGGAGTGGCTCGACGATGTGACCTCAGGGGGCTATCAGCGCTATTACGAAGAGATGTACGGCAACCGCTGAAGGTCTTTTTTTTTATTGCTTTATCAATATTTCGACAGGGTGCTTTTATGCGAATTCTGGTTATCGGGGGTGCCGGCTATATCGGCAGTCATGTTACAAGAGCTTTTCTTGACAGGGGATATGAAGTTACGGTGTTTGACAATCTTCAGACCGGACTGAGGGAAAATCTTTTTAATGATGCCCGGTTTTTGCATGGCGATATCATGCGTCCCGAACAGTTGCGGGCTGTGATGGCTGGCGGGTATGATGGCTGTGTCCATCTTGCCGCCCTGAAAGCCGCCGGACAGTCGATGCTGAAACCGGAAGAGTATGCTGAAGCCAATATTGCCGGGACGATCAATATCCTCAACCAGGCGGCTGAGGCCAGATTGTCACCGATTATTTTTTCCTCTTCTGCCGCAGTTTATGGCAATCCGCAATATTTGCCTATTGATGAGGTGCACCCAAAGGACCCGGAAAACTTTTACGGTTTCACCAAGCTTGAAATCGAGCGAATTCTCGGCTGGTATGACCGGCTGAAAGGGATGCGCTTTGCGGCTATCCGTTATTTCAATGCTGCCGGTTATGATGTTGAAGGGCGAATCAAGGGCCTTGAGCTGAATCCTGAGAATCTTCTGCCTATTGTGATGGAAGTGGCTGCCGGTATCCGCCCGAAACTCTCCATATACGGCAATGATTACCCGACACGCGACGGAAGTTGCATCCGTGACTACGTCCATGTCAGTGATTTGGCGGAAGCGCATGTAACCGCCTTTGAATATATTCTGAAGCACGACAAAAGTCTAACGGTAAACCTTGGAAGCGAGACTGGCGTCAGTGTGCTCGAAATGGTTGAACGGGCCCGCGTCCTTACCGGAATGGCTGTGCCTGCAGAGATTGTCGGCAGGCGTGCGGGAGATCCTTCTGAACTTGTAGCAACGGCAGGCAAAGCGCGGGAGCTCCTCGGCTGGGTGCCGAAGTATAGTGATGTCGATACCCTTGTTTCATCGACTTGGAAGATGTATGAGAAATATGGTGCTCGTTAATGTTTAATCTTTTTTTTCTTCATGATTATTCCAGTGATTCTCAGTGGCGGTTCAGGCACAAGGTTGTGGCCTCTTTCACGTGCATTGTATCCCAAGCAGTTACTGTCACTCGTTGGAGAGAAGACCATGCTGCAGGAGACGGTGCTTCGCCTTGCTTCGGCCGATGATATCGGGCCTGTTTACTGTATCTGTAATGAGAGTCACCGCTTTCTGGTAGCCGAGCAGCTTCATGAGATAGACACCAATATAGGGGAGATCATTCTCGAGCCCAAAGGACGCAATACCGCTCCGGCTGCTGCCATAGCAGCAATGCTTATCACTGAAAAGCATCCTGGCGCCCTCATGTTGATCTTGCCTGCTGATCATGTTATTCGCGATACGGCCGCATTTGCTTGCGTTGTTGCCGCTGGTGTGTCTGCGGCCGAAAAAGGGGAGCTGGTTACCTTTGGGATTGTGCCGGCATCTCCTGAAACCGGTTATGGTTACATCAGGGCATCTGTGAAGGGTGTTGGTGAAAAGGGAGCCTATCCCGTTTCTGAATTTGTTGAAAAGCCCGACAGGAAAACGGCGGAGCGCTATCTTGCTTCTGGTGACTATTTCTGGAACAGCGGTATTTTTCTTTTTAACGCTGAGGCTTATCTGCGCGAACTTGAAGCGCATGCTCCTGCCATTGTTGCGGCGTGCAGGGAGGCTTTGCAGAAAGCGGTTGCTGATCTTGACTTTTTGCGGCTCGACAGTGACGCGTTTTGTGCCTCTCCTTCTGACTCTATCGATTATGCGGTGATGGAAAAAACCGCAAAAGCAGCTCTTGTTCCTCTTGATGCCGGATGGAGTGATGTGGGTGCATGGTCTGCGCTCTGGGATGTGCAGGAGCATGACAACGCCGGCAATGTAAAGAAGGGTGACGTGCTGGTGCACGATGTCAAGAACTGCTATATTCATGCCACAAACCGTCTTGTTACAGCAGTTGGTCTTGATGGCCATATCATCGTTGAAACAGCCGATGCTGTGCTGGTTGCCTCACGGGATCGCGTTCAGGATGTCAAGGTGCTTGTTGAAGAGATGAAAAAAAATAAGCGGGATGAGGTTGAGACGCATCGGCGGGTTTGCCGGCCGTGGGGCACCTATGAAACGGTTGATTTTTCAGACCGGTTCAAGGTCAAACGCATTACGGTGAATCCAGGGGCGGCTTTGTCGTTGCAAAAGCATCATTATCGCGCTGAACATTGGGTTGTCGTCAAGGGAACAGCCCAAGTGACGGTGGGTGACCAAAAAATGACGCTTGGTGAGGATCAGTCGACTTATATTCCGATCGGTGAGTTCCATCGCCTTGAGAATACCGGCACAACTCCGCTTGAATTGATCGAGGTCCAGTCAGGCAGTTATCTGGGAGAAGACGATATTGTGCGCATCGAGGATCGTTACGGACGCCAGTAGTACGAAGCTGCAAGCTATTTTGAGCCCCAGCTTTTCACTCAAGATGATTTGAAGGGGGGCTTCTGATTTTCTTTGATAGAACGATTAAATATATTACATTTTTAAAAATATTGTTTTGTCGGCGCCAACCCTAAATGTCAGTGTAATATGGCTGAAGAAATAAAAGATTCAGGACAGGTGCAGCAGGGTAGTGGTGCTGTAAATGGCGATCTATCAAGGCTTTTTGTCAGTGTCGGCACGTTTATTGACAATTCGATTGACCCTGTAAGCAAAATTGTTGCCCTGTCGCTTGACTCCCTTACCGATGTTGCAAAAAAGGTCCTTGAAGGTGTCAATTCAACGCTCGGCAGCAAGAAATAAGTATTGAACCGTGTTGTGAGGCATTTTGTTCGTCAGGCTTTTTTCATAGATGTTTTCAGGCAAGCTTTTCCGTTAATGGAAAGCTTGCCTGTATTGTTTTACTAAGGGGTTCGGGTAGGGTAACTTTTTTTATAATTACAGGCCTTGTGCCTGTTTTTGACTGAATGATTTCGGAAGAACTATGAACGCTAAATTTGTCGAGTATCCTTCTAATATGCCTTACAGTGCTGTAGAGGCCGAAGTTTTGGCATACTGGAATGAGCAGGGGATTTTTCGCAAGTGCCTTGAAGAAAAACCGGGTGACCGGGTATACTCTTTTTATGAAGGCCCTCCAACAGTTAATGGCAAGCCGGGTGTTCACCATGTCTTCAGCCGTACCATAAAAGATGTTGTATGCCGCTACAAGACCATGCAGGGTTATCGGGTGCCGCGCAAGGCCGGCTGGGATACGCACGGGTTGCCGGTAGAGATTTCGGTGGAGAAGAAGCTTGGCCTGAAGAACAAGGCCCAGGTTGTTGCATATGGCGATGGCGAGTTTAATGCTGAGGCAAGAGCGCTGGTATACCATCACATTGACGATAATCGGGAAGGGTGGGGAAAGCTGACCGAACGGATGGGATACTGGGTCGATATGGACCATCCCTATATTACCTGTACCAATGACTATATCGAGTCGGTCTGGTGGGCGCTGAAAACGATTTTT
>CAJAOR010000127.1 GCA_903942355.1 uncultured Chlorobiaceae bacterium | reverse complement strand
CGGGTCTTGTCGCCGCTTTTCATTGAATTTTTCAGATCCAGATCTATTTTTTCTTTCAGACTCATGGTTGGGTAGGCTCAAAAGTTTTTTAAAAGAAGAATGCGCAAAATACAGGAAAAAAAGCGGCTTTCCCACAAGGGCTATGGCTTTGTTTATTCTTTGAGATCACCGCCAACCGCCCGGAGCACAAGTTCTTCCACCGATGTTCGCTGCGGCATGAAATAGGCGTTGACCAGAGGCTGGGAGACATCTTCAGGCATCATCATGAGGGATTTCATGGCATCAGGAACATCACCCCACATCGGCGTATAAACGGCGCCTGGCATGACATTGGTAATGCGGACATTGCATGCTTTTGCATAGAGCCGTATCGCCTCGACCAACCCTTTTTGACCAAACTTCGACATGCAATAGATCGAAGAGCTCTTGAAAGCTGTTTCAGCCGCAATTGAGGTGATGAAGAAGATATGGCCGGACCTCTTCTCTTCCATGATAGCAAAAACTCGCTGTGTAAGGAAAAAAGTGCCCTTGAGGTTGACCGACATGGTAGAGTCAAAATCTTCCTCTGTCAGCTCTGCGAGCGGCTTGAACCGTCCTACGCCCGCATTGTTGACCAGGCAGTCAATGGTGCCGTAGCGTTCAGCGGTGGAGCTGACCAGTCTGTCAATCTGGGCCGTGTCAGCAATGTTCGTCTGGAATAGATCCGTCGCAGCCCCGAAAGAGCGGCATTCAGCTGCAACAGACTCCAGATCGGCAAGGGTTCTTGATACAAGGATCAAGACGGGATCAAACTCCGCCTGTGTTTCTGCCTTCTTGGCAAAATCAAGGGCAATGGCCTTGCCAATTCCTTTGCCGGCACCGGTGATCATGATGACATGTTTCATTATTGAGTGATTAACTGTTTTTATTATATCGGTATGAAATGATTATTCGTGAGTGCTGTGTCATGTAGCAGCTGTAATATTGTTGTGTTATTTGGTCGCGGCGACGAATAAATAAGAAAAAATGCATATATTTCACACGTAAATAAACGGCAAATGTGTGTCATTCCTGACTGCATTGCACATCCTCAAAAAGTGGTAAATTGTAATGCTTATCATGACAATAAGCAAAGTTAAATGGTTTGATGGCAAAAAAGGCTACGGCTTTCTTTTGAATCCAGAGGGTGGTGAGGATATTTTTGTTCATTTTTCCGCCATCCAGTCAGAGCAGAACTTTAAGGTACTGAATCAGGATGCCCAGGTTCATTTTGAGCTTGACAAAACGCAGAAAGGGTTGCAGGCAAAAAATGTCCGTGAAATTTCCCTGAACGATTCGGCAAATGGTTCGTCTGCCCAGTTCTCCTTCGGCTGAAGAGGCAGGGGCAGGGTATCAGAGAAGCAAGCTGTCCCGAAAGCTGAACCATCCCGTTTTCCCGATAATGATGTGATCCAGCAAATCAATCTGGATGATAGCGCTAGCCTTTTTGAGGAGGTCAGTGACCTGCTTGTCGGCATTGCTTGGCTCAACATCGCCCGAAGGATGGTTATGCACCAGGATGATAGCGTGAGAACTCTCTTTTATGGCCGCCTTGAATACCTCCCGCGGGTGAATGAGTGCGGCATTAAGCGTTCCGACAGAGACAAGCTCGGTTTTGATAATCTGGTTTTTGGTGTTCAGGTGCAGTACAAAGAGATGCTCTTTTGTTTCATCCGGAATCCGGCCAGCCATGTACTCAAAGATATCCTTTGCAGACTGTATTTTTTTATTCTGGTTGCTGCTGTAATGGATTCGCTTGTTCAGTTCGAAAATCGAAACGATCTGCATTGCCTTGGCCTTTCCGATTCCCTTGATCTCCTGGAGTTCCTTGATTGTTGTACTGGAAAGCTTTTCAAGGGTAAACCTGGCAATGATTTCGTTGCAGGTATCAACAATATTGAGGTTTTTGGTTCCGGTCCTCAGGATAATGGCGAGAAGTTCAGCGGAACTGAGTGAAGCTGCCCCGCTTCGCAGAAAGCGCTCCCTCGGTCTGTTCTCAAGGGCAATATCATGTATTCGCATTGCTCGCTTTTTCCTGTTGCTGTTGAATAAATGCCGTGGAGGCAGCGTAATTAAAGTGTATTTATTTAACGTAAGCAAAAAGAGGGAGAAGTGGAAGTGATCTTTTAAGGCTGTGGCATCTCTGAAATCCGGCAATATTATTTTAATCGTTGACCTTCAGGACTTATTCATCATAATCCGCCCAATTGTTTGGCGTCTCGTACCAGCGGATTTGTGTCAGTCTTACTCCGTCAGGCAGATGGTGCCGGATCTGGTTGAATGCCCACTTTGCAAGCGATTCAGCCGTCGGCGGCTCATCGGTGACCAGCACCCGTGAATTGCGCTTTATGATAAAGTCGAGATCTTCATGATCCTCTTTCCATACGGCAAAGCCGTGATCAAGCTTGTCGTGAATGTGTTCAACCATGATCTCTTTCAAAAACTTGAAATCCATCACCATTCCCTCTTCGCCGTCACCCTTCCGATCAATCAGCTTACCTTCGACAGTGGCAATAACCACCCCCCGGTGACCATGCAACTGGTTGCAGAACGAAAAGCTGTTCGGAAGGGTATGGCCGTAATCGATCTCTATTTTTCGTGAAATGCGCATCATTGTATGAATATTCTCTCTACCGGTTTACCTTTAGCACAGCCAAGTGTACGCAAAAAAATACTTTTTCGCGAATTGCGGTTTTTTGGTCCCTCTTGTCGCCGTCAGCTGATTGGGGTGAAGAAGAGGGACTTGAAAATATCTCTTTGCGTTTATTGGGAAAGCTTTACGATGGTATAACCGGCCTCCCTGAGCAATCGTGGAATATTTTCTGAAACCAGGGAGAGGTATTTATCTTTTGCTTCTTTTGGCAGCCGTTCCCAGTCTACGAGCAGGGCATGAAGCTGTTTTTCTTTATTGGTTTGGATGGCAAATTTCCACCCATCCTTCAGTTTGGCATCCATCCACCGCTCGTGTTCCAGTATCGCCATCTCTTTCAGTTCCGTTATCAGAAATTCAACAGGTTGTTCATTGTTGCGCATGGGAACAATGGCATAGCCAAAAGCCGCGAGTTTATTGGGGATTTCACGGACAAGAGCACGGTTCATCTCCTTCTTGTGCGTTGAGAGGGCAGTATAGCCTACCAGTGAACTGTGTGTTTTGGGGTTTGCATTTTCATCAGTAACGTGCGCCCATTCGTAGCCCTGGCTTTTAAGGTTGTTGTAATACAACTGATGGTTAAGCCGGGCTAATTTTTCTAGCAGTTCTTCATTGAGTTCCAGATGATGAACCATTGCCATAAAAGAATGCGGATCAACATGCAGTTCCAGTTGTTCTTCGGGCGGCAGGTAGGAACGGTTAAAATGAGTTGCGTTGCCAAGCCGGCTCATGGCAACAATTGCCTCCATTGAGCGTGACCCATGCCGATAGCTTTCAACCCTGAGAAACGCGCGAATGATGCCCGTATCGATACGCAGTACGCGATTCCTGTCGAATAATTGGGGAGTCAGCCGCTCGAACAGTGAACGCAGGAGAATCGCCCTACGCACAATGAAATAGGGATCATCTCGACCTTCAGACAGTTGTGGATTCGGGCCAAGCACATTGAGAAATCCTTTCAGTCGGCTGAGGAAGTCAGGAACTTTTGCTTCAACAAGCTCACTCTGCTTTTCGGATTTTGTAAAAGATTCAAGACTTGAAGAGGTGCCGCCAGCGAAGACAAAAATAGCTTTGCCTATTGGGTGGGTAAGCTGTCCCTGCTGAAATTCACCGTCCTGCATCGGTGCAAGAAAGTAACGCAGCCAACCTAGTTTTTTGCCGTCAAGCGATGAGTCGAATTCATCCCAGAATGCCAGCGGTATTTTGCCGGATAATGCGACATCACGAATTTGATGAAAGGCATCGCTCAGGTCAGCGGGGCTTTTGAACTGTGAGAGATTGAAAGTATAGGTTTTTTCTGCAATTTTTTTGTCCGGATTGGCCGCTTTGGCTATCTGCTTGACTGCGAATGATTTCCCTGAACCGGGAGGGCCAAAAACAGCGATCGAAATAGGGCGATCTTCCTGCTGATTGCAATATTCTGAAATAAGGCTGTGAATGCTTCTGAGTGATTCGATTTCCTGGCGATCCACCGTAACAAGCTCTCCAAATTCCCCAATCGGAATGTTTTTCAAGGCAGCTTTTGCGCCCTGAAGGACTATCCGCTGACTTAACTCTTCAAGGTCATTATAATAACGATCTCTCAAGATTGTCCATGATGATGGCTGCGATTGTTGCTCAATATTTCGTGTCGGGCATTCGGCAACTGCCAGAGGCATCTCTCCGCTCTTCAAAT
Source organism: uncultured Chlorobiaceae bacterium (assembly GCA_903942355.1). GTDB lineage: Bacteria > Bacteroidota > Chlorobiia > Chlorobiales > Chlorobiaceae > Chlorobium. Next base: position 6,613 of record CAJAOR010000127.1, on the reverse strand, counting down.
GAGCAATAATATCTTCAATCGGAAACCGTAAGCGAGGTGACGAGTCAGTTCCTCCATAATACCCTGCCTTATGCAGGTGACGCATTGCCAGGATGCCTGCCTGGATTCCTTTCGGAAAGTCAGGCTTTTCATTGTTGATGATAATTTCGCGAACAATGCCTGTTACCAGTACCGACGTTTTTCCAATAATTTCTCCTTTACCTGCAGGCCATTCACGCTCCATGTATATTGGATCAAAAAGAAGCTGGGACGGTTCATGCTTTTTCACTCCAGGCAGAAGAATAGCGCCGGTTGGGCCGAATGAAACGATTGTGTAGGCCGAATTGGTCAGGCTGTTGATCATGAGATTGTGTGTCAGTTCCCAGATCAGTTCCTGAGCGGTTTTTTCCCATGAAATCTGGGCGCTGACCTGAATAGCCGACTGCCGTAAATCGTTAATGCTTAGGACGACAATAAGCCTATCCGAGAATTTTGATACCAGATGCTCCCATAAGGCTCCCTGTGCGACCGGCTGCGACATTTTTACTATAATCCATGGAGCGTTTTTATCCTCGTCAGGGTGGCTTATCGCTTTTGGCCAGTGAGACGGTTGATCTCTGAAACCGAGATTACTATCATCAAGGACGATAATATCGGCATTATCGGGGCCGGTGGGAACATTGCCGTCTTCGTGTTGATCCGCAGCTATTTTGGAGGAGCGGTCCAGACCAAGAAAACGCTCAACCCGCCAGACGACGTTGGCGGGAGCATCCTTGTCGCGGTATGGAGCCCAAACGGAATAACAGTGATAGTATCCTGGGGCGAATGGATCAATCGTTTTTGTTGAGGTTGTGTGCGCACTTGTAACATCAACAGGAACGTGCAACTCTTCCTTGAGCTGATTCGCCATGGATGTCATGAGATCAGCAAGGAGAGCGGCACTGCCATGTTGCCAACTCATTCGGCAAAGGAGGTCGGCACTGACATCTTGCCAGTTCACTCTGCAACTGTCGTCACCGGTCCAGTCAGTTACTTCATTTAATTCGCGTGAGATATGTGCGATATTCCAGTCAATGGTAACATCACCGGTAACAAAAACAGAGATGACATCCTGTTTATTTTGCATGGTCAGTGAAATTTGATTTTGATTTATGAAAGGGAGTCGTGCGAATGCCAATAGGGTCAGGCTCATAGTACGGAAAGCTCAAAAACAAGCACATTCCAGTTCAGATAAAGGGTAAAACATAAGTGGTTCAAGTTGGCCGTTTACATCAAAATTAGCAAATAATTGGTAATTAGCCGATAGTTCAGGAATCTTCCTTTTAAGCTATTTATCGTATTCCTTATCAGTAAGCAACAGTCGATCCTTGCCGAATGGGTGGAATAATAAGTGATTATCTCGGTTTTGAGTTTTTTTGTGTGCTATTTGTGTACTTTGTTTTATGAAGCAAAGCTGGTATTTAGGTTTTTTACAAAGCCGGTTTTGCTTGCTTTCGGGTTATAAGGGTTGATCGACGTATTCAATCCTTGTTAACAAATTTAACAGGATGACAACGATGAAAAAGAAGATTTGGTTGGTTTTGGCAGTTGCAGGTATGCTTCTCAGTGTTCCCCATGTTGATGCTCAGGCCGTAGTCAAGGTTCAGATTGGTGTCGGGGTTGGAGGGACTCACCATCATCCCCATAATCGCGGATATGATCAGTCCCGCCGTTACCGTGATGAAAGACGGCGTCATCGTGATATTGAGTATCGCAGACACCATCATCATCGTAGAAGCGGTATAACTATAAAGTTGTAAGTGCATTGCGCTCTGCCGTTGTGTGCTGTTTTTCGGCTTTCGTGTTGTAAAGCATAGACGTATCGGTTGTGAATGATGTGCAGGGTTTGATTGTTGGAATGGTTTCGCTATGAATCTAAGATCAAAATGACATAATGATGAAAAAGATACTTCTTGTTGCGCTTGTTTTTTTATTTGCCGGTTGCGCCTCTTATTGGCATGAGAATTCCGATCATGACCGGCGTTCACATCATCATGAAGAGGGCAGGGATGCTGGCGGTGACAGGCCGCACTCGGGCACAAGGTAAAGCCTCTTGTCTTGCCCTGGAAGCAACAACGCCCCGTGCAACTTTGCCGGGGCTTTGTTATTTAAGTGTTCTCCTCATTAAAGCGAAACGGTATCCTATTTGCCATTTCGTCGGTAAAGTCAGTTATGGACGAGTCCAGATGGAACCGCCAAAGCCGCCGGTTTTATAGGTTGCGGTAGCTTTGTTTGGAGTATCCAGACGAAGAATCAGGATTCCCTCACTCATGACTGAGCCTTTTGGAACATCAGCCCAGCGGAGAACGATCTGGTTTCCGTCAATGTGGCCTGATGCGACATTGGACCATACCGGCCCAGTTGGAGAGCGCTCTCCAAACCAGAAGACCTCTTTGCCAAGCTGCCTCAGGTAATAGGTGCCTCCGTCATTACAGCTCCATCTGCCAGTTAAATCGGCAAAAGCAAGAGCAGGAATGGAGAAGATGACAAGAAAAAGCAGCATTTTCAGTTGTTTCATGATTGTCTCCAGGGTTAGGGTTGGGAATGCGGGGGAAGGGAACATACCCACCGCCTAAAAATTCAGCGACAAAAGGATTCTGCATTTCTGCAGAAAAACCCCTCAATTTCAGTATAAAAAAACTATCTATTATGCGCAATTTATTCGTTGAAAAAGCGAGAGAAATGCCGTATTAAAAGCGCTTTACTGCCTGGACAAAAATCATCGGGGTGTCGGTTGGGTCGCTCTCTCCAGCGATTTTCCATGCGCAGGTTGCCTCGATGATATAGTTGCTCATGTTAAACCATTTCATGCCAAACCCTGCTCCGGTAAGGTTGCGGGTGTTATTGCCCGCTCCGGGGGTGGGTTTGGCATGGAGCAGTGCATAGCCATAATCAACAAACGTCCTGATCTGGAGTGAGCCGGGGAGTTCTCCGACAGATCCAAACAGATAGTCCAGTTCAGTTGTTGCAACAACACCCCTGTCGCTGCAAGATTCACCTCTTTGCCATGCACGTACTGCGCCGGGACCGCCGAGGGAGAGTTGTTCCGAGCTGGTCAGGTTTGTCTTGCTCCATTGGCCATAGGCTCCTGCGTAAAGAGACAATCCATGAGCAATGGTCTGGTTTCGGGCAAACATCATGGTCAGTTTTGAATAATCACCGTTGGTGTGCAGTCCGGTTGACGCTTGGTCAATCGAGAGCATTTCGGAATCATCAATACTCAGTTGTCCTCCCACAAAACCAAGCGAAAGCGAGGTTGAACCGCCCCCAAGAATCCTGTCCCGGCGAACTGAGGTAAGGCCAGCCTGCCAGGATGTTGTATGACGCTGATTTCTTAACGGTATACTCTCGATCCGGTCGTCAAGTATGCTGCCTTCTCCGGCAATGGTTGCATTAACGGTCAGATCTCTTTGTCGTATGAGCGGCTGGGTAATGGCAAGAGTCAGGTTGTGACCATTGCCTTCCGCGTTTAATGGTTCAAATAATCCACCCAGCCGATAGTTTACATAGGAATAGTTCAGTCCAATACTGGTTCCGGAGACGCTTACCGGTATGGAATAGGCAGACTGTATATTCTGGAGATCACTGGTCGAAGAGGTCTGCAGGCGCAAGGTGAACTGATCTCCCAGATGCAGCGGAGAATAGAGATTCATGGTGGCGCCAATGTGATTCTCTCCGGTTGCACGGTCTCCATAGTTGTCCAAGTCGAACAAAAAGCTGTAAGGCCTTCCTTCGGTGACTTCAAGGGTTGCTTTTGTTGTGCCGGGTCTGGAGCCTGGTTCGAGCAGAATGCGGGAAGAGATATTCGGAAGCTCGTTGGTTCTTATGACCATGGAGGTCAGGGAACTCTCTTTGAGTGGCTGTTCTATGGGCACCTGTTTGGCATGGGCTTCGAGGATGGAGGTCCGTATTCTTGTTTTGACTGGCCTGGTTTCAACATGGATATTTTCCAGGACGCCTTCACTGATTTCAATAACCAGGGGCATCCCCGGCTTTACTGTTTGCGGGGGAAAAAAAAGCGATGCAAGGAAATACCCTTTTTTTCGATAAGCATTGGTGATTGCTGCACTAGCATCATTAAGTCCGGCAAATGTCATCTTTTTGCCAATGCAGCCCGATATGAGCCGTGAAAGCTCGTCATTTGAAAAGAGCGTATTGCCGGTAAAGATAAAGCCTGTAACTTCGACCAAAGTGCTGTCTGGTGGCTGTTCATCGACTATCACCGGATTCTGAAAAGCCGGCAGCTCCTTTAGCGGTGCCAGAGATGGCAGGGGAGTACTCTCCTTGAGAATACGTCCTGCATCAGGAATTTCATCCGCAAAAGCGGTGCTTGCCGTCAAGGCTGAAGCGAACAAGAGTATTTTCAGTGATCTGGACATCGCAGACTTTGTGAAATTTACGCAACCGTGAAGGTGGATCAAGGTTTCAACCGGCGATCCATTTTTTAAAAAATTCTTATCCGATTTTTAGCAACAGGAGCGATCGGGCATGGTCGCCAAACTGGTCTTTGGCGGCAAGTTCCACCCGGTAGACCCCTTTTGCCTCTTTTGGGGGCTTCCCGGTTATAACGTTTCGTTTTGGATCAAATGACATCCAGACCGGTATTGATGAACCATTGACCGACAGCACTTCAAGGGAGATAACCGCATCAGGATTGCTGTGGCTGAACAGGCTGCCAGGGAGAGGAAAAATGAAGAAAGCCTCCGCAACTTCTGGCACCTCTATTGTATTGCCGGCAAGAAAACCACTGTTCTCTACCCGCTTTCCAGCCCCCGGAGCTGAGCGTTGCTGGATAGTAATGCTTTTGTTGATGGTACTGATTGCCCGACGAAAGCTGCTAACAGTGGTTTCTCCGTCAACCATTTGCCGCCCCGTCTGCTGTGCATCATTCATCCAGGCCAGTACCGGACTGCTCAGGCTCGGAATATCGATGTAGATAAAGCCGTTGCCGGATTCGCTTACACTGAGAGGCGAGTAGCTGCTATAGCTGGCGTCATAGTGACGAAAGTCGGCAATCAGTCCGCCCTTGACGTTTGTGTCGGCATTATCAGAATAGATCAGCCATCGTGCTGTTCCGGTGGTAGAGAGTATCGATCCCGAGCTGTTGATAAAATCATGGCCAGCCAGAATAATGCTGCTGCCGCTGGATGCATTGGCAGTGAGAACTCCAGAAGCAAGAGTGATGCCTGAATCGGCCGTGGGCCCATAGTTCACGGCGCTGATGGTGCCAGCGGTGACGGTGCACAAGGTGATATCACCATTTCCCGTATTGCCCTTGCCAGTTCCATTGCGCATCTCGATGTTGACGTTTCCCGTACCCGCGTCGATAGCTGTGCCCGGTGCCATGGTGATTGCTGCGTTGCCATCCATGCGCCCGGCTTCAACGACTCCGTTTGCCGGCGTGTCATTGGCCACCATGGTCAGGTTGCCGTTGTCAGTCGTGATATTGGCATTGATGAGAATGCTTTTTCCGGCATTGAGCTCAAGGTTTCCTCCATTGCCCAGAGGATTATTGGCAACAATGGCTGAATTGATGGTGATGTCGTTGTTGGCCTTCAGAATGAGATGCTCGCCTGCATTGAGCAGTGAAGTTATGAGGGCAGGATTGAAGGTGTTGTCTGTTTCCGGATTGAAGGCGTACTCCTGTTGCACCGATTCCTTTCCATTGATGGGCGTAAGAATATCTACCCTGCCGGTTTCGTTGGACCAGGAAAAATCGCTGATGACGAAGCTTCCCTTCATGCTTCCTACCCTGAGCGGTGTAATGCTGCCGGTACCAAGTTGATCTTCCTTGTTGGAGCCAAGCATGCTGTTTGCTGAACTGATCTCTCCGGTCGAGCTGCCGAGTCCACTCAACAGGGTTATTGCTCCTGCGTTGGTGATGGATCCATTGTTCCATAAGGGTGAGCAAACCACGTACTGGCCGTCAGGCATGGCGGTCACTGTTGTACCCACATGATCGCCTGTTTTTGAGCCCACCAGACTGTTTGCGGTGCTTATTGTTCCAACAGTTCCGCCAAAACCATCTCCCCAGCTCACCGCACCGGCATTGGTTATCGCTCCCTTGTTCCATTCCGTTGAGGAAACAACGTAATTGCTATTTTTCAGAGCAGTTACCTTATTTGACCCTGAATCATCCGATCCTGCGTAATCCTCTTTTGATGATCCCACCAGACTGTTGGCAGCGCTTATTACTCCGATGGTGCCACCATCTCCATTCCCCCAGGTCACGGCGCCCGCATCGGTGGCTGAACCATTATCCCAATAAGGACTACCCACCACGTAGCAGCCGTTCATAAGGGGTGTTATGTTATAGCGGGCACCATCATTTTTTGTTGATCCCACCAGACTGTTGGCCTGGCTGATTGCTCCGGTGGTGCCGCCAAGTCCGCTGCCCCAGGTTACCGCTCCAACGTCGAGGGCCAGTCCGTTATCCCAATTTGGTGAAGCGACTACGAAATTTCCATTCGTTAGAGCTGTTACGGTTGAGCCAAGCCCGTCCATTGTCGCAGAGCCAACCAGACTGTTGGCCGTGCTTATCGCACCGACAGTAACGCCCAGTCCGCTGCCCCATGTCACAGCACCTGCGTCGATG
>CAJAOR010000126.1 GCA_903942355.1 uncultured Chlorobiaceae bacterium | reverse complement strand
CAGTCGGGCAACAGGGTAGTGTCCCAGTCAATCAGGGCGAGCAATACCAGAGTGCTGGCCAAACTGGCCCCAACAAGCGCGCCCCAGAATGCCGGGTGGCTGGCGGTCTCGGCCGCATAGGCCCACAGGCAGGCGTTGACCAAAGGCACCCAAATGTGTCGAGCCATTGGAATTGGTTGATCCAGGCCGCCACCGGGGCCCTGCCATGCGTTCAGGGAGGCTTTGGCGCAATGCAACACCTTGCGCGGAATGATGCGGGCCAAGGGAACCAGCCAAATGCCCACCCACACACCGGCCAACCACCATGGCCAGTGAGCCCACACGCGCAACAGGTAGCTGAGGCTCATGGTTAGGGCTTCTTGGTAAAAACTTGAATCACCTGAATGATTGCCGGCCCCAGCAGCACAATCAAGAGCGTCGGAAAAATAAACAAGACGAGCGGCACCGTCATTTTGACGGGGATTTTGGCGGCCATTTCTTCGGCGCGTTGGGTGCGTTTTGTGCGCATCATGTCTGACTGTACGCGCAACGATTCGGCCAGGCTGGTGCCAAATTTGTCGGACTGTACGATCACGGAGACGAGGTCTTTCAGATCGTCGAGGCCTGTGCGCAGTGCCAAGTTGCGCAAGGCTTCGGTGCGATTGGCGCCGGCGCGTATTTCGAGTGCTGAGAGGTAAAACTCTTGGGCCAGGTCGGGGTTGTTGCGAACCATTTCGTGCGATATGCGGGCAATGGCGGCATCAATGCCCATTCCCGCCTCGGTGCAGATAACCATGAGGTCGATCATGTCGGGCAGGCTGTTGCGCAAGCGTTTGATACGTTTCTGAGTCATGTAGTGCAGCACCATTTCGGGCAGGTAGTTGCCTGCTGCGGCTGTGAGCAACACAAAAATCGTGGCGCGAAAGAAGGTGATCTGGGGCTGGTTGAAATGCAGAAACAATGCCAGCACCACCGGCAGCACCAGTGTGAGCAGGGTTTTAATGGCGAAGTAGTACTGAGGTATTTTTGGGTTACGAATGCCGGCTTGCAAAAACTTAATCTGAACGCTGGAGCTTTGCCACCCTTCTGCCGGGAGCGAGGGTTTAGAGAGGATGTTGACTAAGGAGGATATATTGTTGGCCGTCTTTGTCAAGGAGGTGTCGGCTGGGGCCCAGCCTTGGCGAACGATTTTGGTGAGGCGTTTTTTGATGGTTTGGTCGACCACCAAATTGTACAACGCGAGTACAACCGAGGCTACAGCGGCCCCCGAGAGCACGATGGTCAGGATTTGCAGGAATGCTTGCATGTTGGCGTGGCTTGGGTTAAACCTTGATCTGGGTGATGCTGTTGAGCGAATAGAAGCCAACAGCCATGAGGCCGGAACTAATGATGATGAGGGTCTGGCCTTGGGAAGTAGTCCAGAGCACCGACATGTAGGGGTAGTTTACGAGCGTGAGAATACCGGCCATAAAAAAGGGCATAAAGCCCAGTACCCAAGCTGATGCGCGCCCTTCGGAAGAGAGCGTGCGAACTTTGCCGCGCAGTTTTATGCGTTCACGCATGGTACCGGCCAACCCATCGAGCAGTTCGGTGAGGTTGCCGCCAGCTTCGTGATGGATCATGAGTGCAATGATAAAGAAATTGAGGTCAAAGCTTTGGACGCGCTGGCCGAGATGGACGAGGGTTTCTTTGAATGGGATGCCGAAGGCGATTTCATCAAAGACAATTTTGAATTCGGAACCTATGGGATCCCCTAACTCCTTGCCAACCATGCCGATGGCTGAGGTAAGGCTGTGGCCGGCGCGCATTGCGCGCGAGATGTAGTCAAGCGTTTCCGGGAGTTTGTCGCCGAAGGCCTGGCGGCGCTTGTTGGCTTGCCGGGATAACCACTTAAGCGGTGTGCTGGCGATGGCGACGGCCAACACGAGCAAGAGCAAGGGGTTTGTTTGGCGCAGAAGACCCAACACCATAACCACCGTAAACAAGGCGAGCATGATGCTCATGAAGCCCCAGGCATTGAGCGAGACGTGGGCGACGTTGATCCGGTTTTCGAGTCGCGCAAATCTTTTTGAGCGTGAGCGTAGCCAAATTTCGAGTTTACTCTCCTGCACGCTGCTAATGCTTTGCCTGGACGAGTCAAAGGTGTTTTGGATGGTCTGCAAACGCTTTTTTTTGAGGTGTTTGCTTTTGTCGAAAAAGAGGAGCCACACCCCATAGAGCAGCAGCATGATCAGCATGACTGCTACGAAAGCAAAGAAAGGGATCAAAAAAGTGCTCATCATCTGCACAGAGGTTATATATAATTGGGGTCGGGGTCGAACATGTTTTCACTGAGGGCGATGCCGTAGGTGAGGATTTTGTCATATAGTTTGGGACGCACTCCCGTGGCACTGAATATTCCTTGCACCATTCCGTCCGGGTTAGTGCCGGTACGCTTGTAGGTAAAGATTTCCTGAATGGTAATGATGTCGCCTTCCATGCCGATGAGTTCCTGAATACTCGTGATCTTGCGGGTGCCGTCATTGAGTCGTGTTTCCTGGATGATAATGTGAAGCGACGAGGAAATGAGCTCGCGCAGGGCTTTGCTGGGTATACTGATGCCACCCATGCCCACCAGGTTTTCGAGCCGGCCCAGCGCATGACGCGGGCTGTTGGCGTGAATGGTGGTGAGCGAGCCCTCGTGGCCGGTGTTCATGGCTTGCAGCATGTCGATCACCTCTGCGCTGCGTACCTCGCCCAGTATGATGCGGTCAGGCCGCATGCGCAAGGCGTTTTTCACAAGTGCACGCATGGAGATTTCGCCTTTGCCTTCGATGTTGGGCGGGCGCGTTTCCAGCCGAATGACGTGAGTTTGCTGAAGCTGCAGCTCGGCAGTGTCTTCGATGGTGACCATGCGTTCGGTGGCAGGAATAAAGCTCGACAGAATGTTGAGCAGGGTGGTTTTACCCGAACCGGTGCCCCCGGAAATAATGATGTTGCACTTGACTTTAACCAGAGCTGACAACAGTTCGGCCATGGTGCGTGTGAGGGTGTTTTTTTGAATGAGATCCTCCATTTGCAGGGGCACAACCGCAAAGCGCCGAATGGTGAGGACAGGACCGTCGAGAGCTACTGGCGGAATGATGGCGTTGACGCGCGACCCATCGGGAAGGCGGGCATCGGCCATGGGGCTTGACTCATCGATGCGGCGGCCAACACGAGAGACGATTTTGTCGATGATTTTCATGAGGTGTGCATCGTCGTTGAAGCGGATATCGGTGGGCTGAATGCGTCCTCTTTTTTCGATAAAGACGTTTTGGTAGCCGTTGACCATGATTTCAGAAATGGTAGGGTCGGCCAGCAATGGCTCCAAAGGGCCCAGACCCATGATTTCGTTTTTGAGGTCGGCCACCAAACTGGTGCGCTCTTGATCATTGAGGGGGAGTTTATCTTCTTCGATAAGAGCGACAAGCAAGATCCCAAGCTCGTTGCGCAGTTGCTCAGGTGTCAGACTTTCGAGGGCGTTGAGGTCGATGCGGGTGAGCAGCTTTTGGTGCAGCTTCATTTTGATCGTGTAATAGTCAACCCCCGGGGATACGTATGTTTTTATCTCTGGTTCTGATGCCAGCGAATTTAGAATCTCAACCGCATTAAGTTGTACCTGCGCCTCAGTGGTTGCAGGCGCCGATGCAGGGGGAGCTGGAACCCTTTTGGGGGAGAGGTTCCAGTTAGCTATTTGATCTTTAAGCGTTTCCATAGCGAGGGTTTAAGATGGCTGTGACCTGTGATGTGCAAGGCCCAGTCAACCAGTGTTTTGGAAAGTTTGGAATTGGGTGCCACGAGCAAGAATGAGTGACCAATCATGAGGGATTCTTGCACGGCTTTGTAGTCGGAGGGGAAGCGATGGTTAATTGGCCTGCCGATGACTTTCTCGATTTCCTTACTGGAGATGGGAACAGTTGTGTCAGCACGGTTGAGGATAATTTCGATGCGCGACGTGGATTTTTCAAATTCTTTCCAGAGTTTAAGGAGATGCCCCGCCCGCCTCAACGATGGTAACGACGGCGTACATACGATGCAAAGTTCATCAAGGTGATCGAGAACAGAGATACCTACCTGATCGAAAGATGTACCAATGTCTACCACAATATAATCGTAAAAGTTCCTGGCAATCTCAATGAGTTTGCTCACGTTATCGGGTTCGATTTGAACGATTTTTTCGAACGTGGTGGGCGATGGGATGAGGTCGAGCCTGGGGCTTATGTGCTGCACCATGCTGTTGAGCAGCGACTGGTCGAGCCGCTCGGATCGACTGGAGATGTCAGCCAGATCTTGAGCGTTGTTATCTCCGGTGAGGTACATGTCAAGATCTCCAAAGGGTAAATAGACATCGACCGCAAGCACGCGGGTTTCGGGCTCTAAAGAGAGCGCAACGGCGAGGTTGGCCGCTATGCAGGTGCTGCCATCCCCCCTTTGGAAGAGACAAATCCAAAAACCCGACCCTTGGTGATGCTTGCGCCTTTGGTACGAAGGAGAATGCGTTCGATAACTTTTTGCAGGGTTTCGGGGGCACTGTCGACAATGACTTCACGCACACCAGCGCGCATAAGCGACAACAAAAGTTTGGGCTCTGTTTGCGGGTGCAGGGCCACAATGGCGGCATGCGGCAGAGCGAGGCAAAGTTTCTCTACCTCATCAATGTAATGGGGCTCGGCAGGTTCAAAGCCCACGATAAATACGAGGTCAGGTTTTTTTGCGGTGACTTGGCGCACCATGAACCCTACCTCGCCCACCAGTCGGACCAGTTGGTGTTGACCCAGTTCAAGTTTTGCATCGGGGACCTCCCATGGAAGGGGAGAGTACGTAACAATTTTCATGTGTGGTTATTGAAGCATATGGGTGGATGCGACGTATGGCACCCCGTTGCCGAAGCCATCTACAAATCCAATACCAGTGGATGGCTTATCTATCTTATTATCGTCTGTTTTATTAAAATCCATCAAAGGAGCTACAAGAAACTACTCCTGAATCTAATTATTGAACCAACGCTCCACCTCTTCCTTGTAACGATGTTATTGGATAATCGGTTCTATTAATATCCAACCCGTCAGCGTTTATCATGATCTGTCGACCTACAACAGAACCATTTATATGAATATTATTACTATTGATTGTAATTGTGCCATTGGGGGCGTATAACACTCCGTTTATGGTATTGTTATTATTAATAATCGTTATATTTCCGTTTTTAGAATAAAAGCTTACCTGTTGGTTGCCTGCCGTCATAACATTGCTTTGGAATGTAATATTGCCGTCTGCCATAACAGCTCCTGTAAATTGAACTGTATTGGCAGTTACAGTGAGAGTGCCTGTGCCTGGCTGTCCTGTAAGGTCTTTGACGTAAATCGGATTAGAATAAATTTGATTACTACTAAATATTTGGGGACCGGTATACGTTTGATTAGCTGCCGCTGCCGCTGCGGCTATAGCAGCACTGTAATCCGGCATATTTATAATGTCTGCATTGGGTAATGTTAAACCACCTATCGTCGAATGATTGGCATTGATGTTAACTGATCCGTGAGCTTCTGCATTACCAGTAATATCAACATTATTACTATTGAGATTTAGATTGTTATTGGTATGAACTGAGCCTGTTACATCAAGCTGATTGGTATTTAAATTCAGACTTAAGGTGGAAAATATTCCATATTCAAAGGGACCGCCTGGATAGGGTATCATGGCAATGGCTCTGGCGCTGACGGGTTTAGCGGTAGGGCCATTGGTTCCTAAAAAGCGGCCGAAAAACAAATTCAAGGACCCAATAGAAACCGTGACGCGGACGGCGGGGACATCTCCTGCAAGAATGCTGACGTGACTCGGATTGTACGAGCGGTTGGGGATGTTCCAGTAACCCGAATCAGTGCTCACATTCACATCCTGAATCAGCTCGGCATTGGCGTAGTTTTGTTTTGCCACAGTATTCGCAGTGGTCTCAGCCACTGACCAATTTTTGTAGCTTCCTACTTTGATCAGTGAAGAAGCTCCGGCCAGCGAAGCAGCGTCGGCTGCGTTTTGAAGCTCGACCTTGACCATGTTGAGGCGGGCAAGGTCAACCGCCAAAGCGGCAAAGCCCAGCAGCACCGGCAAGCACAGTGCAAACAGAATGGCTGTATTGCCATGCTGGCCGTGCAGCAGTTTTGTGATGGGGTGTGACCGTGTCATGGTTATTCGAGCTTCATGGTGGATTCGGTCGAGATTGGATAGCCTGTGTTTGAATTTGAGTTTTTAATAAAGCCCCAAAACAATCCGGTGTAAGTGATGCTGGCCGTGACGGTAATGAAGTTGTCACTAATCGGATCAGCATTAAAGTCAAGCTGGATGGGCATGCCAGCCCCAAATGAGATGAGTTTGCCCTGATAGACATTCCTGGCAGCGACAGCGGCGCTGCTATCGATGATAGCCTTGGTCCGGTTTGTAATGTACACGGCTCCGGCACGCGCGCCCTCCCGGGTGGCCATGGTGAGCACGGTTTTGTTGTACAGGGCTAAAGAAAAAGTAACCATACCAAAGATGAGAGCCAGAAATATGGGCAGGATGAGCGCAAATTCGACCAACGCGTTGCCTTTTTGGGATCGAGTGCGATACGCTATTTTTGCCTGATGCACGCCAACATCTGTGCGCATGGTGGTCATTTTACCCCCCGTGACCCTTCAAGCTTTCCGTCGAGGAAAAGCTCTTTTTGAGTAGGCGGAACAGACCTGTCGGTGGGGAGCTCTGGCGCGGTGGCGCTGGCTTTGACCAGGGTGGGGCGAACAATAATCATAAGTTCGGTTGTTTCCGAACTCTTCGAGGTGTGTCGGAATAGTGCTCCGAGGATGGGAATATCACCCAGCAGGGGCACTCTCGTTATGTCTTCGGTAAGTTTATCGCGCAGAAGGCCGCCAATAACAAGGTTTTCGCCCTCTTTCATTTGGACAGTGGTGGAAGCGGAGCTGACTTTGAAGGAGGGCAAAGTGTTGGATCCTACAGTGAGAGGTACAGTGTTCAGCTCAGAGACCTCGGGTGCAACCTTGAGCAAAATACGACCACCATCCAGCACGGTGGGAGTAAATTTCAAACCAACACCATAGTCGCGTTCGACGTAGTCGACAGTACCGTTGGTGCCGACGGTTGGCGTAAAAATTTTGCCGCCAACCAGGAAGGTTCCTTCTTGACCGCTCAAGGCGACAATGGTGGGTTCAGCCAGGATTTTAATCAAACCATTTTTGCCCTCAGCGTTCACCTGTAGCTTGTTGCCATGCAGAATGAGGTTGAGCGTAGCGCTGGTGACAAACCCTGAACGGAAGCTGCCGTTGATATCGCTCGAGCTTCGCGACCAGTCGAGACCCAAAGTTTCGAGATATGACTTTGAAATTTCTGCAATGTGGACTTCGAGTCGGACTTGCTGCGAGTCGCGGACTTTGAGTAGGTTGACCACGCCAGCTATATTGGCAGATGCCGCAGGGGCAGGGCTACTGGAAGAGCTACTGGAAGAGGTCAGGGTGGTTTCGGGGTTGACTCCCGGCACTGTGCCACCCATATATGATTTTACCAAGCGGTTCGCGGTTTCTGCAGCCAGGGCGTCAGATACGGTGCCGGTCAGTACAAACGCTGGCCCCCATGCGAAGATATGAATGTCGGTCTCTTTCGGCAAGACGACTTTCAACATGAGTTCTATGGGGTGAATGTTGCGGCTGACTTGCAGCGGTGTGGAGGTGAAGTTGCCGTTTTGGTCCCAAACAATAAGATTTGTTGCCCCTGTTTGTTTACCCAGCAGATAGAGCTCGGAGGGGTTAAGTATAATATAGTCGGCCACCTCGGGGTTGCCCACAGCAACACGTGTAATGGGTCGTGCGAGCCGGTAAACCCT
>CAJAOR010000125.1 GCA_903942355.1 uncultured Chlorobiaceae bacterium | reverse complement strand
GTAGAATCCTGGAATTCGACAGGAATAAAACCGCTTATTCGCCCTGATGCGAAGGTTTTTTTGCTGCCGCCCTGGTTATAGCCCGGTATTGCCGTGAGCGGGATTTGTGCCATGGCAAGGGTGAATCGGGACTGTTTTTTTTTCCGGTCATAATCAATACGCTCTGTCGATACCTTCCAATGAAAGAGCTCCATTGAACAGTCGGAAAGTGTAATGATACAGGGCTTGAGCGGGTCGCGTTTTGAACCGAAAAGCGCCATGAAATTGCCCACCGGCGAAGGGTTTCCCTCGTTTAAGAGTTTTGCTATACGCAGTGTATCCAATTGTTGTTGCCACTGTTCTGCCGCGCTGACTCGTACCTTGAAATTCACATTTTCAAGGCTGAGCTTTTCTCGCGTAACGGTGGCTCCATCAATAGTGTAGGCGGCAGAAAGCGGCACAAAAGAGAGGGTGAAGCCGTTCTTGCGAGAAACTTCAATGCTAACCTGCAGTTGCGGCTTGCGGTCGACGAAGGTAACCTTCTCCCTCTGCTGAGTTACCGTGAGCGAATCGGCATCAATGGTTAATGCTGCATTGAAAACATTCTGCAGCAGGGTTCGCAAGCCAAGGGTATCGCGGTTCTCGAAATGCCAGGAGAGTAAACCGTTTGTGAGTGAAAGACTATAGGTGGCCGCATCACTGCAGCAATCGGGCGGTGTGGTGAAGAGCACCTTTATTGAGCGAAACCCAACGCCCGAAAGACCCGGCAGTTCTAAACCGGAAACCTCAATACGAAACGGCTTCCCCTCAAGGGCACGGTTCACCAGTGATTGAGCATACCAAGGAAAAAAGAACCATGCTGCTGTCGGTAAAAGCGCCAGAAGCAGAAGCAAAGCGAGCAGGATGCGCAGAGCCCCTTTTTTTTGCAGGATTACTTTACCTTTTTTATCCATTTCCCCTGAACCTTTACCCACGTCCCTGCCGGAAGACGGCTATAGATTTTCTGGAACATCATCTCCCCCACAACATCAACGGTCAGGTTATTCTGGGCAGCAACTTTTGCATACTCAGCACGGCGCAAGTTATTGATGGTTGCAATCAATTCCTCTGCTTCAACCGGTGCATCTGGAGGAATGGCAAGCAGTCCACTATCAACCTCTCCGGCAAGTCCGTTCAATCGGGCTGTTTTAATATCAAGCGCAAAGGCTGGCACAGCAAGAACCATAAACAGCACCATTGCTACCGCTACTCTTAACACTATGGATGGTATATTTTTCATTGTCCCACTTCTCCTGATTAGAATAAGCCCTGTTTATTTTCAAGCAGGTAGTCAAGTTCCCTGTCAACCTTGATCCTGATTTCGTGATCGATTTTGATGTTCATGTTAATCACAATGGGTTTGTCGGGGGCTTGAAGTTGCACGGTTGGATTGCACCCAGTCATGAGTGTACCAGCGGTGAGCAAAAAAAGCGCCAGTATGCCGTCGATTTGTCTGTTCATTGCTCTTTTCTTTTTATTAAAATACGTCTCGATTCCTGCGGCAATATCAATATTAAAATAATCAGCCCTGCTGACTAAGGCGCAAAAACCAGGCGGAAGCCAGTGTAGTTGCTGCGGAACTCGGGTGTGCCGCTATCGCGAGAAGCTGACCGGCAGCGCATTCCAAAATCGTTCCAGCTCCCGCCACGAAGCACATGGGTCAAACCGGTTGCTGGTCCGACAGGATTGATAACGGTACCTGTTGCTTTACATTCGGCGTAATAGTTCAATCCATACCAGTCACTGCACCATTCCAAAACATTCGTCCCCCTCCTGCCAGATTCTGATACCAAGTCCCGCTCAATAGTGAGATGGTACCATTTGTATACCGCGCCGTAAAGTCGTTTGCGGCTGCACCGGAACTGGAAAAGGGGAGG
>CAJAOR010000124.1 GCA_903942355.1 uncultured Chlorobiaceae bacterium | reverse complement strand
CAGGAATTGACACGAATGATCGCCGCAGTCGTCATGGAGCAGCGCCTGTTGATCGATATTTTATCTCTCAAAGAACAATCTCTCAAAAAGGTGAGGGATCCGGTATCTCAACTGGCATTATTTTAACCGGACACCACTGATAATAAATATACCTTGCGTATATATTTACGTATTTTATAGAGGCAACATAGTGCGTTTCTTCGTATAGACACAAGCTGTTTGTTGATATATATGGAATACAACAAACTGTGCAGTCAGCAGGGTGTGAAGTAGACTCAGGAGAGTGTAACGAAAGCAGGTGAGAGCATGCGATGCTGTTCTTAAGAGAGGGATTGGCCACCCGAAATCGGTTTGCAGGAGCTGATTTAAAGCCGCCCGGTACCGAAACGTTTCAAGGCACGCCAAACTTTCATTGAAAAATAAATGTGCAGGTTGCGGGTTGACGATATCAACCCCCAAACCAGCACAACGATGACTATCTGTTTATATGCAAGACCTTTGCTGGCGGGAAACCATTGAAGTACGTCGATGATGCGTGACTGTAGGCTCCAATATTTTCGCTGTAGAGCAAATCCCCTATCGAAAGGTCTACAGGCAAGAGATTGGCCATGGTTATCGTATCAAGAGCGTCACAGGTAGGGCCATAAACCGCACACATTTTCTCATTGCCCTCTTTGAAGGATTTTAAAGGATACTCGCAGTGATCAAAGATAATCCCTGAAAACGTATGGTAAACCCCGTCATTGACGTAATAGCATCTTTTGCCGTCACGATAGGCCGTACCAATAATTTCCATCACGACCCAGGCAGCCGTTGCCACGAGAAATCTTCCGGGTTCGGCTATGATTTCAATATCGGGCGGAAAGAGCCGGTCAAATTCTGAATTGAGCATGATGGCAAGCTCGGCAAAAGGTTTTACATTTTTGTCGTAGGGGGCAGGAAAACCGCCGCCAATATCCAGAATTTTGACCTGCGTATACCCTCTATCCCACGATTCCTTGAAAATATTGGAGGCCAGATTAAGGGCTTGAATATAATTCTGGAAATTTGTGCATTGACTGCCGACATGGAAGCTTAACCCTTCAACCACCAGTCCGCTCTTGAACGCTTTGTCTATCAGATCAACAGCTTCGCCTGGATCGGCTCCGAATTTGGAAGAAAGCTCTACCATCGCTCCGGTGTTAGGTACCTTTATGCGCAAAACGAGACCCGTGTTCGGCGCGTAGGCAGCTATTTTTGCTATTTCATCTTCATTATCAAACGTAACCAGCGGTTTGTATTGGTCGAGCTCCTTTAACGTCGCTATTGGCTTTATCGGATTGGCATAGATGATCTTATCCCAGATAAAATCCTGTTGCTCTTCAGGCGTCAGGCTTTTGATATTTTCATAAACGTTAAGAAACTCAGGCATTGATGCAACATCAAAGCTGGCACCGGCATCATAGAAAGTTTTAACGATTTCAGTGGCGGAGTTTGCTTTAACAGCAAAATAGGCCTGAACCCTTGGAAGATGCTGCTTGAACTCACGGTAATTGGCACGCAAAACCTCGTGGTCTACCACAAAAAGAGGTGTACCATGCTCTAAAGCCAATTGTTTTAAATCTTGAGCTACCATCAGGTGTATTCTTTTTTAATCATTATCGGTAATAAGGAAGTTCTTGAACTGCCAGGGATCCGTTTCATCAATATCGGGGGTGTTAAACCCTGCAAAAAAGTTGGGATTGTATTTTAACGGTGTCCAATCGAAAGCTTTTGATATGAAGTTGCCAAGATAAGGTTTTGCAATGCCAAGGATATACTCATGATCAATATTATCCGGTACCACAACACCCCTGTCAGGATTTTCTATCATCCACATACAGGCTGCAACCACAGATATTGCCACCTGCATGGTGGTAGCATTCTGATGAGGTACCAGCGCTCTGGATTCCTCTATGCTCAGGTCGGACCCTGTCCACCAGGAATTAAAGGCATGACCCATCAGTAAGGCACCAAGAATATCAGAACCATGAATGATCTCATCATTCATAATCCTGAAGTTTGGCTGAAGTTTATAGTCATAACCACGCAGTTCATGCAAAGAGGTAATAGCGGCATCACTCGGACAATAGGCGTAATGGACAGTAGGACGGTAGATGGCTTGCCCCTCTTTATAGACCGTAAGATAGTCAGAAATCGTAAACGCCTCGCCATGGCGGACTACCATGCCACGGATATCATAATCAGGTACCCAGGAGCACACCCAGGTATTCATACCCATTTTGGCAAGACAAATCTGGTTTTGCGGCCCATCAGTATGGGTATAGGCAAATCTTGGCAACTCTTTTTCATGTGTTCCCCAACCCATTTCAGCCGTCGTCATACCCTCTTCGCGGAATCCCTCGACACTCCAGGTATTGACAAACTCGTCCACCTGTTTTGGAACATCAGAGATTTGGGTATCCCTTTCAGAACAGTGAATCACTTTGACGCCAAGCGCCATAGCCAGTTCATTGAAAACTCTTTTTTCAGACAGCTCTTTAATAATTTCGGCCTGGGCAGGACCGACCTTGTTCCGGGCAATGACTGCGTTGGCAATATCAAGCAACCCTTGTTTGGTAAAATGCGATATCAGCCCGGGATTGGCGCCATGCTCCAGCACCGCCGTAACACCTTTATCTCGCCACTGTGAAGTCATGCGGCGGATGTTCATGTGCCGCCAGTAAAGCGTTCTTTCGGCAGGATGCTGAGTCTCAACCCCTGTATAAGGATCCCACACTTCTACCGAGGTGTTCATATAGAGCACACCATGATCATGACACCATTGGAGAATCTCGCAACAATCGATATTCCAGGCCAAATCTATGATCAGGTCACCCTCGGAAACATACGTCGAAAGGGTTTCTGCTATATTATACGGTGTTATTTGATGATTAATGTATGTAACGCCCAATGCTGTCCACGGTGATACTTTTTCACGAATATCCTCAAAATCCATAATAGTGACATGAGTATAATCGATGTTAATATGTTTAAAAAGGAGAGGGACGGTACATTGAGATACAGAACCGAATCCAATAACGAGTATTTTTTTGTTAAAATCGATCACAGTTTTTCACTTTATTTTTAGAGAACCTTAGGCGTATAGAATTTGACAAGCTCAATTCGTGCTCGATATGCAACAACCTGCAATTTGCGGCCAGGACAAAGATGCAATGATTCCCTCAAATTCCGGGGAATAATAACCTGATATTTCTTTTACACGGTAACCGTTCGCATTGACAACTCCGGTCGTTAACTGGAATGATCTTCAATAATGCGATAAGATACTCTCTCAGAAACTCAGAAGCAAAAACAGGCAGCCGAGTTAACTTGCCAGATTTTCATAAACAGAGCCAGAAAATGTATCTTCAACGTAAAGAAGAGGGGGGCTCCTGCTTCCGGTCGAAATAAAGAAGTAATTCTAAAAACCATCTACTCAACTCGCTAATGAATACTCCTGTCAACATACTTGCTATTGTCGGCAGCTACCGCAAAGGTGGCATAATTGAAAGGGCTGTCGACGAGATTCTTGCCTCCGCAAGAGAGGCGGGCGCCCTAACCCGGAAGATAACCCTGCTGGACAAGCATCTTGCATTCTGCACCAACTGCCGCAGTTGTACCCAGGTTGCCGGCGACAACTATGGTGTCTGTATCCTTGATGATGATATGGGCGGCCTCTTGCAGGAGATTGAACGGGCTGACGCCCTTGTTCTCGCGTCACCGATGAATGCAGGGACGGTCACAGCTCTGATGAAGACCTTTATTGAGCGTCTGGTCTGCACGGCCTACTGGCCCTGGGGTTCGCCAGCACCGAAAGCACGTCGCCCGGGAAAATCAAAACGGGCGCTCCTTGTAGCCTCTTCTGCTGCACCAGGCATGATTGCAAGATTAACCGGAGACGTAACAAAGCGACTTAAATCTGCCGCAACAATGCTTGGGGCTGAAACGGTCGGGACGCTCTTTATCGGGCTTGCCGCACAACAGCAGCATCAGGAGCTGAACAAAAAGACAATCCATAAAGCCCGTAAACTCGGCCGCAAGCTCGCTGCCGGCAAAGCTGCATGAATCCGAATCACGAGCAACCCGTGGTCATGCCGCAATCATCGCAGACCTTGCAGGTTCCGTTCTGCTTGACGCGCATGGAGCCGCAGTTTTCACACTGCTCGCCGGTATAGCCCTGAACTT
>CAJAOR010000123.1 GCA_903942355.1 uncultured Chlorobiaceae bacterium | reverse complement strand
CAGTCCCTGAAAAACAAGGCATTTTACGCCTAAAACTTGACAAAGAACAGCGCGAATTGGATCAGATAAAATATCTGATGATCCGTGCAGGAATTTCCGGATCAATTGATATATCAAAAACTACTTTTTAGAGGTGCCCTTCAGTATTTACATTATTTTGTGACTTTATGAAATATCTATAATTACAAAGTCCTGTACCAAAAAAAGCATTAGTGAAAACAATAACCCATTTTGCTTGTTTGTCAAAGAAAGCAAAACTGCGTAAACTCTTCGAACATCCGTTATCCCGACAAGAGAGATTCATGAAGAAAGTGCTACCAACCTCTAATCTGAAAGTTAAGGCCAAAGGTTCCGGCGTGCTGCATCCACCGGAACTCACGTTTCCTGTTGTCGGGATTGGATCCTCAGCGGGCGGACTGGAAACACTGGAGATTTTTCTCAAGAATGTTCCACCGCAAAGTGGTATAGCTTTTGTAATTGTCCAGCATCTTGACCCGACGCACAAGGGTATTATGGTGGAGCTGCTCCAGCGGGTTACCGATATGGAGGTGGTTCAGGTCAGCGATCGCCTCCATATTGAGATCAATCATGTCTATGTTATTCCTCCGAATAAGGATATGTCGTTATTGAAGGGGATGCTGCATCTGCTTGATCCTGTTGAGCCAAGGGGATTGCGTCTGCCGATCGACTCTTTTTTTCGTTCAATGGCATTCGATCTTTGCCAGCACTCCATTGGAGTGATTCTTTCTGGTATGGGTTCCGATGGTACGCTGGGTCTTCGTGCAATAAAGGAGAAGGGGGGGGGGATTTTTGTTCAGGATCCCGAATCAGCCAAGTTTGACGGTATGCCTCGCAGCGCAATCAATGCCGGTCTGGCTGATGTCGTAGCTCCAGTTGAGGAACTTCCTTCAAGAATCCTTGCCTATCTCAAGCATGTCCATCCATTTCCTGCCGAGGAACTTCATTTTGAGTTGAGTACCCAGAGTGCATTGGAAAAAGTGTTGATCCTGTTGCGTGCGCAGACCGGTCATGATTTTTCGATGTATAAAAAAAATACCGTTTATCGCCGGATAGAACGTCGCATGGGTATTCACGAGATTGAAAAAATGGACATTTATGTACATTTTTTGCAGGAGAATCCGCACGAAGTTGAACTGCTCTTCAAGGAACTGCTCATTGGTGTAACAAATTTTTTTCGTGATCAGGCTACATGGGAGGCGTTGAAAAAGAGTGCACTTCTTCCCCTTCTCTCATCCAAACCCGTTGATGGTCTCGTTCGGGCGTGGGTGTGTGGCTGCTCAACTGGCGAGGAGGCCTACTCTCTTGCCATTGCATTCAGGGAGGTTGTTGAACAGCTCAAGCTGGCTGGAAAATTCAGACTCCAGATTTTTGCAACAGACCTTGACAACGACGCTATTGATAAGGCTCGTCAGGGGATTTATCCGGCAAATATCTCAACGGATGTTTCAAATCAACGGCTTCAGCGCTTTTTTGTAGAAGATGAACATCACGCCTTCAGGATATCGAGAGAGATCCGCGAGACGATTGTCTTTGCGTCCCATAATGTTATCATGGATCCACCTTTTACCAAGCTCGACATTATTATCTGCCGAAACCTGTTGATCTATTTGGAGCAGGAGTTGCAGAAAAAGCTCATCCCCTTGTTTCATTACAGCCTCAATGCAGGCGGTATTCTCTTTCTTGGAACAGCCGAAAGCATCGGATCCTTCACCTATTTGTTTGACTCTCTTGACGCAAAGGCACGAATATTCCGGAAGCTACCTTATGGGCATCGGACTGAGCCGGTCGAGTTTCCGGCCTCCTTTACCCCAACGGTGCATAAATCTCCGGAGATGATGAACCGTGATTCGACATTAAGGACATCCGAAAAAAACCTGCAGTCGATAACCGAGCAGTATCTGCTTCAGCATTATACCTCGGCAGCCGTACTGACCAATGAGAAGGGTGATATCATCTATATCCATGGACGTACAGGCAAGTACCTTGAACCAGCCGCAGGCAAGGCCAACTGGAATGTTTTTGCCATGGCCCGCGAAGGGCTTCGCTATGAGCTCAACATGCTGTTCGGAAATGTGCTGCACAAAAAAATGACTCTTGTCAAAAAGGGAGTGACCGTGGGTACAAATGGTGGTGCTCAGCGGGTTAACATTACGGTTGAACTGCTTGATACGCCAGACCTTCTGCGTGGGTTGCTCTTGATTGTTTTTATTGATATTGATTGTGCTGAATCCGGATTGGTAACAGGAGGCGGTTTGGCCTCGGGTGGTGGAGGTAATCGGCCGGAGTTGATCGATCAGGAACTCAGGGAGGCACATCATGAAATATTGACCATTCGCGAAGAGATGCAGACCTCTCAGGAGGAGCTCAAATCCATGAATGAAGAGATGCAGTCGGCCAATGAAGAGTTGCAGAGTACCAATGAAGAGCTTACCACTTCCAAAGAGGAGATGCAGTCGCTGAATGAGGAGTTGCAGACGGTCAACCATGAGCTGGAATCAAAGGTGAGCGACCTGTCGGAAACCAATAATGATATGAAAAACCTGCTGAACAGCACCGATATTGCAACCCTTTTTCTTGATGATGCGCTCAACATACGCAGGTTCACCAACAAGACAGCTTCGATCATCAAACTGATTGGGACGGATATAGGACGCCCCATAACCGATATTGTTACTGATCTGCACTATCAAGAGCTGGCTGATGATTCTAGGGAGGTGCTTCGTTCCCTTGTTTATAGTGAAAAACAGATTCCCGCAAATGATGGCCGCTGGTTTATTGTCAAAATCATGCCTTATCGTACACTCGAAAACAGGATCGTCGGGTTGGTGATTACCTTTACGGATATCACGACGGCCAAGAAGCTTGAAGGGTGTTTGCGAGAAACTGAAGAGCGTTTTCGTTTTTTGTTTGAAGCGATGCCTGGGGGTGCGCTGCTCCAGGATGGTGAAGGCAAAATTCTGATGGCCAATTTGGAGGCTGAACGTATTCTTGGAATTTCGGTAAAAGCAATGCAGGGCAAGACAATGAAGGAGCTGCAATGGGAAGCTGTTCACGAAAACGGATCAGCTTTTCTTTTAGACCAGTATCCCTTTCATCTTGCTATGCATTCCGGCAAGCCAGTCAAAGATATCATCATGGGGTTATTGCAACATCCCGGCAAGGAGTGCCGCTGGCTCAAGGTCAGCGCACTTCCTCGTTTTAATGCGGATACGGCACAAGTATTCCAGGTTGTCTCAACATTTATTGAAATCAGTGGTTCTGGGCATGGCATAAAGAGCGCCTGAAATCAGAAAAGCCAAATATGAAAAAAAAGGAAGCACTTTCAGATGAACTCTCAGCATTGCGGCGCCGGGCAGAAGAGCGTTTGCAGAAAAAAAAGGGTTTATCCATCTCATCGGATGACATGCACCGTATTATCCATGAGTTGTCAGTTCACCAGATTGAACTCGAAATGCAACAGGAGGAGCTTCAGCAGTCGCGTGATGAGATGGAAAAGGGGCTGGAGCGCTATACCGAGCTTTATGATTGTGCGCCGGTGGGCTACCTGACGCTTGCGAGGGACAGTACCATACTTGAGTTGAACCTGAAGGCAACCAAAATGCTTGGTGTAGATCGCTCACTCTTGAAATCCGATCGACTGGCGCGGTTTATTGATCCTGAAGAAATCATGGCTTTTAATGCACTGATGGAGAGGGTCTTCAGCCATCAAGAGCCTGGTTTTTGTGAAGTCCTGCTTTTTCAAAAAGATGAGCCTAGCGCACCATCGTGTACCGTTCGCATTGATGCGGTTGTTCATGATGACGGACAATCGTGCTGGACGGTAATTTCTGACGTTACCCGGCAAAAGCAGATTGAGAGGGAAAATGCCCAGCTGCAGGCAACTCTCGTTCAATCTCAAAAGATGGAATCGATCAGCAGACTAGCGGGTGGAGTCGCCCATGAGTTTAACAATATGCTGCAGGCGATGCTTTGTAATATTGATGGGCTGCTCGAAAGAGAGGAGCTTGACAGCAGTGTGCATCTCTCGCTTGCCGATGTTCAGAATTCCATCATGAAGTCCGCCGGGATTGTTCGTCAACTGCTTGGTTTTGCCCGTAAGCAGTTTATCAATCCGAAAGTAATAGATCTCAATGCAGCGGTTGAGGATAGAATAAAGGCGCTTGAGCCCCTGCTTGGAGAGAAAATCAAGCTGATTTTTACTCCGGAAGATCATCTCTGGCCAGTAAAAATTGATTCGACGCAAATAGATCAGGTTCTGATCAATCTTGCCCTTAATGCAAAGGAGGCATTCAATGAAAGCGGAACGCTTGTTGTCACAACCGGAAATGTAGTCGTTGATGAGGCATTTTTTCACTCTCATCCTGAAACAGTGCCTGGCGATTATGTGTTACTTAAGGTGAGTGATGACGGATGTGGAATGGACAAGGATACGCTTGCATCTATTTTTGAGCCTTTTTTTTCCACAAAACCAATAACAGAGGGAACTGGTCTCGGGCTTGCCATGGTCTATGGCATTGTTCGGCAGAACCTTGGTACCATTCTTGCATACAGTACGAAGGGAAAAGGTACGACGTTCGAGATTTATTTGCCCCGAAGTGCAGCCGAAGCAACTCCTCTCTCATCGGAAGCGACTGAAAAGGCTCATGGCGGCAGTCTTGGGGGTGGTAATGCCGAAACTATTATGGTGGTTGATGATGAGAGGCCTGTAAGGGAGTTGATCAAGGTATTTCTGACAAGTTCAGGGTACACCCTTTTGCAGGCAGAGTCTGCCAGAGAGGCACTCTCTCTTTCTGAGGCATATCCGGGTACTCTTGAGCTGCTCATTACTGATATTGTTATGCCGGGCATGAACGGACGGGAGCTTGCCGTGCAGATGAGCGAAAAGCGTCCTGGCCTGAAAACACTTTTCATTTCCGGTTATGAGCTTGACTCTTTTGGATTTCAGGGGAATTCACGGAGCCTGGATATGCCGTTTCTTGCAAAACCCTTTTCCCTTGTCAATCTTGGTCGCAAGGTACGCGAACTTCTGGGTGTGGCGAGCCGTACGTAATAAACGAATTGGAAAAACAAATCCGTTATGGTGCACGACACGTTATCGACACTCAACAGTTCTTTCGTTTCCAAAAATGTCTCTCTTTCCGAAAGGGGTTATTACGGGATTGGGGGTAGTACGCGCTATTTTGCCGAGCCAGTGACTCCTGCGGATCTTGCTGATCTTTTGCTCTGGAGCCTTAAGCAGCGACTTCCGCTTTCCCTCATGGGAAGCGGGAGTAATATTCTCTTTTCCGACGCTGATTTTTCAGGTATTGTTATTTCGTTGGGCAGGATGAACCGTCTTTTCTGGCTCTCAGATGATGAGCTTTTCTGCGAAGCAGGGGTGGAGAATACCCGTATTGCTGAAGAGTTGCTGCTGGCTGGCAAGGGAGGGGGAGAGTGGCTGTACAAGCTCCCCGGCCAGATTGGGGCAACCGTGCGGATGAATGCCCGCTGTTTTGGTGGCGAGGTTTCTGAAATTACGGCCGGAATTCAGACACTCTCTGTTGATGGTTGCCTGCGGTGGCAGTTGCCTGAAGAGGTTTTTTATGGATACAAGCATACCTCTCTGATGGAGAAACCGGAAATTGTGGTTGCCGTTCTCTTGCGTTTTCCTCAAGCCCGATCAGCGGATGAAATCAGCTGCCTGATGCATGGGCACGATAAGGAGCGCTCTGAAAAACATCATTTCGATTTTCCGAGTTGCGGTTCTACCTTCAAGAACAACTATGGCGTGGGTCGTTCCAGCGGCAGCATCTTCGAGGAGCTTGGCTTTAAGGGTCAGTCGGAGGGAGGTGCCATGGTCAGTAAGTACCATGCCAATTTTATCTATAACAAGGGAGGGGCAACTGCCGGGGATGTGCTCAAGCTTGCTGCACGCATGAAGCATACAGCAGTTGAGCATGTCGGGGCTGAACTTGATCTTGAAGTGCAGTGCATCGGGTTGTTTGATTGCGACCTTCTTGATTCGTGCGGAGTACCCTTTACTGCCGATCTTCGGGATCCTTCAAAAGGGTGGGCTGGTCTTTTATGGAATCCTCAGGCAGAGGAGATAGCGGCCACTACAGAGCGGATTTTTCCCTGTCAGCTCATGCAAGGGCCACTGCTTGGCTATTGCGGGCTCGACCGGGAATTTCCTGCCGGTATTTATGTCACTGTTGAGCAGCTGCTTTCGATTCAGAATGCTGCGGCGAATCCCGCATCACCCTTCCTTCGCTGGACAACACGCAGCCATGATCCTGCTCTTTTTGCGCTGAGACCGCCATCCTCCATTCCGGCAGAAAGCTTTACGGATGGATTGTGGCACTACAGTGTTTCGGAACTTTTTATCGCTTCCGGTGAACGTGGAGAGGGCTATCTGGAATTTGAAATGACTCCGGAAGGTCACTGGGTTGCCTTGCGTTTTGATGCTCCGCGAAAACGGGCCAAAGGCTTTGAAGTTCTTTCAGCGGAACCATGGAGCAAGCAGGTGCGCACGGTGGCTGATGCAGGGAGTTTTGGTATGGAATTTTCCTGGGAACTGCTGCGACCGTTCATGATGGGGGAGGTAATTGCCCTGCAATGCTGTGCATCTTCCGGCAAGGGAGAGTTTGCTCTTTTTCCCTGGTGGCAGGTTTCGTCATCACCGGCTGACTTTCATCAGCCGGATCATTTTTTCCGGATTCCTCTTTTCTGAGAAACGGTTTTATAAATCGGCTGCAGGCATGCGTGAAACCTCAGCCGCTGTAAAGACCGGTCCCTCCTTGCAGACATAGACCGACCCGACATTGCAGCGTCCGCATTTGCCAACGCCGCATTTCATCCGGTTTTCGAGCGTTGTATAGACGTTTGCTTCATCAAAACCAAGCTTCTTGAGCGAGATCAGGGTAAACTTGATCATGATTGGCGGCCCGCAGATAACGGCGATGCAGTTTTCAGGAGAGGGGGCAGCCTCTTCAAGCACGGTGGGCACAAAGCCGACCCGGTGCTTCCAGTCGGGTGATTCTCCACCTGGATCAACGGTGAGGACCAGATCGACATCGGCGCGTTTTTCCCATTCATCCAGTTCATGCTTGTAAACCAGATCGGCTACAGTACGGGCTCCATAAACAATAGTGACCTTTCCGAACTTTTCTCGCTGGTCGAGGCATGACCAGATGACACTTCGAGTTGGCGGCAGGGCTATACCTCCTGAAATGAAGAGAAGGTTTTTGCCGTGAAACTCCTCAATGGGAAAACGGTTTCCGTAAGGCCCCCGGAAGGTGACGAGGTCACCGATATCCGCATTTGCCAGGGCTGATGTCACTCTGCCGGATTGGCGAAAGGTGCATTCGATATACTCGTTGCGGGTTTCAGGGCTTGCGACGCAGAAGGTGCTCTCCCCCTCGCCGTATACGCCGTAGAGCCCGAACATGCCGGTACGGAATGTTTTCTTGAACTGCTCATGGTCGGCCGGGTTCTGAAACTCAAGCCTCATGGTTCTGACGCCGGGTGCCTCGTCGTGGCGTGCGACGATTTTCATGATAGCCGGCTTGTAAATGTGCTGTTGCGCGATTTGGATGTTTTCTGTCACGGCTATAAATTTGATATCGCTTGTAAAGTCTCTGTAATACCCATGTCAACCGGGCACTGGCGGGAGCATCGGCCGCAGCCGCTGCAACTGTTCACACTGAACTTGCCTGGAAAATAGTTGGATTTATGCATGATGCGCTGACGCCATCGCGCTGATTGTGTCGATCGGGGGTTATGGCCCGAGGTATGCATGGTAAAGAGGGCAAACGAGCAACTGTCCCAGTTTTTTCGTCTGATACCGCTGTAGGTGTCGCCTTCGTCCTGGATGTCAAAACAATGACAGGTTGGGCAAAGGTAGGTGCATGAAGCGCAGCCAATACAGCGCATGGAGATCTCTTTCCAGAATTTGCTTTCAAAATTTTCAGGGTTCTGCAGCCAGGCAACACAGGCATCAAGGTTGAACTTTTCAGGTACAACAACTGTCGGTAGTGCAGGCTCCGAGCTCTCCTGGAGGTATTCGGAAATGATCGAGAAAGCTTCGCGCCCACGGTCGGTAAGCTCCTCAACCAGCCAGCCCTTGTTGTTGTCTATTGGACGAAGCAGCACATCGGCACCTTTGGTGCTGTCCGGGGCCAGCTTAAGCGAAGTGCACATGCAGAAATCATCTGCTTTTGTGCATGCAATGGTCACGATAACCGATTCATTGCGTCGCTGAAACCAGAATTCATCCTTGTAATCCCATCCAAAAAGGGGATCGTCAATAGCCAGACCTGAAGCATCGCACGCTCTGGCTCCGAAGATGATTCTTTTTCCCTGCGGGGGAGTGAAATCAGCGGTCTCGATCTCATTTTTTTTGATGGTGTAACGCAGCATCGGTTCGGTCTGCGGAAAAAAAAGCTCCTTGAGTGAACGGTCGGGCAGTACCGTACCGAAATATAAATCGGTACCTTTTTCAACTGCGGCATACCTTGAAATGGACTCTTCCTCTACAGGACCAATAATAGTCAGTCCTGCCGAGCGCCATTTTGCGACACAATTATCAAGTTTATCGCTGAAAAGGATTCTTGTCATACGCGTTGGTTACTTAGAGAATGAATGTCTCGGTGTCGTCCTTTTTGAAACTTGCAAGCACCGGCTCCTGGGTTG
>CAJAOR010000122.1 GCA_903942355.1 uncultured Chlorobiaceae bacterium | reverse complement strand
CTCACTAAGCATCGTTGTAACTTGTTTCATGGTCTGGAACTCCTTGTGGATAGGGCTGATATCAATCGTTTGGTCACTTTTAATATCACCGTTTCTCAAGTGTTTTTCAGACCTTTTTTGCTTTTAACCGGACACTACTGATTTTCAGCCATAATTTAATCTCTTTTTTTGTTACAAAAACGCAAACTTATTTTTTTTCAAACCCAATTATTTCAACCCGCGGAAGCCATTTGGTTCGATTAAGAATATCCGAATTATGACTATTAGACAGCAGAGCACACCACTTTTTTTACACTTCTGTAACATGAGACGGCTAGCTTAAAATCAAGCGAAAGATTATATAAAAGAAAAACAGCAATTCATGCTGAATGTTAATTATTTGAAAACAAAGATGAGCATAAAGAATATTCACTCATAGTCTTCATATATTTGTAAAAAAATTCTGGCATATCAATAAATTATCACTGATATGCGATAATAAAAACTATCATAACCCTTATTCTAATTATGCATAATAGATCACCCTGGCCCAAGACAATCAATGATGCTGCAGAACGCATCATTGCGATAATGAACGATAAAGAGAGGACAAAAGTCCGATCTATTCCAGAGGGTAAGTTGCAGAAACTCCGCTTTAGTCTCGGCAAATACCTCCATACTGAGCTTGGATTACTCGAAGGTAACGATGCCTTGGTAAGAGCGTGCGCCATTTCAGAGCATGGTAATTTTGAAAGTTATTTTTTTCTTAATGATGCCGATTCTGCATCAGGGGTAATCCTTGAAGCAATCTGGAACAGGCTGAATAGGATAACGCCTGACACGCAACTGCTTGCATATCTGAACGGCTCAGTCCCAAATTAAAAAATGAACGGTTCATTATAACAGCGAATGCACAAAACCATGACACTGAGAGAGCTTGTCACAGCTTATGATTCTGGCGGCTTCTTCCTTGCTTCAGCAAGCAATGGTTTTGCTTCCAGTGAACCGGATTTTCTTTTTCTTGATGATAAACTGGATAAAATATACGGTGACACAGAAATGCGGAAGCTCAAGAACACCGACTATATCGATACTGAGGTACCTGAAGAAGCGGAATATGCCAGTGACTGGATCATAAAATATGAGAATGATAACAGTTACAGAATCAAACTATTCATTTAGGAAAGACCGGTCTTGATAACCGGGAATCATAAGAACATTCCTTTAACCCATGCAACTCACCTATTTCAGTTAACCGGGAATAAGGCAATAACCTGAAGGCTGTTGCCTTATTCCTTTTATGGAAAAGATGATGTTACAAGAAACAGTTGCCTTTCACATTAAAAAGCGACCTGACTTGTTCCTCATTTAAGGATTGCACGTTCTGCCCGCAAATCCAGTCTCCGCCAACTCTCTTCAAAGAACCCTCAAGGCAGACCAACTGGTTTTCTGAGCAGTCGAAATTACCCTTGACCTTTTTTGGAGCGCCCTCAAGTGTTGCAAGCTGATTCCATGCACAATCAAAATTACCCTTTACCTTTTCAGGGGCCCACTTGAGTGAATTCAGTTGATTATTTGAACAATTAAAAGCATCAACTACCTGAGGAGCACCTTTGAGGGAAGTCAATTGATTACCTGAGCAATCAAATGTCCCAGCTTGCTTAGGAGCCCCTTTAAGCGAAGTCAGTTGATTGCCTGAGCAATCGAAGTTGCCGTGCACTTCCCGAGGGCCGCCTTTAAGCAAGGTCAACCGGTTTGCCGGACAAAAAAAATCTCCTCTGATTGTATTAGGCATGCCTGCCAGTGATGACAGTTGGTTGCAGGAACAATCAAAATCCCCTTGCACTTTTTTTGGCAAACCCTCAAGTACAGTAAGCTGATTGTCTGAACAGGAAAAATCACCACCTACTATCAACGGGGCGCCCTCAAGTGAGGTGAGCTGGTTGCCGGAACAGTTGAAATCTCCTTCTACTATCTCAGGACAGCCCGAGACAATGGTTTCGGTATTTGAAGTAATCTCCCCTTTCAACGAGGTCAACTGATTTCCGGCACAAGAAAAATCACCCATAATGAAAGCCGGACAACCCAAAAGAGAGGTCAGTTGATTACCGGAACAGTCAAAGTCCCCTTTAACCTCCTCAGGGCTGCCTACGAGTGAGGTCAACTTGTTCCCTGAGCAGTTGAAATCTCCTTTAATTTTTTTGGGGCTGCCCTCAAGTGTGGTGAGCTTGTTGCCTGAACAGTTAAAATCTCCCTTTACTCTCTCCGGGCATCCTTCAAGCGACGTTAATCCCTTATTGGAACAATCGATGTCACTTTTTCCATCAAGCTCTCCCATGACATCGGCGAACGTTACTTTCTTGGTCATCTTACTATCTCCCTTGAAAAACAAATTAACGAAACCAACAACAAAAGATATTCAGCATTATATTAAGTAAATGTTTCAACTATGCTACGGAAAAAAGACTGCGCAGGATATAACTGTCGTCCAAAAACTATTCTCGCCCTCCGCTGTCGCAGTGATATTGTATGCATTGATTATCTTATAGCTCATTTTATAAACCGCCACCGTTATAACTTTACGGCTCAATTAGGAGTTAAGTTGATTGTTTATTTCACAGTGATATGACATTTTTTTTCGGATCCAATCTGGTTAAAAAGAGCGCCTGACTGTTAACTTTTGGACCCTCATTGCTGATCTTCGAGTAAAGTCCCTCAACATTCATCTCCCACGCCTTTACATTATCGCTCATAATCAGATCAAGATCAGTTTTGACAATCCGGATTATCGATTTATCAAACACCGGAAAAAGGGTCTCCACACGATCATCAAGATTTCGCGGCATGATATCGGCACTTCCCAGAAATAACTCCTCCTTGCCGCCGTTATGAAAGTAGTATGCTCTGCTATGCTCAAGAAAACGTCCGATAACACTGATGACCCTGATATTTTCACTGATTCCAGGAATACCTGGCTTCAGACAGCATATCCCACGGATGATAAGATCAATCTTCACCCCTTCGCACGATGCACTGTATAGTGCCCGGATGGTTTTGGCATCAACCAGGGAATTCATTTTCATAACGATTCTTCCCTTGCTCTCCTTCCGGCTCCATTCAGCCTCCCTTTCTATCATCTCAATAATCCTTTTGCGGGTATTGATCGGCGAGACAAGCAGTTTTCTGTACTCGGTATGTTTTGAGTAGCCTGTCAAGGCGTTAAAGAGTTCTGCCACATCGTTGGCAAGCTGCTCGTTAACAGTAAAAAGACTGTAATCGGTATAGATTTTCCCGGTTGCAGGGTTATAGTTACCTGTGCCAAGATGGAGGTAGCGCTTCAACTTATTTTGCTCACGTCGCACAATCAGGGTAAGCTTGGCGTGGGTTTTCAGCCCCGGAAAACCGTAGGCGACATGTGCCCCGACATCTTCAAGTGCCCGCGCCCAGATAATGTTGTTTCCTTCGTCAAACCTTGCCTTCAGTTCCACCAGAACAGCAACCTGTTTACCCGCTTCAGCGGCCTTCATCAAGGCCTTGACAATCGGAGAATTGCTGCCAACCCTGTAGAGTGTCTGCTTTATCGAAAGCACATCCGGATCAAGAGCGGCCTGGCTGATAAAATCGACAACAGGCTGAAAAGAATCGTAAGGATGGTAAAGTATCTGATCTTTAGCTTTTATGGCGCTGAAAATATCGGGACTGGACTGCTCTTCTATAGGGTTTTTTTGCACAAAGGGCTCATCTTTTAAAGAGGGTCGTTCAATTTTCAGAAGTTCCATGAGAGAGCTGAGTCCAAGAGCCCCATCTATTTCATAGACGTTTCTTTCGGCAACACCAAGATTTTTCATGAGAAGCTTTCTCACCGGCACCGGCATTGCCGTAGTAATGTCAAGGCGAACAACCTTTCCGTAACGGCGTGAGCGAATTCCCGTTTCAATAGTCTTGAGCAGATCTCCCGCTTCATCCTCCTCGATTTCAACATCAGCATTGCGAATCAATCTGAAAAGATACGCTCGGGTTATCCTCATTTTGGGGAACAACTGCGCCAAGTTGTTTTCAACAAGATCTTCGAGCCAGACAAAGCGGATGATACCGTCATTATCATCAAAGCCCCTGATTTCATTAAGCCGAAGAAGTCGAGGGAGAATGCTTGGAACTTTGACACGGGCAAACTTCAGCGCGCTGCTTTCATCATCTGCAATTTCAATGGCAAGATTCAGCGAAAGATTCGACATAAAAGGAAACGGATGACCGGTATCGAACGCAAGTGGCGTCAATACCGGATAAATCTCCTTGCGAAAATAGATGCTTAGTGCTTTTTGCTTCGTTGCAGATAAATCTGAAACCCGAAGAAACTCAACGCCCTCCTTCTGAAGAGCTGGCACCAGATCAAGATAAAAGCACTTGTTCCGCTGGCTGAGCTGCTGCAAAACCATCGGCCGGATTTTTTCAAGCTGTTCGGATGGTGTATGACCGTCGATAGTCCGTTCTCCGATGCCCGCTTCATACTGATCCTCAAGACCGGCAACCCGGATCATGAAATATTCATCAAGGTTTGAGCTGAAAATCGAGATGAATTTCACTCTTTCCAACAGCGGATGAGCTTCAGGATCAAGAGCCTCTTCAAGCACGCGCTGATTGAAATAAAGCCAGCTCAATTCCCTGTTGACATAATAGGAAGTATCAATAAAATCAGGAACAACTTCATTTTTGTCATTCCCGTACTCCTCTCTCTCTATAAAAAACATCAAAGAATATATTGTGGTTTAACCCCGACGGCATAGGATAACAATAACAGGTCTCTTGCTACACGAGCCCTGTTCGTCCTGATGTGTCACCGCATGAAGAGCATTGAATAAATTACCTATGACGTTGTCAGAGAGTTGAACAAGGAGTTGTGAGAGCTCTTTTATAAGCTCATGGACCGGACGTTCTGGCATCGTCGTGTAATGGTTTCGTTAGCTGAATCTTTTGACAATTGCACAACAATCCATTTTCGACCATAACACCAAAAAACGAAAATAATTTTACCGCTTGCAGACAATAAATGAATTACATGCTTGTATAATCCCGAATTCAATTTCAATTAAACAGAAAATCAATTTATAGGCTTTGATGTCAGAAAGCAACATACCCATGTTACAAGTTTGAAAACAAATACACAGCATCTACTAAACAACGAGCGGATAAAACAAGGCTTTTTTTAGAATAGCATTCTTTAGAAAAATGATAAATTCAATAAAAACAAGCACTTAAAATACAATTTAGTGACCGATCTCTATAAAAGAAATTATTAATAACGCGTTCTGAACTCTCTTTAATATTTCTTAAAGAAAGATACCAGATTGGATATTTTTTTAATTTCACTTATATAGCGAAACTGATTATGCTTTTCATATCTATCATTTATTTGCAAAGATTAAAAATGACTACAGACGTAACGAAAATAACATTCGCTGATAGTATGGGCCAGCTTGATGGAAAAGGCGATATAGATTGTTCAAATATGGGACTAAACTCACTTGAGGGTTGTCCGGGAATAGTGGCAGGGAATTTCAATTGTTCCGGGAACCATCTCACAACACTTGAGGGGGGGCCTCATAACGTTGTCGGTGATTTTTCTTGTTCAAATAACCTGCTGACAACACTCGAAGGCGGACCGGAGGAAGCTCATGGAGATTTCGATTGCTCCGGCAATCAACTAACCTCACTCGATGGAGTTCCAAAAAAGGTGACTGGTAATTTCGATTGTTCAGGAAACCAGATCTCGACACTCCAGGGTTATCTAAAAAAAGTTGGTGGTGATTTTTCTTGCTCAGATAACCTGTTGACGTCACTCATAGGAGCGCCTCGTAAAGTTGGCGGTGATTTTTCCTGTTCGGACAACCAGTTGACAACTCTTGAGGGTGCTCCTCAGGAAGTTGGTGATTTTGACTGCTCACACAATCATTTGGCATCACTCGAAGGAAGCCCGGATGAAGTTCATGGAGATTTCGATTGCTCCGGCAATCAACTGGCCTCACTCACAGGGTCTCCCAGTTTTATTATTGGCAACTTTTTTTGCGCAGGAAACCAGCTGAAATCCCTCAAAGGCGGGCCGATTTTTGTTTATGGCAACTTTGATTGTTCAAACCATAAGCTCGTTTCACTTAAGGGTGCCCCTAAAGAAGTTGAGGGAAATTTCAATTGTTCAGGCAACCAACTGACCTCACTTGCAGGTACGCCTCAGTATGTTCAAGATTTTGATTGTTCAAACAATCAGTTGACAACACTCGAAAGCGCGCCTCATAAAGTCAGCGGAAATTTCAATTGTTCCGCCAACCAGTTGACATCGCTCAAAGGTGCCTCCAAAAAGGTTAAGGGTTATTTTAATTGCTCGAATAACCAATTGACCTCGCTTGATGGTGCTCCTAAAAAAGTCAAGGGAGATTTCGATTGTTCAGGGAATCAACTTACGTCCCTTGATGGAGCCCTCAAGAAAGTTGGCGGAAATTTTATTTGCGAGGGAAATGCCTTGATATTCAATGAAAAACAAGCTCTGGCCGCCTTTGCTATCAAAGGGAATTATATCGGTAAAGCACATCAATAGCCCCGAAATGAGCATCGTCCAAGTTACCGTTGTTTCGCTACCAAATTCTCGCAAACCTGACAAGAGAGACTCTGTTACATTGCTGAAAATTTCTCCGCCCTTTTTCCAGAAGCAACCGGCAAAAAAAGATATCTATAAAGTATTGACAAATCATTTGACGGGTTGCATTGATCGCATTGATTGACTTACTTTAAGCTAAACTATGCTATCTTGATGAAGCCTGAACATGCCGTTAATCGGGCTTTTCAATTTTTATGCAAGACACGAATGCACACTACCCCAAATACGGTATATCTCGGATTGAATCAGACCTTCTCCAGTGAGTCGCTGCCTGAACAGTTCCTTCTCGCTGGATGGCAACTCAAGGCCAATTCATCCTGGAAAGAGCGTCGTGAGTTTTACGATACTTTCGAGTGGCATGCTTTCGAAAAAGGGGTTGCCGTTATAAAAAAAAAGAAAACCCTGTTTCTTGCTGATCTCAACACTGGCCAGGAAAAAGCATCCCTCCCATTCCCCGGAACTCCTTCCTCTTTTTTCTCTGGCACTCTTCATCCCGGCACTCTGCAAGCAGAGCTCTCTTCATTAAGTGATATCAGGGCATTCATAAAGCTTTGCTCCATTGACGCAATCATATCTTCATACAGCGTTCTGAACGATAACGAAAAGACCATCGCCACACTGACCTCTGAATCATTATACTTTGCCGACAGTAAGAAGCCTGAACCATTCGCACATCTTCTTTCACTCTCTCCGCTCAAGGGATATGGAGATGAGATGGAGCTGATCAAGAAGTCATTATTGTGTAACGATGAAAACGTTTGCAGCATCGTTGATTTCAGGGAGCTTTTTGAGCTAATCATAACTGCTGCTGGCAGGAACTGTCTGGATTACTCTTCAAAACTCAAACTTGAGCTGGATGCCGATGCCCCTGTTCATGAAAGTGCCCGGCGGTTGCTTCAGTTCACCTTTTCCGTCATGCGTGCAAATGAAGAGGGAATCAAGAAGAATATCGATTCCGAATTTCTGCACGACTATCGTGTCGCCATTCGCCGTACCCGTTCAATTCTGAAACAGCTCAAAGGGGTTTTTGATGCCGAGGAGAGCGCCTATTATCTCAATCTCTTCAGGGATCTTGGCAAACGGACCAATGAGTTGCGTGACAGGGATGTCTATCTTCTCCGGCAGGAAACCTATTTCCGCTATCTTCCCCCATTTCTACAGCCATCCCTTCAGCTCTTTTTCAAAAATATGGCGGTATCCCGCAAAAAGCTGCACAAGCAGTTCTGCCACTATCTTGCATCCAGCCGTTACCAATCCTTTCTTGAGGAGTGGGATGCTTTTGCAACCAGGCAATCAGTTCCGGATCCTGAACTATCCCCGAAAGCCTGCCATTCCACCATGAGTGTTGCCACTGAGAGCATAAAAAAAGCGTGGAAAAAAGTAATCCAGCACGGTCGTCAGGTCAGCAGTGAAGCAACTGATACCGAACTTCATGCCCTGCGTATTGACTGCAAGAAACTCCGTTATCTGCTCGAATTTTTCTCCTCGATTTTTCCTCATAAAAGCATTGCTCCTGTTATCAGGCAACTGAAAGAGCTTCAGGAAAATCTCGGTGACTTTGTTGATTTTGCCGTTCAGCTTCACTTTCTTCATGATCGGCTGACAGCTATCCCTTCAGGCAAAGAAGAGAACTTGCTTGCCGCATCAATGGGCGCTCTTATGGCAACTCTTTTTCAAAAACAGGAAGAAGCCCGCAGTACATTCCACAAAACCTTCTCGGCATTTGACGATGACAAAACCAGTCAACTGTTTCACGATCTTCTGACAAGCAGCCTTACATGAAAACAATAGCACTCTACAGTATTAAAGGCGGGGTGGGCAAAACCGCTGCGGCGGTCAACCTCTCCTATCTCTCTTCCCGTCTCTCGCTGCCAACACTCATTTGTGATCTCGATCCACAGGGAGCAAGCTCCTACTATTTCAGGATTACCGCCTCAAAAAAATACAACAGCGACAAATTTCTGAAAGGAAACAAAAAGATCTATCAGCATATCAAGGCAACAGACTTTGAAAACCTTGATCTGCTCCCTTCTGACTTTTCCTACCGGAATCTTGATATCGAACTCTCTGAAGAGAAAAAGCCTCAAAAAAAACTCAAAAAAAACATTGAAGAGCTGGGTGAGGAGTACCGGTTTGTTTTTTTTGACTGTGCACCAAACCTGACACTCCTTTCGGAAAGTGTATTTGCTGCCTCCGATATCATTCTTGTGCCCTTGATTCCAACCACGCTCTCAATTCGCACCTACCTCCAGCTAAAGGATTTTTTTAAGGCCAACAAGCTCGACAGCTCAAAAATCCGCCCCTTTTTCTCAATGGTGGAAAAAAAGAAAAAGCTGCATTGCGACATCATCGATGAATTCCGTAATGCTCCAGGGTTCCTCGCACAAACCATTCCCTACAATTCCGAGGTCGAAAAAATGGGCATTTACCGAGCGCCGCTCAATGCGGTTCTGCCCAACTCCCCTGCATCAAAAGCCTATCGAAACCTCTGGGAAGAGCTTAGCGTGCAATAGGTCTCCCATCCAGGAATGCTCTTGCAATTTTCACACTGCGGTAACATTCGCCCTCCGGATTAAAACACCGATAATGAGTATATACAGGCCATGGAACTCGTAACAATCAATTATAAGAAGAACATCATGAAGGAATATCATAGGCAACAGTGCACCGTAAACTCAGCGCTGAAATTTGCGCTGCTGCTGATCATTATGGTATCCGCCGCCGTTTTAACATCATACAAGCCCATTCAAGCCGCTCCGAGGGAGGCTGCCAGAGAAGCTCGCTATGTATTTCTCTTCATCGGAGATGGCATGGGGCCTGCACAGGTAAAACTCTCCGAGGTGCTGCTTCAGGATAAGCACTCCCTTGCCATGACTGCTTTTCCTGTGCTCGGTATGGCAACGACCCATTCGGCAGACCACCTTATCACCGATTCCGGAGCCGCAAGCACCGCACTTGCAACTGGCAAAAAAACCACCATCGGCACTATTTCCATGGCAGGAAACCACCTCGACACACTGAAAACCATTCCTGAAATGGCAAAGGCAAAAGGTATGAAAACCGGTATTGTCTCCAGCGTTGGAATTGACGACGCAACACCCGCCAGTTTCTATGCACACAATGCATCACGCAACAACCTCTACGACATTGCTCTTCAGATGGCTTCAAGCGGTGTTGACTATTTTGGCGGCGGGTACTCAGCCGGAAACTTTCCTGAAAACCAGACAAAAAGCAAAGCTTTTCGGGGAGATATTACAGCTCTCATGCAATCATCCCATTATGTGATCGCCCATAACACAACAGAACTTGCGTCCATAAAACCGGGAGCGCACTGCTGGGCATACAGCGATTATGACAGCAAAGGAGCGCTGAGTTTTGCCATGGATCGCCGTAACGGGATGGATAAGCTTGCAGAATTTACCCGCGAGGGCATTCGACTGCTCAATAACCCTAAAGGCTTTTTCATGATGGTTGAAGGGGGAAAAATCGACTGGGCCTGCCATGCAAACGATGCCGCTGCTGTAGCGCACGATATAGAAGCGTTCGATAAAGCCATTGGGGAGGCACTTGTCTTTTACCGCCACCACCCCAAGGAGACCCTTATTGTTGTTACCGCCGATCACGAATGCGGCGGACTTTCACTTGGAAACGCAACAAACGGCTACGAAACTCATTTTGACCTTCTGCATCATCAGAAAATTTCGCAGCAACGGTTTGCCGAAAAGCTCTCCGTATGGAAAAAACGAGACCTGGTTACCTTTCCCATGGCGCTCGACAGTGTCAGGGCCTTTTACGGACTTAGCCTCGCTCATGCCGATTCAGCACTTGCACTTTCCAAAAAAGATTGCAATACACTGCGGGAGGCCTACTTGAAAACCATGAAAACCGAATCTGCCGGAACAAAGATTCCTGATACATTTACTCCAGCCGTAACCGGCATATTGAACAACAGAGCCGGAATCGGCTGGAACAGCAACGTCCATACTGCCGTGCCGGTTCAGGTTTTTGCCATAGGGCGTGGAGCTGAAGCATTCAAGGGCTTTTTCGACAATACTGATATCGCCAAAAAAATCATGCAGATCGCCGGACTGAAACCCTCTATAAAATAGTCTAACCCTCATCAGCTCTGCCCGGGTTCAACAATATTGCAAGATTGTTACGTAATTGTTAAGAAACAGCAAATAACTCAAAATACTGAACCCGGCAGGATGTTCTATACGAAAAACGTTTCCATTTTAGCTGTACATTTAGAAACACCTGAACTGCATTATATTTAATAATTTTTTTAAGCTCAATAAATTTAACAATATCCATAATGGCTATAATTCAGGTTTTTGATCCCGCATTGTGCTGCAGCAGTGGCGTCTGCGGGATCAATGTCGACCCTGCCCTGGTCAGCTTTTCGGCCGACGTTGACTGGGCTTTACAGAATGGGGCTCAAATAGAGCGCTTCAATCTGGCCCGGCAACCGATGGCCTTCGCAGAAAACCAAACCGTAAAATTGTTCCTCGAAAGCTTGGGCGAGGAGGCACTGCCGCTGATTCTTGTTGATGGCGAAATTGTCTTAAGTGGCCAATACCCAAGCCGTGAAAAACTTGCCGACTGGGCATCCATCACGCTGCCATCGGCAGAGTCGAAACAAGCCAAAAATTGCTGCTCCGACAACAATTGCTGCGGATAATTCACGACACAACTCCAATGAAATTTCTCAAAGAGCCTCCGCGCTTCCTTTTCTTCACAGGAAAGGGAGGCGTTGGTAAAACCTCAATTGCCTGTGCAACGGCCATGCAACTTGCTGAAGCCGGGCGACGTATCTTGCTGGTCAGCACTGACCCTGCCTCCAATGTCGGCCAGGTATTCGGTATCACTATCGGCAACAAGATCACACCTGTCGAGGCCGTTAAGGGCCTCTTTGCGCTCGAAATTGACCCGCAGGCAGCGGCACAGAACTATCGCGATCGTATCGTCAAACCGGTACGCGGCATGCTGCCAGAGAGCATCGTCAAGAGCATTGAGGAACAGCTTTCCGGCGCTTGCACGACTGAGATTGCCGCCTTCGACGAGTTCACCGTCCTCTTGACCGACTCAGCCCTGACCGCCGACTTCGACCACATCATCTTCGACACCGCACCAACCGGCCACACCATCCGGCTGCTGCAACTGCCCGGCGCATGGACCGGTTTTCTTGAAGCGGGCAAAGGTGACGTCTCATGCCTCGGCCCGCTGGCCGGTCTTGAAAAACAGCGTTCGCAGTACAAGGAGGCTCTCGAAGCCTTGGACGACCCCTTGCGTACACGCCTCATTCTGGTCTCCCGGGCCCAGCAATCCCCCTTGCGCGAAGTAGCCAGAACCTGTGAAGAGCTCGCCGCAATTGGCATCTCACAGCACTATCTCATCATCAACGCCGTACTCCCCCAAAAAGAAGGGGTAGAGGATGCACTTGCGGCTGCACTCTTTTCGCGTGAGCAAGCAGCGTTATCGACCATGCCTGAGAGCCTCAGGGAATTGCCGACCGACCATGTCGCTCTCAAGCCCTTCAATCTGGTTGGCCTTGAAGCCCTGCGCCAGTTACTCTCGGACGGAGATCAGCACTCTTTTTACCGTGATGAACAACCCATCACACTCAATGCTCCTGGCCTCCTTGCACTGGTTGACGAAATAGCACTCAAAGGCAAGGGGCTTGTCATGTTCATGGGTAAAGGAGGCGTTGGCAAAACGACCCTCGCGGCTGCAGTAGCTCTGGAGCTTGCCCGTCGTGGCCTGCCAGTGCACCTTACCACTTCCGATCCAGCGGCCCACCTCACAGAGACTTTGAACGGCTCCATAGAAACGCTCACCGTCAGCCGGATTGATCCCCGCGCCGAAACCGAACGCTACCGGCAACAGGTAATGAGTACCAAGGCAATAACGCTCGACGCGGAAGGAACTGCCCTGCTCGAAGAGGACTTGCGCTCACCCTGCACCGAAGAAATTGCCATCTTTCAGGCTTTTTCACGCATTATCAGTGAGGCCGATCAAAAATTTGTTGTCATGGACACGGCCCCTACCGGTCATACCCTGCTGCTGCTCGACGCAACCGGTGCATATCACCGTGAATTCACCCGTCAAAGCGGAAAAACAGAGCAGCACCATCTCACGCCGATGACGCGAATGCAAGACCCGGAGCGTACCAGCATTGTGCTCGTAACGCTGGCCGAAACC
The DNA here is from genome assembly GCA_903942355.1 of uncultured Chlorobiaceae bacterium. Classification (GTDB taxonomy): domain Bacteria; phylum Bacteroidota; class Chlorobiia; order Chlorobiales; family Chlorobiaceae; genus Chlorobium. The sequence goes on along the minus strand of CAJAOR010000122.1, from coordinate 20,415 downwards.
ACCCCTGTGCTCGAAACCGCCAATCTTCAAGCGGAGTTGCGAAGGGCCGGTATTGAACCATGGGGCTGGATCATCAATAACAGCATAGCCGCTGCTGGACCACACTCCCCTCTTCTCAAGCGGCGAGCGCAAAACGAACTGAAAGAGATTGACGCCGTGGCCCACCTTTATGCCACACGCTACGCCGTAGTCCCTTTATTGAATGAAGAGCCAACAGGGGCTGATCTGCTTCTGAAGCTCATCCATGGCCAGATGAGAGAGCACACAATTTAAAATTGAATACCATGCAAAATCCATTGCTGCTTGTTGTCGAGGATGACCTGAACCTTGCTCAACTGCTGGAATACAATCTCAATAAAGCGGGCTATAAAAGTCATCTCTCCGGCACCGCCGAAGATGCTTTTGAGCAGCTCTCGCAAAAAAGCTTTGACCTGATCTTGCTTGATGTGATGCTGCCGGGGATGGACGGCTTTGAGCTCTGCCGGAAAATAAGGCAGCATCAGCGTTACAAGGATATCCCAATCATTATGGTGACAGCCAAAGGGGAAGAAATCGACCGGATTTTGGGATTTGAACTCGGCATTGATGACTATGTGGTCAAACCTTTCAGCCCCCGTGAGCTGACCCTTCGCATACGGGCAATCCTCAAGCGGGATCACCGGCAGAGCGGCAAAATGGAGGAACTGCTCAAGGCTGGCGCTCTTGAAGTCGATCTGACACGGCACATTGTGACGCTTGAAGGCAAAGAACTTGTGGTGACCCTTATGGAGTTCAAGCTTCTCGTCGCCCTCCTGAAAAGAAAAGGAGAGGCACAGTCGCGGGAGAGGTTACTCAGCGATGTCTGGGATATCGATAAAAGCATCAACACAAGAACCATCGATACACACATCACGAGAATCCGCGAAAAACTCGGAGAAACCGGCCGCATGATCACAACCGTTCGGGGGCTCGGTTACAAATTTGAAGAAAAAAGGGGAGATGACCATGCAGGGTAAACTCTCCTTCAAACTTGGTCTTGTTATCGGGATAATTATTTTTTTTTCAGTAGTCATCAGCTATTTCTCGATTGAACATCGGTTGACGGAGATACTGGTCACAGCAACAAAAACGGAACTTCACCACGATCTTCTGTTCAACAAACAGATGTTTGAAGAGAAACCCCGTGAATGGCTGAAAACCGAGCAGGGCAACGCATGGTTAGAGCGGATCGGACACGCTCTTGACATCCGAGTCACCCTGATAGATCTTTATGGAGATGTCATCGCCGACACCTCTATCCCCCCCGGCAAACTTTACGCGATGGAAAATCACTGGGGAAGGCCGGAAGTACAGGATGCAATGACAAAAGGATACGGCGAAAGAACCCGGTACAGTCAAACCGTAAAAGAGCACATGCTCTATATGGCTATCCCTGTCGGTTTTCCGAAACCCTACGCCATCCTTCGATTCGGCAAGCCACTCTACGATATCGGAATATTTGATACCAGAATTCAAAGAGAGATTATCCAGGGGATATTTCTGGCGCTCTTCCTCTCCCTGACCGCAGGTTTTCTGGCAGCATTTTTTCTGGCCAGACCGTTTCGTACTCTTGCCAAAAGCGCTCAAAAAAGAATTCATGGCGACTTCTCAGGCACCATACCTGTTCGCAGCAAAGATGAAACAGGAGTGCTTGCCCGCACTCTGAATTTCATGACCGATGAAATCATAAAACTGCAACGCAGTGAAGAGTGGCTCCGCGCTGTTTTTTCAGGTATTCGTGAGGCTATCATCGTCACCGATGCGGCCGGCGATATCATCCTGGTCAATCCCGCAGCTTCGAGAATGTTCCGCATTGATGGCACCATGTTCAAATCGCGCCCGATTCGCCACCTTTCTGACAGCAAACTTCAGGAGCTTTTCGCGAGGGTTCACAGCACCCGCGTAACGTTGCGCAAGGAGGAGCTGCCGCTCATGACCACGAAAGGAGAACGCATTATGCAGATCAGCTCCATGCCGCTCACAAAAGAGGGCTGCTTTGAAGGAACTGTTTTTGTACTCAACGACATCACCAAACTTCGTAACCTCGAACAAATACGGCGCGATTTTGTCTCCAGCGTGTCACACGAATTGCGTACGCCTCTCAGCATCATCACGGGCTATACCGAAACACTGCTCGAAGGCGCCATGCATGAGCCCGAGCATGCAGCACCCTTTTTGCAGATCATCCGCCAGGCAACTGAACAGCTTACCGCGCTCGTCAACGATGTGCTCGACCTCTCAAAAATTGAGTCCGGTTACATTGAATACCAATTCGCGGCTGTTGACATCAAGCGTGTTGTCCAACAATCGGTTGAGCTTCTGAAGCCTTCACTCGACAAAAAAAAGATCCGACTTGATATAAATATTGGCAAAGATCTGCCGCCAGTTTATGCCGATGCCCGATATCTTGATATTGCCATCCGCAATCTCCTCGACAACGCCATCAAATATGTTGACGACCACAACGGAAAGATCAGAATTTCGGCTTTCAGAAGCGACAATGATATCCGTCTGGAAATTGAAGACAACGGGATCGGCATCTCGAAATCCGATCTTGGACGCATCTTTGAGCGCTTCTACCGGGTCGACAAGGCCCGCTCACGCCAGCGCGGAGGAACAGGCCTCGGGCTTGCCATAGTCAAGCACATTGTTCTCGCCCATAAAGGCAGCGTCGAAGTTCGCTCACGCGTCAACCACGGCTCGGTCTTCACTGTGCTTTTGAGGATGGCAAAGGGGGATGACGGCGAAAAATAACAACGACATAACCAAAGTTCAAACCTTCCTAAAATAAGAGGCCGTTTTATGAATAAATGGCTTCAATTTATGACCGAAAGCTTGTAGATTAAACGACGTCAAGCAGCTGGTCGTTAATTGCCGAAATATGCGGAAATGAAATTTTCGCCTACAGCAGGAGAGCACATCATAATAGGATAGTTACCAAAGGACAAAATGTTCTCTTAACGCACATCCTCACTGCTCATCTTTGTAATTACGGTTTTTTTGCCAGATCATTCCTGCAGTAGTCATGAATTGGCTAAAAAAATTAATGACCTATGGGAAGTATGCCGGAAATATCGAAAGTGAAGATCCGATCACACAGAATCATCAAGTACTCCCTGATCTTGACGATAGTTGCTGCGTTAATTACCCTTCTTCTTTTAATAGGTGAACTCGTTATCAGCCTTGATAATAACTATAAAGCAATTGAAGCGAAAGCCATTAACGGAACAATGGCCGACGCAAAGCGCATCAGCAAATATACCAAGATGGTTGAAGGCTGCACAGGTCAAATAGAAACTTTGTTTTCCGCTGACACCTTAAATAAAAATAAGCTTCTCGAATTGATCTCCCGTCATCAAATCGACAATCCCTGGAAGGGCTCTATAAATATTTATTTAAACGAAAACGGATCAAAAATCCGGAATCAAATATTAAACAAACCTGAACTTGAACAGATATTTAAGGCCGGCAATATAACTGTATTCGATTCTGAATCGAAATATGCTTTCCAAACCAATATCTCACAACAACAACCGACTTCTGGGTGGCAAAAAGCTCAATGGAGCAACGAAGAGCATGGCATGACTGTTTGCTACCAGCGTACGCTGCACAAGAAAGACTTATCGGGCCATGACATCCAAATCGGCCTGATAGCTGCACAGATGAACATAAGTCAGCTAAACCAGATTTTGAACAATCGCGATCTCGGAAGCTATGGTTACCGGTTCATTGAAGAAGAAGACGGCACAACGATATCCCATCCCAACAAGGAACTGGTTGTCAGTAAACACAATTTCCTCGATAATGCCAAAAAGGCATATTCCGTTGCCAACCAGAAGCTGATTCAGCACACATTTGCCGATAAAACCCCTGTAACAATCCTTACCAACAACATCATATCACAGCAGTTATCCATGATACGCCTTGAACCGGTGCCCGTTATTGGTTGGGTCACGGGAATCACCCTTATAACGCAGGAACTATCCATTCCGGATAGCCTTATAAAAACACAGTATTATAAGATACTTACTGCGACATCCATTTTTCTGGTACTCTCCGGATTTTATTTCTTTCTTTATACATCATCAAGGTCAGATCTTGCCAAGATTGCCGGCATCGCATGGTTCAGCTCGGCAGTATTTTTAATCGCGCTTGTCACCACATGGTTTTTGCAAATCAATTTTGGCAATAAGTCTCCATATGCCGACCAATGCATCACGACCTTACCACAGATAGAACAGTACAAAAAGGAACAGATTGCAAATGCACTGAACGGCCTGAAACCTCCTCCGGAATTCATCCAGTTGGGCGCGCTTGTACGTTCAGGACGAATTGATGAATCGCTTGAAAACGTTGACCTGTATGGAATTATCTGGGAGAGAATTCCTGACGGTATTGCCATCAAAAAAACGATTGGAATCAAGTTTCCTGATGAAATTGAAACAACTTTTAAAGAAGAATACCGGGTAAAGGAAAACGGGTACTCTGTGGTTGGCTGGTCATTCAAAACCAAAATCCGGCAAGACTTCATAACCAGCATCTACCCGTTCGACCGCATCAACATCCGGCTCAGAATACGCCCGGCAGAGGACTTTACATCGATTATCTTTCTGCCCGATATCGAGTCCTACAAGATAATTTCTCCGTCAGCATGCAAATTGGTTGCTGATAATTTCCATATCCCTGGGTGGCAGCTCAATAACACCTATTACAAATTATATCAACACACCTACGGTATCGATTATGGCCTGCGAACGGCAAACGGTTATCACTACTATAGGGACATCTTGCTGAACATATCGTTTACCAGAGATTGGATCAGCAGTTTCATATCAGTTTTGATTCCTATCTTTGTCATCTTCTACATCCTCTTCTCGGGCATTCGCATGATCACCACTGATGCCAAAATGAGAAAAATGTTTAACTTCGATGCCATGCGTACCTCGATCATTGGCGCAACCTTTATAATCTTCCTGGTTATCGCAAGCCAGCACATAAGAGGAGCGGTTATACCTAATGAGATCCTCTATGTTGAAAAAATCTACTTCATCATCTATTTTGCTATTTTGGCAAACATTACGGTAGCTATAGGGGTGACCGAGCAAAAGAACTTCATTCTTTTCCAATATCGCCACGGACTGATTTTCCGCTATCTATATTGGCCGTTTTATCTCGGAATTCTCTACATCGTCACCCTTTGTAGTTTCTGGACCTCTTGAAAAGGCACCAAAAGACAAACAACCGCCATCGGATGCATCGGCAGAAACTGAGGCTTCAATAACAATGAAAGACGCATGAAAAAGTTTTCACCAAAAGGATTGAAATGGCTCAAAGGGTTTCACCTCATTGCCGTTTCTTCCTGGATCGGAGGCGCTGCTTCCCTGCTGGCGCTTTACTTCCTGAAAGAGGGTGTTACTGACGGCGGCGTCTTGTACGGAATAAACAAGAGTATTCATCATGTTGATATGGATATTGTCGTCATTCCCGGTGCCATAGGGAGCCTTCTGACCGGTTTGCTCTACTCCATATTCTCTCATTGGGGATTCTTCAAGCACAACTGGCTCACCTTCAAATGGATTGTGACCCTAATCGCAATTGTGTTCGGAACATTTTTCCTCGGCCCCTGGGAAACCGCAATGATGGACATCTCCGGCAAAATCGGCATGGCATCCTTAACTGATTCGGCGTACCTGTACAATCAGCAGATGAATCTGATGTTCGGCACCGTTCAGGTTCTGGTGCTGATCATCACCCTATTTGTTTCCATCCTTAAACCCTGGAAATCAAAAAAGCAGGCCTGATAATCCAGAACGGAAGCAGCTTGCCGGTGATGAACTCTGGTATTGCTTGATGGGTGTGAAGTTGATCTGGTCGATGGTGCCGATCTCCGGCGTTGTCTGAAGGGTTATGATGACATTTCGGGGTTGCACAGGAAAGTCCAGTCAGGATAATCAAGCGCTCTTTTTTTCATGCCTTTTCACTATCGGAAGAAGTGACCGCAATGCCTCGTTGACAGAGTCGTGATCAGGAAAATATTTGGCTACATCAGGATCAATAACAACGACATTTGTTCCCTCGGAATATCTCGTTGCATATTTACCCTTTACGCCCTTGCTGAAATCATATTCCTCCAGCATGTCAGGATCATCAGGCATTACTTTCATACTGTGACCTCTCATTTTTTGTTGCTTTTCTGGCGCTGATTATTCGGATATTCTACTGTCATAAAAAGATAAAGAGTTTATCAAACTTAACCCACACCAAAAATCTCCATAACTGCCATTGCCTTGTTCAGCTCACACCGCCACCTTCCGGTACCGGTTCACCGCCAGCGTAATCATCACAGCGGCATAGCCGACCAGCCAGAGCAACTGCACCCGAATCTCCATCAATCCTGACCCCTTGAGCATGACGCGGCGCATGATGTCGACAAAGTGGCGGACGGGGTTGAACAGGGTCATGGTCTGGGCCCAGTGGGGCATGCTTTCAATGGCGGTAAAAAGGCCGCTCATCAAGGTAAAGATGACCATGAAGAACCAGGCGACGAACATGGCCTGCTGCTGGGTTTCGGTAACGGTAGAGATGAGGAGCCCCATGCCAAGCACGACGAGCATGTAGATGGCTGAAACGAGATAGACGAGCCAGTAGCTGCCGAGCATGGGGACATGAAAGAGAAGGCGGGCAATCAAGAGGCCAATGCTCATTTCGGCGAGGCCGATAATCCAGAACGGAAGCAGCTTGCCGGTGATGAACTGGTAGCGCTTGATGGGGGTGACGTTGATCTGGTCGATAGTGCCGATCTCCCGCTCACGCACCACGTTCATCCCCGATAGAAAAAGGCCGATCAGGGTAACGAGAATGACGAGGATACCCGGCACCATGTAATGGGTGTATTCAAGTTCGGGATTATACCACCCTGAAGAGATCATGCCAAGCTCCGGCGTAACCTGAAGGGTTCCCGCACCCCCTGATTTCGGCATCTCTTCGCGGTTGAAGCTGCCGATAATATCACTGGCATACGCCTGGACAACACCTGCCGAAAAGCCGTCTTCAGCGTTGATCATCAGTTGCACCTTCGCGTGGCCGGTTGTGGTAAGCTCTCTCTCAAAATCATGCGGAATAACGAGTACAAGGTCAGCTTTGCGCCCGAGCAGCTCTCCGATGCTCTCCCGATCGGAAAATGAGAAACCGGTCGTACGGAAATATCCGGCAGCAGTGAATCGCTCCACCAGCCTCTCCGAAAGGGTCGAGTGATCCTTGTCCTGCAGGTGCATCGGCACCTGTTTGACATCAAAGGTTGCCGCATTGGAGAGAATCACCAACTGGATAAAGGGCATGACAATGATAATCGGCAGCATCCCCCGGTTGCGGAATATCTGCAGAAACTCTTTCTGGACCAGAAACCATATTGTCCGCATCGGCTTGTCTCCTCGGTTATCAGTGATCCTCGATTACTTGAGACGCCCCATTATTGAAGCCTTGTCTTGAACTTTTTAATACTTGCGCCCATCAGTACCGCCGACATCACAGCAAGGATGAGTGTCTCCTTCCAGATATAGCCGAAGCTTGTCCCTTTGAGCATGATTCCCCTGACAATGATCAAATACCATTTTGCCGGAATAAGGTTGCTGATCAGCCGCAGAGGCAGCGGCATGCTCTCCACGGGAAAAATAAAACCCGAAAGCAGGATGGTCGGCAAGAGAAGCCCGGCCAGGGAGATCATCATGGCAACCTGCTGTGAGTCAGTAATGGTGGAGATAAAGATGCCAAGCGAGAGCGCTGTCACAATAAAAAGCAGCGATTCCAGCATGAGCAGCACAACACTCCCCCGACAGGGCACGCCGAAAACAAAGGAGGCGAGCGCCACCACCGTCACTACATTGACGAAGGATAGCAGAAAATAGGGGACCACTTTGCCTACTATGATCTCGACCGGCCTGAGCGAGGATACCAGCAGCACCTCCATAGTACCGCTCTCCTTCTCCCGGGTAATGCTGATGGAGGTCATCAGCGCCGAAACCAGCATGAGAATAAGCGCCATCAGCCCCGGAACAAAAAGGTAAACGCTTTTCAGCTCAGGGTTGAACATCATGAGCGGCACCGCTTCAACACCCACCTGTGCGGTCCTGAATGTATCGTTCCGGTAATCCTGAAGCACCGATGCGGTGTAGCCGGTTATGATTTTCGAAACATTTGGGTTTGACCCGTCGGTAATCACCGACACGGTTGCCTTCCCCTCCCGAATCATTCGTGAAGCAAAACCCGGCTCAAAAACAATCGCCTCGGCGATACTCCCTTCCGAAAAAGCCTCCTCAGTCTCCTCTGTTGAATGCAGCTCTTTCGTCATGACAAAGTACCCCGACGAGGCAAGCTTGTCAGTAATTTCACGAGTGACCGAATCATGCGACTGGTCAAAAATCCCAAGATTAACCTCCTGAATTTCATTACGGATGGCAAAGCCAAAGAGCAGCAGCTGGATAAGCGGCATCCCGAAAAGAATGGCCGCCGTTCTGCGGTCACGAAAAATGTGATAAAACTCCTTGAGCACAAACCCTCTGAAACTGTGCATTCCTATTCACTCCGTTTTGTTGGGTCGGGCAAGCTGGATAAAGACCTCGTTCATGCTCTCAGCCCCGTAGCGCTGCTTCATTGCCTCTGGCCGGTCAAGCGCCGCTACCCTGCCGTCCACCATGATGCAGAGACGGTCGCAATACTCGGCCTCATCCATGTAGTGTGTGGTGACAAAGATGGTCAATCCGCGCCCGGAAGCCTCATAAATCATGTCCCAGAAGCGTCGTCTTGTAACCGGATCGACACCGCCTGTCGGCTCGTCAAGAAAGACAATCTTCGGCTCATGCAGGATGGCCACAGAAAAGGCAAGCTTCTGTTTCCAGCCAAGGGGAAGCGATGCAAGCCGTGTATCAGCAACCTCCGCCAGTTTAAGCGTTTCAAGAAGCAGCTTGCTCTTCTCCTTTATGGCTTGACTGCTGAGCCCGTAAATTCCAGCAAAGAAGCGAATGTTCTCACGCACCGTCAGGTCGTCGTAGAGGGAAAAGCGCTGGCTCATGTAACCGATGTTCCGCTTTATCCCTTCCGAGCCAGTGTAGAGGTCGAATCCAGCAACGGTAGCTTTGCCTGAAGTAGGAGCAAGAAGACCGGTCAACATCTTGATGGCCGTAGTCTTGCCTGCACCGTTTGCTCCAATAAACCCGAAAATCTCTCCGCCTGAAATATCAAGTGAAAGCGCATCAACCGCCACAAAATCGCCAAACCGCTTGCTCAGCTTGTCGGTATGGATAACCAGCTCACTCATGGGCAACGCCCTGTTTCTCCTCCATGAGTGCGATAAAGGTATCTTCAATGCCAGGATGAATTTGCGATACCTCCACATCAATAAACCCTTCAGCCTGGAGAGAGAGAAGCAGTTCATCAGCCCTCACTGAGGAACGATTGTCGGTATAGTGCAGTGAGCTGCCGAAAGCGTAGACAGAAGCAGCATGGGGAGATGCACGCAAAGTGCAGAGCAGACGCCATGTTTCGCGGGCACGGATGGCAAAAAGAGGTTTTCGAAAGAGAGTACTGATGCCCACTGGCGTATCGAGCGCAAGCATCTTTCCCTCCTGCATAAAGGCAATACGGTCGCAGAGCACAGCCTCGTCCATGTAGGGTGTTGAGACAAGAATCGTCATCCCCTGCTCCCGGAGACGGGCGAGCATTTGCCAGAACTCCTTGCGTGAAACGGCATCGACGCCGGTGGTGGGTTCATCAAGAAAAAGCACTTCTGGCCGGTGCACCAGAGCGCAGGAGAGCGCGAGCTTCTGCTTCATCCCGCCCGACAGCTTGCCTGCCCTCCTGGTTTTAAAGGGCTCAAGCTGACTGTAGATCTCGCGAATCAGCTCATAGTTTTTTTCAACCGTCGTTCCAAAAACCGAGGCAAAAAAACGAAGATTCTCTTCGACGCTCAGATCAGGATAGAGTGAAAATTTGCCCGGCATGTAGCCTATACGTTGGCGAAGTTCCCGGTATGATTGCACCACGTCAAGTCCGAGCACCTCAGCGTTCCCCTCACTGGGCAAAAGCAGGGTCACCAGAATCCGAAAGAGCGTTGTCTTGCCTGCCCCGTCAGCGCCAATAAAACCGAACAGCTCTCCTTCACAAACGGAAAGCGTCATTTCGCGAAGCGCTTGCACAGCGCCGAACCGCTTGCCGACACCGGCAACCCGAACCACCTCTTTCATGAGCCACGCTTTCCAAGGAGCCTCATCTCTCCGGGCATCCCAATTTTAAGGCGACCATCCAAATTATTGACCTGCACCTTCACGGCATAAACCATGTTGACCCGATCTTCCCTTGTCTGGATGATTTTCGGCGTAAACTCGGCCTTTGCGGAGATCCAGGTTACTTTACCCTTCCGGCTCCTGTCGGCAGCCTTGTCACCATCAATAAGCACCTCAACCTCTTCACCAATCCTCACCTTCGGCACTTGCGCCCCGCTCAGGTAAACTCTCAAAAACATGGTCTGGAGATCAGCTATTTTGTAGAGCGGCTTGCCGTAAGCGGTCAACTCACCCTTCTCGCCGTACCTGGTCAGCACGATGCCGTCAACCGGATTTCGGACGACGCTTTTTTTGATCTGATCGTCGAGCTGCCGAATACGAGCCTCCTTTGCCCTTATCTCTCCGCCAATACCCGGGTTCTCCGTTTCAAGAGAGCGGATCTGCCGGTCGAGAACAGCGATTCCGTTCTGGATAGTCTCAAGCTGTTTTGAGGGGACAGCCCCTTCGTTTACCAGCCTGCGGTAACGCTCATCATCGCGTTTCAGGTTCCGACGCTCTTCCTGCAGTACACCGATCCGGGCGAAAAGGGAGGGGCGCTTGGCCGCAAGCGACTGTCGTTCCGCCTGAAGCTGGGAGCGGGTGAAGTGCAATTGCGTGGTATCAATAACTGCAGCCACACTCCCAACCGCCATATGGCTCCCCTCTTCAGCGTTCAGCATTTCCAGCTTCCCGCTTGCCTCAGATGAAACAATAATCTCTGTTGCCTCAAAATTGCCATACCCGTCCGACGGCTCACTCTTCTGGCAAGCTGCAAAGGCAAGAAAGCAGAGGCAAAACATGAATCCGATCCTTCCTGATAACAATATCTTGCACATGGATTTATTATATGGCGATGAACAAGCCGATCGTAACGCTTTAGGCCAAAAGATGAAGGCGGGAAAAGACATAATCAAGAGAGTCTTCGTTCAGCACAATCCTTGAAAAGCCTGTCGATCCGAGCTCCATTGGCCGGTTATCCCTGTCGCTGGTATACTTCCTGCTTTGCTTGCCGTTGTACCAGTAAACAAGCCTGATTTTGTTTCCCTCAATTTCAAGAGCCGTGATACTGCGCTTTCCAATGGCACAACCGGAGTTGAAAATACTTGGAATGGTAATATTGTTGTATAGACCACTCCGAAGGCCGATTTTATTGCCTTGCTCGTAACAGGCATCAAGCTCAATTTTCAACGCCGCAATTTTACGTTCAATAATGGCGCGTTTCTCATCGTCCGCTGCCGGATAGGCCCTACAGAGCTCTTCGATCCGGTAGTTCAGAAAATCAACCTTCGAGAGTGATTCAAACAATGGCCGATGGGTATGGCCTATTATTGAAACAATTTTTGCATTGTTGGAGAACTCATAAATCGATTTTTCGATAGCGAATCTTCGGGTACTGTTGTAGGCTTTAGAAAAATTTCTTATCCCTAAAGGCTTTGCGATATAGCGGATAAATAAAACAATGGCACGGCTGACCATCGGGTAGGTTTCCCACAACAGCACCGATGCCTGGTGGCCGTGAAAGAGCAGGAGGGTCTCTTTTCCGTAATAAAACTTAAGCGATTCAACCATCGATGAAGCAAGCCGGTACTCTTTCTCATCAAGCAGCTCAGCATCATGGTTGCCATAGGTTTTCCAGAAAAAGCCGTTCTGCTCAAACTTCAAAAAAAGCTCATACAAGTCACCCCACTTCGAGACGATGCTCTCAAGAGAAAACTTGAACAGCTCTTCAATATCTCCATTTAAAACAAGACTGTATTTTTCAGGCAGATAATAGCCTCCAAGCATGGTTCTGACCAGTTCAGCATTCCGCCTGAACTCGTCGCGCCTGCCGCCATTGCCCATATGCAGATCGCTGAGAATCAGAACTTTTGACGAAGAATCAAGATTAATCGACCTTGCTTTTTTAAGCAGGCGCTCAAGATAGGGATGTTTTTTATACTTAAGACTCATAGTAGTACAACTGTTCAACTCTCTGTCCAAAGTCTTTAGTATTTTATAGCACAGACTTATTGAAGATATAGTTAAAAAATGTAACCCTCGCAAGATTGCACCCCGTTGCATGGCATGAAAATCCCCCCTTTTTCAAAGGCAATTGAAAAAAGAGCAAAAATTAGCTTTCTTGTGCACAACATCCGTCTAACAATAGCTCATCAATCTTTTTGGCAACCATCTTGATCTCTCCCGAACGATTCCGCAAAATCCGTTACATGCTGCTTCATCGCCAGCCTGACCTGACGGTTATCATGGATAACGTCAACAAGGCTCACAACCTGTCGGCCATTATCCGAAGCTGTGATGGTGTCGGCATCAATGAAATTCATGCAGTTTCATACCGCAAGTACATCCATACAGAACAGAATGCTGCTGCAGGTGCAAGCAAATGGCTTACAATGAACCTCTATACAGATCTTCCAACAGCATACAGAAAAGTATCGGAGTCCGGCATGCAGATCCTGGTCGCAACCGGCAAGGAGGGTGCCATGGATTTCAGAGAAATCGATTATACTATCCCAACGGCACTGGTAGTCGGCGCCGAATGGGACGGCATTTCAGAAGAGGCCATCAAAGGAGCTGACCATGCCATTACGGTGCCGATGCTTGGGATGGTGGAATCACTGAATGTCTCTGTAGCCACAGCGGTCATTCTTTTTGAGGCACAACGCCAGAGAACAGAAAAAGGGATGTACAACAACCCTCTTCTTGATCCAAAGAGTTTTGAACGAATGCTCTTTGAGTACACCTATCCCCGTCTGAGCCGGGAGCTTCAGGAAAAAGGTTGCCCCTATCCGCAACTTGACACCGAAGGCGGCATCTGCCCTCCCTAAAAAAATGCCGGGTCGGGTGAAACTTTGTCACGGCCCGGCTCTCCTGTTGTCAGGGGATTACCATGCGAGGCAGGTTTTTTGCCTGGTTGATCCACTCTTTTGCCTGATCAACCGACGGAAGCAGGTGGACCAGTTTTTTCAGTTTGTTGACTCCCTGCATTTTGGCGGAAAGGTTCACCGGGTTCCGCTGTGCAAGTTCAAACAGGGTATCAACCCCGACCGCTTCAAGCAGCTCTATATAGTCCGTTCCTACCCCTTTTACCCTTGCAAGATCAGCCCGATTGACCAGCCTGAGGAGCAATTCGTCACTGATGCCGGTTGCAACAGCAAGCTCCTTGCGCCCGCCCTTGTTACCTCCTTTTTCAAGAAGCTGCACAAGGCTTGTCACGCCAGCCGCAATCAGCTTCAACCCATTTTCGTCATCAATGCCTTCAAGAGAGCCGAGAGGCTGGTCACTCTTTTTGGCTGAAGCCGCAACCGCCGTGACTGGAGGAGGGCTCACCTTCAGCACTACCGGTTCCGCTTTTACAGAAGCCTTACGATCAGACAAAAGACCAATAAAAGGAATCGCCTGCGATCCTGCTGCCACAGCTAGCTCTAAGGTGGTCTCAGCAGCCACCAGAATATCTCCGGGCGCATCCTTTGTGCTCACCGCTCCCCTTACTATCCGGCCTGCAAGGTTGGCTATACCGGGAAGAATTCTCGAAGCCGTATCGCGTCCCATCTCCGCACCGTAGGTAAAGAGAGCCAGCGGGTTGCTGAACAGCAACCTCCGAACCTCTTCAGGACGCGAAAGAATGGCAATGGAACCTTCATGCTCAATAACAGCCTGACAGGCAAGACGTCCGCCGCCGAGGATCTGGCGTTCGGACAAAAAAGCATGTTCAATTTCCGAGAGCGGTGAAAGGCACTCTCTCCCCTCCTGAACCGTTACATAACAAGTCTGGCAAATACCATGCCCTCTGCACAGGTAACCAACATGGCTATGGTTAAGCCTGGCTGCCTTGCCCAGTGTCTGACCAAGCAAGGCATCACAGTGAATATCATTGATAACAAGAGTCATATAGAATAATATTTTATCATTAATCCCTTCAGAAACGCCGCTTCCAGGGCAAGCTGATCATCAGGGAAGCAAAAGCTCCCGGTAGCTGTAGATAAAGGCAATGGTACCGATCCTTTCGTTCAATCCCATAACCGGAACAAGAAACATGCTCTTCCCCTCCGGCATCGCGTAGGAAACAATGGCTGACGCTCCAAGTTTCATGCGGGGATAACTCAGCAAAAAAGAGCTCCCCTGAAGCTTTCGGTCAGTCGATATCTTGATCATGCCGGACGGATCAACCAGCATGATAAGGCCAAACCCTTTTCGCCGGATCATTTCGTTGAAATACTCATCGATCTGTTCATAATTGGAACGCATCAGCTCTTTGCGCACCGACCAGGCAAGCGGCATGGCAAAGAGCTGAATGTCCTGGCGCTGAATAATCACGGAACCGCTCTTCCCGAGCTCTGCAAGTTGCTGCAGCTTCTGCTCTCCCTCATAACGCGTCAAAAAAATCCCTCCAACAAGCAAAGCAATAACGAAAGGGATCGTGATCAGAAGAAACCGTTTCCAAAAGGATGGCTTTGGCCGTTGCATTTCCTGAACATCATTGTTGCTTTCCATGTTGTAGATGACGGTTATGAAGTTGCGTCTCCAATAAGATGGAGATAGAAGCTCTCTTTTTCCTGCATCAACGTGCGATCATCAGGCGTCTGATCGTCATAGCCGATAAGGTGAAGCGCTGAATGGAAGGTGACGCGCAAAAGTTCCTGCTGAAAATCCACCGCGAATCTGGCAGCATTCTCCTTGACCACATCAAGCGAAATATAAAACTCGCCATCAATATCGCTCTCCTTGCTGTACCGGAACGTAATGGTATCGGTAGGGTAATCGTGGCCGAGAAACTCCCTGTTGATGCGCTGTATCATTTTGTTGCCACAGTAAACGCCAACAATCGAATCAACGCTGAAGCCCTCATTTTCGAGAACCATCAAAACGGCCTTCTCAAGCTGCTGCTCCGGAATCTCCCTTTTGGTGGTGTTATGAATCTGTAGCATCATCGTGGATGATTTGTGATGAGTTGATAAGAGCATCAATATGCTTGAGCTGATTTTTACGTACCCTGAAGGTCAGCTCAACCTCTTCATCCACATAGCGCTTGTCGATAACTTCCGTATGTTCGTAGAGATAGGTAATCAGTTTGTAGTTGGATACATGCACGCTGATTTTGCGTTCCGTGTAATCGCGGTCAATCTGCTCGGCAATAATCTCCTTGAGGCGTAAAATATTGAGTCCCCGGATGGCAGAAATAAAAACTGCATCCGGATACTTCTCGCTCATTTCCTGCAAAACTGAAGGATCCTCAAGAGCATCAATCTTGTTGAAAACCTCAATGATGTTTTCGTGCTCAACGCCAATCTCCTTGAGCGTCTCACGGACGACGTGCATCTGATCCTCAAAACCGGGATGACTGATATCAATAACATGAAGCAGAAATTCGGCCTGGAGCACCTCGTCAAGGGTCGATTTGAAACTTTCGACCAGCGTATGCGGGAGTTTGCGGATAAACCCGACCGTGTCCGAAAGCAGCACCAGCTTGTTGATGTTCAGTTCCAGACGGCGGGTTTTGGTATCGAGCGTGGCAAAAAGCCTGTTTTCGGCAAAAGCCTCAGCCTCCGGGCAAAGAGCGTTCATCAGGGTCGACTTGCCTGCATTGGTATAGCCAACCAGTGAAACTCTCGGCACAGTCTGCCGTCCCCGAGTCTGGGTCTCATGCTGCAGCGACACCTCCTGAAGCTTCTTTTTCAGCAGTGAAATACGGTTGCGTACCAGACGGCGGTCAGTCTCGATCTGGGTTTCGCCAGGTCCCTTGTTGCCGATTCCTCCCTTCTGCTTCGACAAATGCGTCCACTGTCCCGAAAGACGGGGAAGCATGTATTCGAGCTGGGCCAGTTCCACCTGCATCTTTGCCTGGGCCGACTGAGCCCTTATGGCAAAAATCTGCAGGATAAGGCCCGTACGGTCAATAACCTTGCACTCAAGTTTCTTTTCGAGGTTTCTTGCCTGGGCAGGCGTCAGATCGTCATCGAAAATCACAAGATCAATCTCCTTCTCCTTGACAAACACAACAAGTTCCTCAACCTTGCCTTTTCCGATACAGTAAGCCGGATCACGCAGCTTTTTGTCCTGTATGAACGATTCCACCGCATCCGCTCCGGCGGTATCGGCAAGAAAAGTAAGCTCATCAAGATACTCCTCAACAAGTGATCTTGGCGTTTCAGGGGGGGAACAGAGGCCTACAAGAACAGCCTTTTCCCTTCTATTTTCAGGTTCAACAGTATTCAACAGTCGTAACGTAAGTATTTGAATGATAAAGAGCTGGAACTTGGCATGTTGCTATATTACAACCATTGTTTTATCTTGACAGCTCATTCTTGGAAAACGTACTCTGTCTTTAAAAAGGTACACATTTTTGCTTTCACCCCACACCGCAAACGGGTAAAAAAGCTGTGATGACCAGAACAGGCTAATATAAGCGCCCATGGCAAATGAATCACAACGATAACGGAAGCAACGCAAAGCCGCAGGCTGAAAAGCTGATAACACTTGAAGATGCCTATACCTACTGTCGGCAGATTTCAAAAGATCATGCAAAAACCTTCTACCTTGCCAGCATGTTTCTGCCAAAAAAACAGCAGAACCCGATTTTTGCCATCTACGCATTGCTGCGTACGGTTGATGACATCGTCGACACGGCGGAAGTTAAACTGATCAACGGCCTTATTACCGGCGAAGAGATCCAAAGGATGCTTGAAGGCTGGAAGTCAAAGCTTCAGGCGTGCTACAGCGGGGACACCGACAATGACCCGATCATGATGGCCTGGCACGACACCCTGAAATGCCATTCGATCCAGATAGAGCTCCCGCTTGACCTGATGGACGGCGTTGCCATGGATATCGACTTCAAAACTTTTGAAACCTTCGACGAGCTTTACGTTTACTGCTACAAGGTCGCAGCGGTCGTAGGGCTGATGACCTCCGAAATTTTCGGCTACAGCGACCGCCAGGCACTGGAACATGCCATAGAGCTCGGCATTGCCATGCAGTTGACCAACATCCTCCGCGATGTCGGCGAAGATGTTGACCGGGGCAGAATCTATCTTCCGCTTGAGGATCTGCGCCGGTTCAACTATTCAAGCGAAGAGCTCATGCAAAAGAGGAGGAACGATAACTTCATCAATCTGATGAAGTTCCAGATAGAACGGGCAAGAGGCTACTACCGCTCTTCCGAAAAAGGGATCCCGATGCTTGAAAAGCGGAGCCGTTTTGGTGTTGCCATCAGCAGCGTCAACTACGGCAACATTTTAACCGCAATCGAAAAAAACCAGTACGACGTCTTTTCAAAAAGGGCCTATCGCTCTTTTTTCCAGAAAATCAGCACCATTCCTTACGTCTGGTATAAAACATACATATCATGCTAAAAGGCAGCAACATCTTGCAATAAAACTGCCCATCAGAGAACAAAGTATAATTTGACCATATTTTTTCATTTACAGAATTCTACAGGCTACCAAACTATCATGCATAAAGAGAACGAACCGAATAAGAACAACCAGGAACAGCCAGCCCCGATTTCGCTGAACGACCAGATGCAGCGCCGTCTTGAAGAGCGCCAGCAGCTTATGGAAGCCGGAGTCAACCCCTACCCCACCCATTTTGAGGTCACCCACTCCTCCGGCGAGATCATTACAAATTTCGTGGAGGAGGCCAAAACGCCGGTCTCTGTGGCCGGACGCATCATGACCATCCGAAAGATGGGCAAAGCCTCCTTTTTCCATCTCCAGGACTCAGCAGGCCGAATCCAGATCTACATGAAAAAGGATGAGGTCGGCGACGCCACCTACGACACCTTCAAGCTGCTCGATATAGGCGATATCATCGGCGTCAAGGGCTTTACCTTCAAAACCAGAACCGGCGAAATCTCCGTCCACGCCGAATCGCTTGAGCTGCTCACCAAATCACTGCGCCCCATCCCCGTCGCCAAGGAGAAAGAGGTTGACGGCGAAAAGGTTGTCTTTGACGCCTTCAGCGACAAGGAACTTCGTTACCGCCAGCGCTATGTTGACCTCATCGTCAATCCGGAAGTCAAAGAGACCTTTATCAAGCGGAGCGCCATCGTCTCCTTCATGCGCAACGCTTTTGCGGGCAACGGATGGCTCGAGGTTGAAACCCCCATTTTGCAGCCCATCTACGGCGGCGCCGCTGCCCGTCCCTTCACCACGCACCACAATGCGCTCGATATGCAGCTCTACCTGCGCATTGCCAACGAACTCTACCTCAAGCGCCTCATCGTCGGCGGCTTTGACGGCGTCTTTGAGTTTGCCAAGGATTTCCGCAACGAGGGAATCGACCGCTTCCACAACCCTGAATTTACCCAGGTTGAACTCTACGTTGCCTACAAGGATTACAACTGGATGATGACAATGGTCGAAGAGCTCTTCTGTCGAACCGCCCTGGCGGTCAACAAGAACGAAGTCACCACCTTTCTCGGCAACGAAATCAGCCTCAAGCCACCCTTCCGCCGCCTCAGCATTATCGACGCCATTACGGAATACACCGGCAAGAATATTGCCGGCCAATCCGAAGAGCAGCTTCGCTACACCGCCAAGGATCTCGGCCTCGAACTCGACCCCAAAATCAGCATCGGCAAGATTATCGACGAAATTTTCGGTGAATTTGTTGAGCCAAAGCTCATTCAGCCAACCTTCATCATCGACTACCCCACCGAAATGTCTCCCCTTGCCAAGGAGCACCCCTCACAGCCCGGCATTGTTGAGCGCTTTGAGCTGATCATCGGCGGCAAAGAGGTCTGCAACTCCTTCTCCGAACTGAACGACCCCGTTATCCAGCGCGAAAGGCTCGAATCGCAGGCAAAACTGAGGCAGCGCGGCGACGAAGAAGCCATGATTGTCGACGAAGACTTCCTCCGCGCCATCGAATACGGCATGCCCCCCTGCGCCGGCATCGGCATCGGCATCGACCGACTTGTCATGATCCTCACCGGTCAGGACTCCATCAGGGAGGTCATCTTCTTCCCCCATCTGAAACCGGAGTAAAACCGGGTTTTTTGATAGAAAAAGCGTATTTTATTACAACAAAAAGAGCAATCCGAACAAGTATTGAGTGGCAACAATGAAACAGAAGCCTCTGAATTCGACAAGGGGCTTGCTGTTCGCAACGATAACCCAACGGATTTTCTTTTCAGGGAAGAGTTCAGTTATTATTTGAGTCTGAAAGAATTATGAAAACCTTTCAATGTGCTCAGATATGGCTGGTATATTTTGATCCAAGCTTTGGACACGAATACTCAGGAAATCAAGCCCGCTCTTATTATTCAGCACGAGAACTATTGTATAGCCTATGCATAACCTTAGAGATTCGGCAGATTCAGGTTACAATAAAGCGCAGTTAATCAATAACTTATAAACAAAAACATCCCATGAAAAACCCTGCAAGGTTTCTTTTGATGGCGTTTTTCGCTTTCGTATTTGTAATGCATTCAACAGTTACGTTAGCAGCCGTTAGCGGTGGTACCGTTGATGTTGAATACCTGACAGATTCCGACGGCTATAATTATGGCGCTAATTTCTTTGTTAGCACCAATATTAATGAACCTATTTACGCATTCCCGTACATCACCTCTCAAGAAAATGTGAATGGCGCCGTAACATCTGGCCCGATTCCTCTGGCTGCCAATGAACAGCACTTCCGCATAGGCTCATTCATCTGTG
This sequence comes from uncultured Chlorobiaceae bacterium, assembly GCA_903942355.1. GTDB lineage: Bacteria > Bacteroidota > Chlorobiia > Chlorobiales > Chlorobiaceae > Chlorobium. The sequence continues at coordinate 422 of CAJAOR010000122.1, read as the reverse complement.
CCGATCGGAGCAAGGCGTGGTCGGTCGATGTCAATTGCAAGTTTGAGCGTCAATAACTTGGACGATTTGCAATCAGCCACTGATCCGTATCTGTAAAGACTGATCCGCAGAAATGCAAAAACATTCCAATAAATTGCAAAGCCTGCAGATGGATTCATGTGGGCTGCTTCTGCTTGGCAACTCCCCTAATGGCTCCCTGCATCATCGGGAACTTTTTCGCATTGTGCCTGATTCAGGGGGTGAGGTTTAAGGTTGCCCAACACCACGTTTTTTGCAGTTACCTAGCAGCCTGTCGGAATTGACTTTTTAGCATAAAAAAACAATGATATGACCCGTAAGCTGCAAGTGACCTTATTTTTTAATTTTGGTCATTTATGACGGTACTTTTTTCTGTTGAAAAGACCAAAACAGGGTCAATCACG
>CAJAOR010000121.1 GCA_903942355.1 uncultured Chlorobiaceae bacterium | reverse complement strand
TGGCAAACGAAACTGTTTCCCCGTTTTTTTCGAAAGCCATTTGCAATAAGCTACAGCATCATTCCAGCTCACATGCACAACCGGATGGTTCTCTTCACTCTGAGGGCGCACACTCCCCGATACTCCACAACGCCAGTTTACACCTTTCCCTGCGTTCACTTCACAATTGCAGATGATAACGCTGAAACCCGTATTGTCAGCATCTGTCCGGTACCCTGATGCACCCTCAAATCTTCTGAAATCGGCAACAGTTACTGCATATTTGCTCATCAAAAAGTCGCTCAATCTCACCTGGTGCTGGGTTTCATCGCTTTGACGATCAACCTCACTCGCAGGGCTCCCCATCGTAAACTCACCGCCGCGAATCAGCACAAAGTTTGCTCGATCAAAAAGTTCCGCCGCCGCTGGCACTGCTCCGCAAAAAAGCATCAACACGGCAAGAAAAAGGGCTGGAATGAGCTCCCGAATGCAGCTTGGTTTCATCTTAGGGATTGCTTGAAAAATCAAGGCAGTTGGCGAGCAATTTAAAATTTATGACGCAGTTGCACAAGCAGGAGCTTACGCCATCATTGCTTGCGGCAAAAATAGGTCCGCACCCTCCCCGCAAATCACCGTATGTTCAGTTCGCCTTTGAAAGAGAGATTCCCTTTAAAACCAGCAGCTCCATAATAACTTCAGCACACTCGTTTACCGGCAAAGTTCCAGTATTGAGGCGCAGTTCCGGTGCCAGCGGCTCTTCGTAAGGTGAGCTTATACCGGTAAAATTGGGAATTTCTCCTTGCCGCACTTTGCGGTAAAGCCCTTTTGGATCACGAGCTTCACAAACCTCAAGCGGAGTGGAGAGGTGAACTTCAAGAAACGTTCCTGCAGGAAGAAGGGCTCTGACCATGTCGCGATCAGCCCGAAACGGCGAGATAAAGGCGGTAATAACGATAAGGCCTGCATCGGTCATCAGTTTTGCAACCTCACCGATCCGGCGGATATTCTCAACGCGGTCTGCTTCACTGAACCCCAGATCACGGTTCAACCCTTTACGGATATTGTCGGCATCCATCAGTATGGTATGGCGCCCCATTTCCACAAGTCTGCGCTCCAGCGCATTGGCAAGAGTCGACTTGCCAGACCCCGACAGGCCGGTCAGCCAGATAACAAAAGGCTGCTGGCCCTTGATGGCCGCACGCTCTCCTGGAGCAACATCTCCCTTATGCCAGTGAATGTTTTCCCTTTCTTTTTCCATCAGAAACCGGTAATGCCTCCCGCCATGGCCTGAAGCAGCTTGAAGCGCCTGAAACCAGCCATCCGGAGTTTATTGAGATCAAAAAACACCATTCCCAGCTCCTGTCTCGGCATGGTAGCCTTTGAGCAACTGAACGGTACGCCAGTGAATTTATTCATTTTTGAAATAGCCGTATAACAGATTTTTGCCGGGCAGTTAAAGGCACAGCCGGCGTTGGCAAACAAGGTGACTCTTTTTTTCATCTCGCCCGGAATTTCGGCAAGAAATTCCGGCTGGATATTCAGCCTCATAGGCAAAATAACGGTATCATAAAGAGCAAGCGCCGTGTCCGCCATAAAGGGTGCAGCGCTCAACAAAACCAAAAAGGCTGTCGATGCGCTCAAGCGGGAGTGTCCCGAAATTCCGCCTTAAAAACTCCATCACCGGCACATCTCCAGCCTTGCCGCGAGCCGATATGGTAAAACTGATGCTGTCTTCTTCTGCCATCTCCATCTCTCTACCCTACTGTTTTTCCAACTCTTGCAACACTCTGCCATCGTCATTGCCCATCACGGAAACAAACAACTTACGCCATATGTCACGTCCTAAAGGCCCACGACCCAGATACTCAAATCCCTCCCGTTTTATCCGCTCCATTATACAGGATCGCTGAAGTTTTTTATTATCCGTAAAAAAAAACAAACCTGCCGGACTACCGGGACGGTACATTTCGTTGAGCGCTTCATAGGCAAATCTGGTCATAAACAAAATCAACCTGCCTCCCCGGTGAGCCGGATCAATGAAACTTCTGAATATGTAATACTCCTCGCTTTCAGGGTTCAGCTTTGCCCGAAAAACAGAATTTACCGCAACAACCATACCTGATGAAGATTCACGAACAACAATCACAATCTCGGATACTCTGCGTTCAGCCGATTCACCTGACGGCAACGCTTGCGTTCGCCTCCACAAATCAATCACCCCAGCCCTGTCCTCATCTCCGATAGTTTCAAAAACAAAACTGGCGTTATAATTTCGATAGAGACGGATTTCCATACATCATTTTTCTACTGGTTAGGATAGAACCAATCGTTGTACCATCGGCACGCCTTGGCGATAAGGTTCTGGATGCGGGGCGGAACATCGTGAGGTTTTGGCGGGCAGATGCTCCCCTGCTGCCGGTGAAGATACTTGTACCGGTAATGGCTGTCACTCTCATGCGGCCTTACCGACAGGTGCTCAATATCAACCGTATGCGCTGAAAGCTCCAGCCAGGCATAAATGCGCGACATCGTCTCCACAGGCCTCGAAACCAGATCCTCAAACTTGACGAAAAAGAGCCGATCCTTCACCGACTGCGGCAAATCCTGAACCGCCTGTATGGAAGAGAGCGGTGCACCGATAGACTTGTCCTGGGCAAAAAGCTTGTCGGCCCTTCCCAGCCGGTCATAATCAGCCAGATGATCGATAAAATCAACAAGGATAGACTTCTGGTGCTGTGCCTCAATCGAGCCGTAAATCTGGTTCAGGTCACGAATGGGAACCAGGAGACGGGCCTCTGGATCAAGATGGAGCAGCAGCTCAATGCAGTGCAGCCAAGCCCTGTTTTTATCGATGACGACAGGCTTGCCGCAATCGGAATACCATCCATGAAGAAAGCCCTGCATGGCCGTAAGGAGATGGTCGTACGTAGTATCGTACTGCACATCAAGCTGCGAAAGAAAAAACTGGTCATCGCTGATGAACCGGCGCATAGCCAGAAGGGAGTTGCAGAGCGGCGAACTGTGCCCCTCGCAACTGATCTCAGGGTGTTCGCCGAGCAGTTGGCAAAGCAGCGTAGATCCTGCCCTCGGCAAACCGGCAACACCGACAAATCTTGGTATCATTACTATCGTTGCGGTTAAAAATGGCGGGGTGACCAACCAGCCTCCCCAAACAAAAACAATATAATCATCTTGCCATGGCAATATCCACGATCCAGCTCTTGCCACCCAGCGTTACAAGAACCTTGAACTCGGTCATGCCTTGGGGCATATCCGTTGCCGTAAAGGTCATGGTTTCAGGGTTATAGTGCAGCCATGAGGGTAACGGAGCGCCGTCAGGCAGAGTAACACTTTCCACAACACCACCAACAGAGTTTTTCAACTCATCCGGCAACACAAAGCTGAAAACGGAACCTTCCGCACCAAGGGATTGCGGCACCGTGACAAGAATCAAGCCTGGAGCTGAAGGCGATGGCTGACTGACGATCTTTGCCTCCAAAAGTTGCCCTTCCGGGATAAGCGGCCCTGTCGGTGCTATTGGAAATGCAGGATACGAAGGAACTCCCGGCAAAGGTTCAGACAAGACTGACCGCTCATAGAATTTTTCGGAATTCTGCCATGCAAGATAGGGATAGCCGCCGTTTGTAGCCGCATCAATTTTCCAGACTCCGGTACCGGGAGTAAAGTTCCATCCCGGATTGACATTGCCGTTTGCAGCTGTTGCCTCCATGAAATTCGACAGCAGCTTCATGTTCGCCGTGCTCATGCCCCACACCTCTCCAGCAACATCTGGAGTACCATCACCAACACCCGTCAGCAAAGGATTAGCATCCTTTTCGTAAAACGAATGAGATATATCGCCATCATTGGACCCCACCAGACCGCCGACAGCATATCCACTCACGTTACCCGTAGCATAGCTATTGGCAATGGTGCCGAAATTATAGCCAACCAGACCTCCGGCATTCCTCGTCCCTGACACGCTGCCCGTAGCGTAGCTGTTACTGATCATATCATGATTGGAACCTATATTATAACCCACCAGACCACCGACAGTATATCCGCTCACGCTACCCGTAGCGTAGCTGTTGCGGATTGTAACATTGACACCTAAACCTAAATTATAACCCACCAGACCGCCGACAACATATCCACTCACGTTACCCGTAGCATAGCTATTGGCAATGGTGCCGTTAAAATTTACCCCAACCAGACCGCCGACATAGCTCGTTCCATCTACGTTGCCCGTCGCGTAACTGTTGCCGACAGTGCCTTTAATATTTACCCCAACCAGACCACCGACACCGTATTTGCTCCCTGCCACGTTGCCCGTCGCGTAACTGTTGCCGACAGTGCCGTTACTATTTACCCCAACCAGTCCGCCGACATTGCTCGTTCCATCTACGTTGCCCGCAGCATGGCTGTTGGTGATAGTACCATAATTGTCGCCGACCAAACCGCCGGCATTGCCCGTTCCTTCTACGCTGCCCGTCGCATGGCTGTGGGTGATCGTGCCGTTATTGTCACCTACCAGACCACCGACAAAATCTCCGTTCCCTGTCACGCTACCCGTCGCGTAGCTGTTGCTGATGGTATCGTAATTATCCCCAACCAGACCTCCAACATCACTGCTACCTTTCACGCTACCCGCCGCGTAGCTGTTGCTGATAGTACCATAATTGTCGCCGACCAAACCGCCGGCATTGCCCGTTCCTTCTACGCTGCCCGTCGCATGGCTGTGGGTGATCGTGCCGTTATTGTCAC
>CAJAOR010000120.1 GCA_903942355.1 uncultured Chlorobiaceae bacterium | reverse complement strand
CCATTGGCTCCCGGTACATTCTGCATGGCATCAAAGTATGCCCGCCAGCTTTCAGAAACAGAACCGGGATTGTCGAGATAGGCTTCGTAAAGATCTTCGATATAAGGGGCATTGCCCCCGAAAAGATAGGAGTTGCTGCTATACTGCTGCATCATGGCGTGACGGGCTTATCTTCAAAAGAGTTGCGGCTGAAATGTCGGTGACGGGGATTTTTGTGCGCGGAGCGGGAATGCAAGGAGCTTTGCCCTTGTGGGTTACAGAAAAAGGAGTTTACTCGTTGATCCATTTTTTTGGTAAGGATTCATGTTACCGTTATGAGTCATGAAGTATAAGATATATCGGGGGTTATTGCGAAGGAATTCATTAAAATTATATAAAGAGGAATAACTAGTTTGATGTTTTCAGAGCTGCATGGCCCACAAGGTGAGGGATGAGATTGCTATGGATGCCGAGAAGCTGAGCAGGGTGCCGATGAGAATGTATTCGGCGTGTTTGAGCTTTTTTGACTCTTCGAAGCGCAGGATTGATTTGGCTGCTATAAGGAATCCGATGCTTTCAGGTCGTCCGGTCAGGAGGAGGAGGAAGATCAGCCCGCGTTCAAGCTGACCGATCAGTGCACCCCCGTTCTGCAGTCCGTCAAGTTTGAGATTATTCAGGCGGGTCATCTCTTTGGTGATAAGGGCGATGATAAAACCGGCACCCCTGACGCTGGCTATAAAGCCGGCAAGCCCTATAATTTGCTGGTATCCGATACCGGAGAATTTCGTTGTCAGTGCACCAAGAGAGAGCGGCATGGCTACAAGAAAGAGGCTGAACAGGTGCGCTGTCTGGTCAGCAATAAATGTTGTCGTGTTTTCTTCTCCATATCGCTGTTTTGTGAAGTCGATGATGGAGTGAAACGCAAATACAGAGAGTGGAACTTCCCAGCAATTCCAGATCTGGAGGAGCAGATAGGCGATTGCAGCATGTATTGCGCCATGGAGCGTGAGCATGAGAGGTAATTGCTTGTTGCGAACCATTTTTTTTGGCTGGAGAAAAAAGTCACCCATGATGTGGGCGGCAATGAGTATCGCGACGATTTTTTCCATGACAACAGCTTTTTATGTATTGGCATATTGTTCAGATGCGGAGTGCCTATCTGTGTATGGGTCTGGCGTATTGCAAGTCTGCAAGCTTTCTTATGGGAGTAGCAAGTTAAAGAATTTGCTTTTTGCCTTTATTGAGCTCTTTCAGTGTCTTTTTTTCGGCCTGCAGCAAGACAGAGTGGACGGTATTCCAGTGTGCGCGTATCAGCGAATCGCCCACAGCCTGCCGGGTTGGTCTGCCTATCTTGTTTGACACCCAGAGTCTGGCGCTCTCCTCTTGTGTCCGACCCATCAATGCAGCATGGACTGCCCGCGATTCAGTCGGTGTCCAGTCCGTTGCAATGCAGTCGAGAAGCGGTATGATGGCTTGTATCATGTCGCGCCATGGTTCGGCATCTTCAGTATCGATGCTGAGAGCAAGAGATGAGTTTTTCATGGTGTCAACTCCTCTGCCGGAAAGGGTAAATGCCGGCCCGCGAGAATCGGATGTTCTTTCAGCGGCAATGTATTCGACCGAGCCTATTCCGATGGAGATCCGCGTGTCATATTTCGTTACGGCGTCAGATTCCATTTTGAGGGCGGAGCGCAGGAAAAGAGCCGCTCTGAACGCCTGTTCGGGTTTATTCAGGAGAAGTTGCCAACTGTCGTGGCGAAAGGTATCCATATTTCCGTGAACGGTACCGGAAAAGCATTGCTCAAAGAGAGTGGCTGAATTTTTGAGCAGATCCATGGCTTGCTGGCTCTGGTTGCTGGTCAATCGTGAAGAGCTGACAAGGTCGCCGGTCAGGACGGCATGGAGGTTTCCTGTTATGGCCATGCATTGAAAGATTTTATGGTGGCTTTGCCGGTCATTGCAACAATGTACGTACGTCGCCGAAATTCTGCAACGTCCAAAAGCGCCATAATGCTGTTTTTTTTCAGGTTACCGCTGTTCCGCAGATCGGGCAGGCCGGGTTACGCTGGACCTGGATCCTGCGGAAGGTCATAGCGAGGGCTTCGCAGGTCAGGAGCGTATTGACGAGGGGCGTTCCAATGGAGAGGATGTGTTTTATCGCTTCGGTGGCCTGTATGGTGCCGATGAGGCCGGGAAGAGCTCCAAGTGGTCCTTTCGGCATTGACGGTGCGGGGGCTCCCTCTTCGTGGAAAACACACTGATAACAGGCGGTTTTTCCGGGATGAACGGTCATGGTCTGGCCGTGAAACTCTTTGATGCCGGCATGGGAGTAGGGTTTTGCTGCGTTGTGGCAGGCTCGTGCAATCAGAAATTTTGAATCAAAATTGTCGGTGGCGTCAATCACGAAGTCATAACCGGAAAGAATCTCTGCTGCGTTTTCGGCTGTGAGCCTGAACGGGTAGAGTGTGAGTTTGATGTCGGGATCGAGGTCGTGAAGCCGCTTTTCTGCCGAACAGACCTTTTCCTGCCCGATCGAACCTGTGGTATGGAGGATCTGCCGCTGGAGGTTGCTGAGATCGACCTTGTCGCCATCCATAAGCCCGATAGTGCCAACGCCAGCCGCCGCAAGATAGAAGGCGACAGGGGAACCGAGTCCTCCGGCACCGATGACCAGCACTTTTGCCTGGAGTAGTTTTTCCTGCCCCTTTTCGCCTATTTCCGTCAGTGCAAGGTGGCGGGCATAGCGTTCCCGCTGTTTGTCGGTCAATGGCATGGTTCTGCTTTTTCGGGGTGAACGGTTGAGGCGTTTCCGTCCGAGGGGCCGTTATAGGCTGGCTCCCAGTTTTTAAAGACGGGTTCGATATCTTTTTTGCGCAGGGCCAGGCAGAACTCTTTGACGGTGCGGTCGTCAAAAATTTCAAACTGCCCCTTTTCCTTGTTTTCCGGGTCATCGTACCCCCCAACGGTGGTGCGGCTTTCAATGCTCATTCTGGTGATTCCAAGGCCGGT
>CAJAOR010000119.1 GCA_903942355.1 uncultured Chlorobiaceae bacterium | reverse complement strand
AAACAGGTATCTGAAATTCGTGATTGTTCAGGAAGTTATTGTAAAAAACAAGGCTGGGCTGCATACCAGACCTGCGGCTGCAGTCGTCAAACTCGCATCCCGTTTCAAATCAGATTTTTTTATCGAGATGCAGGGCGTTGAAATCAATGCGAAATCAATTATTGGTGTCATGAGCCTTGCTGCCCCGAAAGGTACCCGGTTGACGCTTAAGCTTGACGGCGAGGATGCTGCCGAGGCATCCCGACAGTTGGTAGAGTTTTTTGAGCAGGGTTTTGGAGAGGTATAGTTTTGCGGATTGCATTCATATCCCCTTTTTTCCCTCTAAAGGGCGGCATCGCCCGATTCAGCGGACTTTTGAGGGATGCCCTTCAATGCAGGGGATATGATGTTACTGCTTTTCCTTTCAGGGCCCTCTACCCTGAATTTTTGCTAAAAAGTGGAACGGAAGTATTTTATAGAGCAGATCGAGCTTTTTTCAAAGGGGCTCGTCTGGTACTCTTCAATCCCTTGTCGTGGTTTGGAGCGATCCGGCTTCTCAGGTCACTCAAACCGGAGATCCTTCTTGTGGCCTACTGGACTGGATTTCTGGCTCCGTTGTATTATATGGTGCGCCGTCTGACCGGTATCAGGATGGTGGTGTTGCTCCACAATCTCTCTTCCCATGAGTCTTTTTTATCTGAACACCTTATGCAGAAGTTGCTTGCTGCTTCTGCTGATGGATTTGTAACCCTTTCTGACGCTGTTACGCAACAGGTGCGTGCTTCCATGCCTGAAATTCCCCTGCTGCAGCTTTTTCATCCTCTCTATGAGCCGGATGGAGAGATGCCTTGCGTGCAGGATGCGCGCCGGGAGCTCAATCTTGATCTTCAGTCTCCGGTGCTGCTCTTTTTCGGGTATGTGCGGCGCTATAAGGGGCTTGATACGATGCTCCATGCCATGCCAGCGATTCTTCAGAAGGAGCCATTGCTCCGTCTTGTGATTGCTGGACAGTTTCATGAGGATGCAGGGAGCTATCGGCGACTTGTCGCAAAGCTTGGTATTGGCGGAAACGTTGATATTTATCCAGGCTATGTTTCAGCTGAACGCAGTGCCCTTTTTTTTGCTGCGGCTGATGCTGTCGTGCTTCCTTACCGCAATGCAACGCAGTCTGGAGTGGTTCAGCTTGCCTATGGTCACGGTTTGCCTGTTATTGTTACACCGGCAGGTGCCCTTCCGGAGATGGTTGGTCACGGCAAAACCGGCTGGGTTGCCCGTGACTGTTCACCGGAAGGCATTGCCGAAGCGGTCGGTGATTTTCTCGACAGCCATAAGCGGCTTGATCTTGAGCCCATGCGTCCGGCTATAGAGGCATTTTGTTGTGACTTTTCCTGGAAGGCCTTTGCTGAAGCCGCAGGCTGTTTTCTTGAAGAAGTAGCTGCAGGGAAATGACGATCTCTTTGCTGAGCTGCATCGTGGTGCTGAACTGGAATGGTGGAGAGGTGACTCTTGCCTGTCTTGAGTCGCTTGCTACAGTCATGTCGCCTTCATGCAGGGTGCTTGTGGTCGATAATGGATCGACTGATGGTTCTCCGGAAAAGATCCGGGCTGCATTTCCAGACTTAGAACTACTTCTTTTGCCTTCCAATATCGGTTATGCGGGAGGCAACAATGCCGGTTTCAGAAGGGTACTGGAGTTGCATACTGAGTTTGTGATTTTTTTAAATAACGACACCATTGTCGGAAGCGATTTTTGTGCTCCGTTGCTGGAGACCCTGCAAGGCAAACCCTCGTCTGGAATTGCTGTCCCGAAAATATTTTATCAGGATCGACCCGATACGCTCTGGTACGCCGGTGGAGTCGTCACGCTTTCGACCGGGTTGATACGGCATGTCGGGCTGAGGAAAAAAGATGCTCCGGAATTTGACCGGCCCGGTGCCACCGGTTATGCGACAGGCTGCTGTTTTGCCATGCGCTGTCGTGATTTCGAGGCCGTCGGAGGGTTCGACGAAGGATTCAGCATGTATGCGGAAGATGTCGATCTCTCCCTGCGGATTCGCTCTCTGGGAATGAGTATCGAATATATACCCTCCTCAAGAATATGGCACAGGGTATCAGCATCGTATTCCGGCGCTCCGCTCAGGAAGCTGGCAAAAAAAAGTTTCGGGTTGCTTCGTCTCTTCAGAAAACACCGGGCATGGAGCGGTATGGTTTTCTATCTGCTCTTGCTTCCCCTGCGTCTTGCCGGAAGTTTCGGGGAGGCGTTGCGAGTGAAAAATTCCGGAACGTAACAAGGACAGGCCATGCAAAGCAACTACAGAACTGTTATCGACGCTCTCTATCTCAAAGATCCGGCTCATCGTATACGGTGGCGGAAAACGCTCGAATTTCTGAGAGACTCATCACTTGCCGGCGCATCATGTAGCCGCGGGCTTGATATGGGTGACCGTACACCCCTTACCGTTTCACTGGAGCAGTTTTTCGGCTGTCGGTTTGAGAACACCACAGTTGATTTGGACATGGAGTCACTTGATGGCGTATTTGGTGTGGTGACCGCTTTTGAGGTGCTGGAGCATCTTTACAATCCGCTTCATGCATTGCTTGAGGTAAAGCGGCTTCTTGCCGGCGAGGATGCCCGACTTTTTGTCTCAATGCCTCTTTGGAAACCGGCCTTTCTTGCAAGCCCCAACCACTTTCATGAGATGACGCGCAGTTCGGCTCTTTCGCTTTTCAGGCGCGGGGGTTTCAGTGTGGTCAGGAGCGCGGAGTTTCGTATCCGTCACCCGTTGTTTTATCTTACAGGAGTGAAGCCGCTGTTGCGGGCATGGTATGAAAAAGTGCAGATTTATGAACTTGTTGTTCGATAGGGGAGTTTCACGCAGCCAGTTAAGGCTTGTCTGGTTTTCCGAGATACAGTGGGATTTCCTCTCAACCCGGAAGCAGCGTCTGTTGTGCCGTTTCCCCGAAAACTGGAGCATTCTTTTCATAGAGCCATTCGCTCTTGGTCGCAGCCACCACTGGTTGCCGGTCAAAAGGGGGCGGGTATGGGTTGTCAGCGTACCGTTTCTGAAGAGTGTTCCCTTCAGGATCGGTCGCCTGCTTGATATGCCGTTGCTGCGTGCGCTTTTTTCCCTGCCGGGGATAGTGCTGATGCTCTTCTGGGTAGCCATTCTGGGATTCGGCTCCTCCAAGAGGATTATCGGCCTGAGCAATATCTACTGGGGCAGGATTGCGGCTCTCCTTCCGTGCAGTCTCCGTTTTTATGATGCAAATGATGATCATCTTGCCTTTCCGGATAACCCGCAGTGGCTGAAAGATTATCTTGACCGCTATCTTTCGAAGGTTGATCTGGTCTTCAGTGTGAGCCGCGAACTGGCACGCACTCTCAAGGTGCCTCCCGGCGTGCGCATGGTTGAGCTTGGCAACGGTGTCGAGTTCAGCCATTTTGCGGCCCCCTGTCATGAAACGCCTGCACTGCTCAAGAGGCTTAAGGGGCCGATTCTCGGATATGCCGGGGCGATGGACTGGCTGGATACCTCCCTTCTTGCCGCTACGGCCCGTGCTTGGCCGGAGTGCCAGATTGTGCTTCTTGGTCCGGCATATGAGAGAGCATGGTGGAAAAAACAGGAGGCTATCAATTCGCTTCCAAACGTCACCTATTTTGGGAAAATTGAGTACAGCGAACTTCCTGCATGGGTGCAGCGCTTCGATCTTGCCCTGATGCCGCTGCTCTCCAGCAATTTGAAAAGAGTATCTCATCCCAACAAGCTCTATGAATATGCTGCTGCCGGCGTCCCGGTGCTTTCGATGAACTACTGCAGCGCGGTTGAGCGGGCGCGGGATGTGGTGCATGTGGCGGTTTCGCAGGAGGAGTTTGTCGGCATGGTGCCGGAAGCTCTTGCCGACCGGCGGCGTGAGGAGCGGCAGGCATTTGCCCGGAAGCACAGTTGGGATGCCCTTTCTGCAACTATGGTGCATGAGTTGCAGAAAGCCAGTCAGGAGAGGACCCCTTGAATCGCAATGCCGTCATAGCTAGTCAGGCAGGGCTCTCCTTTGCCGGATTTCTTTTCGGTCAGACGGCCCGGTTTGCCTATAACCTCGTTGTTGCAAGGCTTCTCGGTGTTGAGGCTCTTGGCATTTACGCTCTTGCCATTGCTGTTATCCAGATTGTAGAGGTGCTTGCTGTTGCCGGGCTCGATTCGGCTCTTTTGCGCTTTGTCAGTTTGCACGTCCTTGATCCTCTGCGCCAGAGGGCAGTGATCGGTTCCGCCCTCAAAACCAGCATGATGCTGTCACTCTTTGTGGTGCTTCTGCTGCTCCTCTTTTCCGCTCCCATTGCCTCAATGCTCAACGGCAGCCATCTCCTGCAGATGACGCTTTGCTTTTATGCTGCGGCCATTCCCTTCAATGTAGCAACCCTGCTTTTCGGCCATGCAATGCAGGGGTTTCGCCGTCTCAAGCCGAAAATTATTGCCACACAGGTTGTGAGTCCAATGCTGCTGTTGCTGCTGACCATTCTTTTTCACTACACAGCAGGTCACGATGCGGCTCTTTTTTTCCCTTTTGTCCTGGCGGGAATGGGAGGTTTT
>CAJAOR010000118.1 GCA_903942355.1 uncultured Chlorobiaceae bacterium | reverse complement strand
CGGAATATGTCAACAAAGATGTCGCATTATTTTAAAAAAAATCATTCGACTTTGTCCGGGTTCAGAATCACTTCCCGGATAACTTTCCAATGCTTGACTGGTCGAGATCCCCAACGTTCAGGATGTGTCGCATGAGCCTGTCGCATCGTTGAGTTCCTCTGTTCAAACAGCGCTTCTGCCTGTCCGTTTCGCATCTGTTCCGGTGTTACATACCCGATCGTGGAATGCAAATGCTCCGTATTGTACCAGTGCACAAATGCTGCCATCCACAACCTTGCCTCATTAAGGTCTTCAAAACGTCCAGGATAATTCACACGGTACTTCATCGTTTTAAAGAGTGACTCAATAAACGGGTTGTCATTACTTGTCCTTGGACGACTATGTGACACGTCAACCTTGAGGTCTCTGAGTAATGCCATCAAGGTAATGCCTTTCATGGGGCCTCCATTATCGGCATGCAAAGCCTTGAGCTTTACTTTTTTACCGTGCAGGGTACGATAAAACAGGTCCCTGCTATGACTGCCACTCTCCTCTTCATGAACGGCCCATCCGACTATACTTTTGTCAAAGATGTCCGTAATCACATAGGCATAGAAAAACAGACCTTTTACCGTACGTGCCATGTAGGTAATGTCCCACGTGTATACCTGATCTGACGTTGTCGCTATTCTTTCGGGCGGTTTAGCATGTCGTCTCCGGACTCTCAAGTTACTCCGATGGTGCAGCAGATCTCGTTCTTTCAGAACCCGGTAAAATGTTCGTACCGATGCAAAATACTGACCTTCATTGAGCAACAGTGCAACAATCTCGTAGGGATTCAGATCCCGAAATCGCGGTACATTACATTGCTCAATGATTTCTTCTTTCATCTCAGGCGACAACTTTCTCACCACACGCTTTTTTGAGCCTTTACGTTGGTCCTGTAACTCTCCTCGTTTCCACCGTTGCAGGGTTCGCAGAGAAATGCCGACAACCTCGCACGCCATATGATATCGGGCTCCATTATCATGCGCATCCTCTATTAACGGAATAATTTCCAGCCGGTGAGCTTCAAGAATCAGTCGTCCTTTTGATCCGTCATAAGAGTAGCCAGCTTTTTTTTTAACAGGAGTAGAGCTGCTGCTTCAGCCAAAGCCTTCTCCTTTCGCTGAAGCTCCTTCTCAAGCTCTTGGTTTCTCTTTTTTAAGGCTTTAAGCTCTTGATCCTTTTTGTCGTTTTTCTTGTCAATCATTTCTCGGAGTTCCTGATCCCAGATCGTTAGGTGTTCTGAGTGCAGGCCACGTTCTCTGAGAAATAAGCCCAGTTGTTCATTATCAATGCCGGCAGCCTGAAGCACTAACTGGTATTTCTCTTTCGGGGTCATGAATCGTGGACTACTCTCTTGGAGGCTGTCTGGTAAAATACCCGATTCACTCTTCTTCACCCAATTCCTAATTGTCTGATCATTAATACCGGTTTCTCTGCTGACTTCAACGATACTTCGCGCGTCAGGCGGCAAGACTTTTTTTAGCACTCCTAACATCACAGCTCTTGAATACCCCATAATTCACCTCCTTGTTAGAGGCGACATCTATATTAACACATAGGGATTCAATGCTTTTTTATCTGGGGCACTTGCTTTAATTGGGATTGGGCTGTCAGGTAATGCCCAAGCAGGTATTGTTCGTACGCCTACAGAAATGACATCAATTCAGAATGTCAGCGAGAATACACCACTATATTTGGAGACTTTTGCCCAGTCGAACACAAAATGTGATCAAAATCTTTTAGCTTGGCATGAATCTCACGCCTCTCACGCTTCGCATGTATCACACGCATCTCATCAGTCAGGCTACTGATTAACCTGTGAGATTAAAAATTACTCGTTCTCATATGAGTAAAAATAAAACCCCGCAGTCATTCTCCGGGGTTTTATCATTTAGAGGTCTTTTTCAACTAGTCAACAGATATTACAATATTAACACTCCACAAAAAAAATACATCATGCAACGTGACCCCTCCGAGAGAGAGTGAAAATTTCGTGGTAATACAAGTAGGATTTTGACGGGTTTAACGCAATGTAATACCTCATCCCCAAGGACGAACTCAGCTCATCATGTTAAATGCCTGATCCTTTAACAGGAATAGGCTTCTATATTTACGATTAGAACCAAAATAAACTATTTCGGAATTACCTTAATTCCTGTAAATAAAGTAGGATCTTTAATGGATTTTACAGGGCTAAAGTCATATTTTAAAGAATCTTGTGCATTTAAAGCTTTTTCTAAGATCAAGGTGTTTTTTGTTGCTCCCAGAATATGTCAACAAAGATGTCGTGATTTTTGAAAATAATTATTCCACCATATCCGGGTTTAGCACTACTTCTCGGAGAACCTGCCATTGCTTGACAGGTCTTGATCCCCATCATTCAGGATATTCCGTATGCGCCTGACACATTGTCGCATTTCTCTGTTTAAAAATTGCCGCGGCCCTTCCTGTTCGCATCTGTTCGGGTGTGATATAGCCAATCGATGAATGCAGATGTTTCTGAAGGATCGTTTGTAGCTAGAAAAAAGTCTATCACTTTCTTGCTGGAGACATTATAAGTAACCACTAATTCGTACCCATCTTTCAAAAAGGTATTGTTCCATTCATTGATACCAATCTTTCGTTGAAGGGCTGTTGGGTTGGTTTGTTTTCCGTCAATAGGGCCGCTCTGGCTCCGCTGCACAGCATGGCGTTCATGAGCCGGTGCGCCTCCCGCAGCCTTTGCCCTGTTCTGTTGCCCGGTACTTGGCGCACCAGTTCGCTTCGCCTCATCAACGCATTGTTTTTTCTGCGCGCCTTCGGCTTGCTGAGCCGAGCCTAAAACCCTGACAGTGCTGCATTGCAAGAGCAGAGTGCAATGGCCCTTGCTGCATGGCCGCGACTTTGGCGGCAAGTGTGCAATCACGGTGAGCTGTCCCTATACCGATAACTCAGTGCTGCTCTGCCCGCTCAGTCACGCTTTTTGCCCCGCCATCCACAGCAGTCTGACGGTTCATGCCAGCAAAAAGCGCGCCTTCGCTGATCCGAACCCAGCCCCTCCTCCCGCTGCTTCCCGTAGCTCCTTTCCCCATTATCCTGCCCGCACGCATCCATCCTGCACCCGCACAAAAAGCTCTATCAACGCTCTTACTCCCTCCCTCTTGCATGATACCTTGGCTTATTCTTCAGGGATAAACGCGCCGACGTCCGCCATTATGCCGGAAGGTTGCTGCCGCGGATGCAGCATTCGCAGTGGATCGGAAACGGTAAGGCAATCGCCCTGCATGGCGCCCGGATCGAATTTCATCCTGCTGCACTCCCGGTTCTTGCGCCATGCAAGAACGGCGAACGGCTCTTTCTGCGCGCCTTCTGCTTGCCAAGGTGCTGCCAATTGGTCGTGGCAGCCGGTCAAGCCAAGTTCACTTCAGGCTCCGCCAAACATCCGACTGCCGCCCTTCATGGAGCAGCATCAGGCTGGTGTGGACAGCGCAACGGAGGTCGATCGCCATTTTGAAAGCTGCGGTTTCAGCGCTGTCCACCCCTGAACCCGCCCCGGCATAACCTCCGCCGCTTGCAGGTACCGCAGCACAAAAAAAAGCGCAGCGCTCTCTGCCCGGTTTCGTGCCGATGCTGCAAAGCGGGGGAGCGTTGGCTTAGACGTGATGTGCCCGCTCATCACGGCAGGATCGAAAGCGGACTACCGCCTTCGCCCTGAAGCAGCTCACCCCGAGAACCACGGCCCCCGGCGCCCTTGAGTACAAGAGCGCCCCATCCCGCGAAAGCGGACTACCGCCTTCGCTCCCTGCCAGCCCCGCAGTTACCGACAGCATGGCGCCCTTGACTACAAGAGCGCCAATAGAAAGCAAGCTTGCGCCCTGTGCCTCCAGCGCCCGTCACCTCCGCTCTGCGCCATTGGCGCCATTGATGCAGCCAGGGAAGCGCCAATGACACTGCCGCTCCGGCACGGATCGCTTCCAGCCAGTGTATCGCGCAAACAAAGAGAAAGATCATGGCCTCCGCAGAGCTTTTTCAAAAGCTCCAACTGCGAAAAAAACGCACGCAGCTTCCACTTTCAAAAAATCCCTGCTCAGGCTCACAGGCAAGCGGCAAGCTGAGTACAGCCTGCCGCATGAAAATCCTGCTGCGCGCTGCGCTTGCTGGCGACAGAACAACAACATCTGGCGGCTGGCACCATTGGCCGGTCGTGGCCGGCCAGCCTTACATAACACACATTATACACCCGGCGCCGGGGGTGATATCATGATGCAAAAAGCGGGGTCAGCAGCCCGCGCCTACACGGTGTACCGTGTTGTATAATGTGGCGTTATGTAAAGTCAGGTTATGGCGGGCCACCTTCCCTTTGGCGTCCCCTCCATCCAGCCCAGCACGGGGCAGGGCAGTCGGACAGCCACGCTCCGTCAGGCTCCGCGTGCTGCCGACTGCCGCCCCTGGCACTCCAGTATTCCCAAAGCCCTATCCCGAAGATCTCGCCAAGCACGATAACCGCATCAGCTTGCGTTCGCTCCGTGCTGTCACGCTTTTTGCAAGCAAAAAGAGCATGCCGCGCCAGCCCTCCGCTCCTTGCAAGCAGGCGCTCATAGCAGGGGAGCGGTTTGCATCATGGCGGCAATGTGCCCTGCCGGAGTACCGGCAAGGCGAATGCTCTTTGGTCGCACCCGCCTCCGCGAAAGTATAGGGCCCCCTGTATGCCGCTCCGGCGGGAGCTCTTGGGCGGCAAAGCCGCCCGCTTGCCAGCGGCAGTGGCATGCTGCTTGCATGAATCGGAAGAGCAAGCTGCCCGCCACTGCCTTGCCGCACTCAAAGCAGCGCAATGCCCGGCTGGCACACGGCTTGCGGAAATGCAGCGGCAAGCAGTGCGGCCAGCCGGATGAAGAGCGCTATGCAAGCCGGCGCGGGTACGCCCGCGTGCATGCTGCAAGATGCGGCACGGGCGGGGGATACCGCTCCTGCCTGAAGACTCCGCTTCGCTTCGTTTCAAAGGCTTGCCCCTGTGCTGCAGCACTCCTGCAACTGGCGCTGCAGGGCGCTCCAGCGGCAGGCAATCGGCAAGCAGACAGAGCGCTAAGCAAGCCGGCGCAAGCGCCCGCGTGATTGCAGGGAAGCAACAAGGGCGGGGTACCGCCCCGTCTGTAAGGGGGGTGGCGATGGAAATGCAACACTGGGGCAGGCTTTGCTTGCTGCTGTTCGCTACTCGTGGCGGAGCCGCGTCGCCGCTTGCCTGACCGTTTGCTATCGCTCAATAAGCAGAAGACAATTTGCACTGAACACTCTGAGAAGAGAGGCCAATAGCTAAGCAGGGGAGGAACAGATTTTCTCCATCAAACTGAAATCATGGCCTTCTTAACGGTTATTTACGTTACCTTTCACTCTGTCGATAGTGATCAATCACCAAATACCATAACAGAAAGGGAAGTGACCAATGAGCAACTATGTATGGGGTTCGAGTCTGTCGCACCATGATTATTTGCAGGCAAAGAGTTTTGTCAGCGATGTAACATCAGCAACTCGTAACGCCGCCAAAAAAGTTTCGATGGATATCTCGCGCCAGACTCGCGATATCATCGCCTCAAATGAGTCGTTGCAGCGGGAGCACCTGGAGTTACTCAATGCTTCGACCGACCGGACCGTCAGCGCACTCAATGATGGGTTTGAAAGGATCTCCTACAACATGGATGCTGGTTTTGACCGGATGTCGAGTGGGTTAGACCAGATATCCTCAGACATTTCCGAGCTGAACGCCACCTTTCACTGGGGTTTCGGTGCAGTTCTGGCCTCTCTTGGTCACATGAATGACACCTTGTCAGAGCTGGTGAAAATCGCCAAAACGCCGGTACAGACCGTCGCCTTTGAACACTTCGAAATTGCGCGTGACGCTTTTCGCAAAAGGCTGTACCGCGAAAGTTTTGAAGAACTCGACAAAGCGATTTCTGGTGATCACACCTCCGCCGGTTACAAGCTCGAATGGCGCTTCCATCAAATGAAGGGTACCCTTCAGCTTGGCTTCGCTGATTGCGACATGTCGCTCTATGACCTTGCAAAAGCAGAAGAGTCGTTCCTGATTGCCGCCCGCTATGGCGAGACTGATTATCCGCATGACGCAGGCAGGGCATTTCTCTCCGCAGGCTGGGCAGCATATTGCCAAGGCAAGATGAAACAAGCCCTTGCCCATACGGAGCAGGCAATGGCACTGCATCCAGAAATTGGAGAGGTTTTCTTTCAGGCATCCAAAGTACAGATGGCACTTGGTGACGTGGCAAGTGCGCTGCCCATGCTTGCCAAAGCGATCGACATCGACCGCTTCTATGCACTCAAAGCCGCCGGCGATGGCGATTTTCAGCAGCATGATGCACAGTTGAGAAGTTTTCTTGATGCACTGCGCAAAGAAAAATACAAGCAGTGTGTGCCTAAAGTGAAAGAGGCTCTTGATAGAATTAAGGGGTTTGAACTTGCACCTGGAACCGAGAACCGGCTACAGGCATTTTTGGATGAAGGCGCCAACTGGCCGCTCATGGATATGCTGGAAGTGGTACAGAATCTCGATAGCTTCAAACATCTTCCGATTATAGTGAGAGTCAAGGGTGCTGGCAATCCTGTCAATACCAAGGAGACCTTCACAGAGCAAGAGACCTATTACGAAGATGTGGTGATCACGCCAGGCGGTTTCTTTAAAAAGGCTGTGACCGAGAAACAAAAGAAAACTCGCATGGTCACAAAAACCAGAACAGTCACAACAAGTTCATCTGGCAAGGAGGTCACCTACTTTGAGTTTTGCCCGATTTCTGCACAAGACTACTATCTGGGGAAATACCCGGTTACGCAGCAGCAGTGGGAAGCGGTCATGGGAGACAACCCAAGCCATTTCAAGGGTGGCACTCTGCCGGTTGAAACTGTTTCCTTTGATGATGCCCAGACCTTCATACAAAAACTCAATCAGCTCTCCGGCAAAAAAAACTACCGCTTGCCGACTGAGGAAGAATGGGAATACGCCTGCCGGGCAGGAACCACTTCTGAATACTACTTTGGCGATGACGCAAGCCAATTGGGAGAATATGCCTGGTACAATGGCAACTCTGGCCAAACGACCCATCCGGTAGGACAAAAAAAGCCCAATGCGTGGGGGTTGTACGATATGGCGGGTAACGTATTAGAATGGACGGATAGTTGGTTTGACAGCAGTCGTTCGTACCGTGTTCTTCGTGGCGGGGGCTGGTGCAACTACGCCGTGCGCTGTCGGTCGGCTATTCGGGACATCAGCTACCCCGTCCTCCGGTACAACTATCTTGGCTTCCGCCTGGTTTTCGTCCCGTAGTCAGTTGGCTGTTCATGCCGACTTTGTTTTTGAGCGAGAGGGAAGTACCAACATTTTGGTGAGCGGAGGTGAGGGACGAACCGCCGCACGCCGAAATGTTCTGGTAACAACCGACAACAAGATCGACCACCAAAGGTGGTCCGCCGCTTATTTGAAAAGTGCTGAACCTTTACAGGGTTATCAAACAGGCTTACCGCTTTACACTGATGCAGATAAAACTTTTTACCATACCCATTGGTGACAGCGGCGCTCTCTTGCAGGAGATGAACACTTTTATGAAGGCGCATAAAATTCTGGAGATCCAGCAAAAGCTGATCAGCAACGATAACGGAGCCTGCTGGTGTTTTTGCGTTCGGTACATCGAGCAAGTTTTCAACGCTTCTTCCGAGAGCAAGGTAAAGGTTGATTACCGTCAGGTGCTCGATGAACCAACATTCCAGAAGTTTTCGCGCTTGCGTGAAATACGGAAAAAAGTGGCGGCAACGGAAGGTCTCTCGGCCTTTATTGTTTTTACCGATGAAGAGCTTGCCGAACTTGCCAAACTCGAAGAGATCACCATCAAAAGCATGCTCAGCATCAAAGGCATTGGCGAAAAAAAAGCAGAGCGTTTCGCTCACTATTTCATGGAAAAGCCGGAACCCAATGAGGCGTCAGGGGCAATTACTGCAGCAGATAACTGATCTGAAGAACCTCTATGAGGCATTCTACAAGGCGCAAAAAGGGAAAGATTCCAAGCCTTATGTTTGCGCTTACAGGGTGCAGTTGCAGCAAAATTTGCTACAGTTACAGCACCAACTTATTTCGGGCACAGTCGAAACGGGCGGGTATCACACCTTCACTATTTACGACCCCAAAAAACGGCTCATTTGCGCTACCCCTTTTTCGCAGCGTGTTCTGCATCATGCCTTGATGAATATCTGCCATGCCTCATTCGAAAAGCAACAGATTGCCACCAGTTTTGCAAGCCGTTCCGAAAAAGGCACCTATGCGGCGCTTGACAAAGCAAGGGAGTATCATCGCCACTACCGTTGGTTCTTGAAACTTGATGTCCGAAAATATTTTGAGAGTATTGACCACTCAATCTTGAAACAGCAGCTTTGTCGTATGTTTAAAGACAAGAATGTTTTATTGATTTTCGACAAAATAATTGACAGTTACACTACCGCAGCCGATAAAAGCGTTCCGATTGGCAACCTGACCAGCCAGTATTTTGCCAACCACTATCTGTCGGTGGCTGACCATTATCTCAAAGAGGAGTTGCGCGTTCCGGCCTATGTTCGCTACATGGATGACATGGTGTTGTGGCATGATGACAAAGAGTCTTTGCTGGAGATCGGCTACCGCTTTCAGGAATATCTTGCAGGGGAGTTGCTGCTTCAGCTCAAGCCCTTTTGTTTAAACGAGAGCAGAAAAGGGCTGCCCTTTCTGGGATATCTGCTCTTTCCGGGGTCTATACGACTTGCCCGGCGAAGCAAAAAGCGCTTTATCAAAAAATCCCTGCTTTATAACCACTACCTGCAAACAGGGAGATGGTCACAAAAAGAGTTCGCAAGCCATACTCTTCCACTGGTAGCATTTACCGAATATGCGAAGGCAAGGGAATTCAGAAAAAATGTGTACCGTACCATGGTGGCCATAGAAAAAGAAGGGCATCAATCGTGGGTTCGAACCGTGTAATTCGTGGCGGGAGCTGGAACAACAACGCCGAGAACTGTCGGTCGGCTAATCGGAACAACAACAACCCCGACAACCGGAACAACAATATTGGCTTCCGCCTGGTTTTCGTCCCGTAGCTCAAAAGCAAAGTCGGATGACAGCCTCTGAACAGATAGATGACCCCGCCCCTGTAAGGTACAGGGCAAAAAGTGCCACCATACATGCCCGGCATTGGTAGAACGAGCAGGATAGCCGTTTCGAAGATGACGGGCATTTTTTTGCATCCCGCGCCCTTAGCCAGCAACGCTCCGCCGCCTGGAGCGCTCTGCTTCCGCCTTCTAACATTCCGTTCACGCCCCGCTGCGCTCTCTGCTTTGCCCGCACGCCTCATGCTCGCTACTGCTTTTGCTGCCTCGCTTGCCTGCCTTTGCTGCCCTGCAGCGGCACGGCAACGCACGTTACATCTGCGCGCTGACGCTTGCTGCTCCGCTTCGAAATATGCCCATCTGGTCACGCTCCTTGCCAATCCAGAAAAGCAAGCAGCACAACCAGCCCTGCAAGCCAGGCATCCCGCGCCCTTAGCCAGCAACGCACCGCCACACCGCCCAGCCCGCTGCCTGGTGCGCTCTGCCTCCGCCTTACAGCATCCCGTTCACGCCCCGCTGCGCCATGCTTTGCCCGCACGCCTCATGCTCGCTGCTGCTGTGCTGCCTGCTCGCTTGCTGCTGCTGCCCTGCAGCGGCTCGTCAACGCACGTTACCTCTGCGCGCTGACGCTTGCCTCTCCGTTCCGCTTCGAAGCATACCCGTCCGGTCACGCCGCTTGCTGCTCCGGTACCGGCAGATCAGCATTCATACTATCGCTCAGTCAATACAGGACAGGTAGCCGGACAACATTTCTTACACCATTCTTGTCACGCCTCGCCGCGGAAAACGGCGGCGCCGTGACAAGAATGAAGAATTGCGGAATGAAAAATGAAATCATGCAATGATAAAACGTGCTGCTCGCGTGGCTTTGTGCGGCGGCAGTATGCGTGCAGCAGGGTTTGGCGGCAAGCCTTCAAGCTCGGTGGCTGGTGCGGACAGCGCCCGCGAAGCATTGCAGCATTTTGCAGGTCACTGTCCGGCGCTGTCCACCTGGAGGCAGTATGTTTTATTCCCTGATGGAGTGAAAACTCTGAAATCACGTTCACGATGTTCACACGTTCACTCTGCGGAATCATAAAACGAGCAGTAGGGAAGAGCTCCGCAAAGGCCGCCCTCCGCTCCGCTCCGTTCGGTCATTGCTCCGCCTGCAAGCATGGCGCTCAATAGCACCGGCGCCCGTTAGCTTTTGCTGGCTTTGCTACTTTGCTTTTGCACCGGCGCAATTCAGCGCATCGCTTTTCTGCGCGCTTTCGCTTGCCCGGCAGCGTCAGGCTCAGCGGCAGTACCGGCAGTGCGGTGGCGGGCGGCAGCTCGCTGCTCCAGTACCGGCATTCCGCAGTGATCCGACCGCTCAGTCACGCTTTTTGCCCTCTTCTCAGCCAGGTGCAGCAAAAAGCGCGCCTTCGCTATTCCGCAGTCGTCCCAACGATCTTCATGTTTCCAGGGCTCTTTTGCTCGCAGCGGGCAGGCAGGCATGCAGTGCAGCGGGGCTTTCAGCAGCTCTCATGCTTCTTTCATATCCTTTGGCTCTGTTTCTTTCAGGGATAAACGCGGCGAGGTCTGGCAGCAGCTCGGCAGGCAGTGCCCGCGGACGGCATGATTCGCCGTTGTCCGGGCGCTATCAAGCAATCGCCCTGCATGGCGCCCTTGCTGCTTCTGCTCTGCTGCTCGCCTTGCGGTTGCGCCATGCAATAACGGCGAGCGGTGCTTCTGCGCGCTTCGCTTGCTCGTGCGGCGAGGCATTGGCGGCTGCCTTGAAGCGGCAGGGTGTGCGTGATGGCGGGGCGGCAGGGCGGCACCCTTCATGGCGTTCAAGAGCCTGTGCGCACCCGCTGCTGTGCCTGCTTGCGTGGCTGTTGCCTGCTGCTGCTTTCGCTGCCTGCTTGCTGCTATTGCCAGCGCACCGGCTCTTCAACGCATCTTACAATCTGCGCGCTTCGCTTGCCTCTCCGCTTCGCTTCGGATCATACCCGTCCGGTCACGCTCCTTGCCAATGCAGAAAAGCAAGCAGCGTAACCAGCCGGATGCAGAGCTTTTCTGCGCGCTTCGCTTGCGGCGGCCGGCAGGGTTTTGCGGTGGCGAGTGGCAGTGCAGCGGCAGTATGCAGCAGCAGGGCGGGGCTGGGCGGCAGTACCGGCAGTTCGCGCCCTCTTGCCTTCCGCTCCCCGGCTGTCACGCTGCTTGCAAGAAAAGGCAAGCAAGCAGCACGCCAGCCCTCCGCTGCAAGCATGAAGGCGCTTGCGGCAGGGGAGCGGCTTGCATCATGGCGGCAAAGCGCCCTGCCGGTTTACCGGCAAGGCGAATGCTCTTTGGTCGCCCCCGCCTCCGCGAAAGTATAGGGCCCCCTGTATACCGCTCCGGCGCGCGCTCTTGGGCGGCAAAGCCGCCCGCTTGCCAGCGGCAGTGGCACGCTGCTTGCAAAAATGCAGAGGCAAGCAACGCGCCAATGCCTTGCCGCAATCAGCTCAGCGATATGCTCGTGCTGTCATGCCGCTTGCGGGGGCGGAAGAGCAAGCGGCCCGGCCAGCATGAATGAAGAGCGCTAATAAAGCCGGTGCCGGGTACGTCACCCGCATTATTGCTTAAAAAAAGGGAACAGCCGGGGTACCGGCTCTTCCCGGGAAGTCAAAGAGGTCTTTATGGGGGGGGGGGTCGGATTTTGGGCGGATTTCAGGGCCCGGTCCATGGTTTCGGGTGCTGCGCGGATTCCACACTATGGGGGCTGCGCCCCCATGCCCCCGCTGCTGGGGCGGGTCAGCAGTTCCGCCAGGCGGTCCGCCCTCGGATGGCGGCCAGGTGGTCATTTTATTTTATGTTTTAATCAAAAAAAAGAATAAAAAAAGATAAAAAAGAATAAAAAAGAATGAGATAAATAGTATATTGTAAGTGTAACGCAATAAACAAGTTAACCGGAGTTTAGCCATGTCTGGAGCAGAAAATTATACCGAGTTACGGCAGGTCTACAAAACCGCGAAAGCGGAGTATGGCGTGTATTGGTTAAAGGGTGCAGAGATTTTTGAAATTTGGTCTTATACCGCAGGTAAGTTGATGGGTGTCTATTCTGCCAACAGGATCAGGGAGTCAGGCAGGAGTTGGTCGGATATCCTGCAGCGCCTTACAACGGCTTGGGAGACGGGGAGTTTGTACAAAACGTATGGCGCTGGCTGGGAAAAGCCGGAGTGGAAGAACAGGGTGCGCAAGCCGAAGCCGGCCAGTCGGCCGGATCCAGCGCCGCAGCCTTCAGCGCCATTGCCTTTGCAGCCGCCCCCTGCAAGCAAGGCAGCGCTTGCCGGTCAGCCGGTCAGGGCAAACCGCCGGCAAATTGATATAAGTTTCAATTAGTTAACAGCGTTAACTTCATCAATCAGCAGGGGAGCAATTCCCCTGCAAAAAAACAGGGAGGGGGGGGAATGAAACGCAAATTGCAATCAGTTGATATCAGTAGGTGCATCCCTTTGCGGGAGGTCACTGTTTTTGAGTATGCCGAGGCACTGGAGCTGGTAAAGCCGCAGGCAATCTGCAGCAACGCCTTTCTGGCGGGGGAGATCGTGGATTTTATGAACGGTCACGCTGTTTTTGACGCCTATTATACGGCGGACGGGCGCTATTTTTGGGGCGGTCTTATGAGTGTTTTCGGTTTTGCATGCCTTGCTACTTAGTAATAATTTTGTAATTTCCGTTAACAGCGGGGAGCAAGTCCCCGCAATAAAATTTACGATTATGGCATATATCGAGGTGCAGCACGCACCGGAATTGCGGGCAATTATCCGGCAGATCAGGCACAAAGAGTTTGGGGCAGCGCTTGAAGCGCTGATAAGTTTGCAGGCAGGGGTGCTCAGGGATGATAACGTTGGCCAGGAGGGTAATAAACCAGACTCGCAATGGTCCGGTCAGGTAAAACTTGCTGTGGAGATCGTCCGGGTCCGCTACTCTTTGCATAAGGCCATGGCTTGCAGCAAAGAGGAGTAGCATTATTCTGAACAGGCGATTTTGGAAATACAGGTATTGATTGGTGTTCCAGGTGCCGTTACCATGCTTGATATGATCAATACCAGAGCTGCAATTGCCGCAATTGCCGCTAAAAGGGATCTCGAGCAGTGGGTTGCTACAAGACCTGCCTGGGTTAAAAATTAAGATCAACAGGCATCATAGCTTTTTGCCCGCTCTTTGCAGCGGGCTTTTTTTTGCCCGTGTTTATCCGATTTCAATCATTTCGTCTCTCTCCCTCTCCTCTTCGTCGGGCTTGTATGGCGGCCGGGCTTTGCCTCGGTACCGCTCCAGGTACCATGCGCTTGCGTGCCAGTCGCTTTTTGATGCAGCGGTGATGTTGTTCAGATGTGACAACTCACATTCGCAATCAGCATCCGCCACAAGCTCATAAAGGAGTCTTTGCTGGGTGTGATTCCCTTCCTCGTAATCAATACGCCCTTGTTTAATCCATGCGTAATACGTTGCGCGACTAATACGAGCCGCATCGCATGCATCTTTTTTTGTCAAGCCCTTAGCTATATAGGATGCGAAATTTTCGATATGTTGATCATCAAGTTTCATAGCAAAAAATAAACAAAAAAAAGAATAAAGAATAAAAAAAACCCGGCGGCTAGCCGGGTTAATGGTCATCGTATCTTGCAGGATAACTCATCGTATCGTAAAGGTTTTATCACCCGGTTTGAGATAAGGCGGCCATTTGCGGTTGGTGCCTTCATAGCGTGCTGCAAGGGCTGTAAGGTCATATTCCGGCTCGGTCACATCCCAAGTGGCTCCCGTTATTGCCGTGCATATCTGCTCCGCATACGCTTCATATCCCATTGGTAGATTAATCACAATCTTGTGCGTTTTTACGCCAATAACCTGTAAAGCATGGGCATATTTATCAACGAGTAACTCATGGTCAATCTGCACCGCGTGTCTTGCTTTTGTGAAATAATAGGTTCCTTCCGTTGTTTTGATCTTCTCTTTGCCGGTGAGCAGCAGTGCCGTGCGCATGGCTCCGCGCAACCAGTCGATGCCATGCTTTATGGCGGTTTTGCGGTTTTTGTAGCTTTTCTCCTTTTCGTCCAGATAACCAACCTGTCCTTTCCAGTAATCGATCACCCCTTTGCAGGCATCCAGCTTTTTTTCAATGGCGCCTTCAATATGTTCTAACTGGTCTCCATATTCGGCCAGCCCGCCGCTCTCGATAAGAGCGCCCTCAATTTCCTGATAACGCGCAATAAGTTCAGGTAGAGTGAGCTTTTTTTCTTCGACCGTATCAATAATGAGTTCACGCAGCGGATTTTCGTGGTCCGCAACCTGGGTCGGGACCATCTCAAGTGTTGTGTTTTCCATAATCAGAGTTCCTCCCGTTTTTTGGTGATGAACATGACAAATTTTTCAACCTGATCTTTAAACAGCTCGGTCAGTCCGGCAGCTCTTGCCGATTGTAAATCAGGGGCATACTTTTGCAGCGTATCAACCTGTCTGGCAAAGGTCATCAGCGCCAGTCTGTCATCGGCTATCAGCTCCGCCTCGCATTTCTGGCCGGCCAGCTGCTGCTGCAGCGTGCCGATGGAAGTAAAAACCGGCTGCGTCGGCGCCTGTTTTGCGGGCTTCGCGGGCGGGAGCGGGAGAGCAGGCATGGCCGCAGCGGCGGGCGCTGCTTTGCGGGTTTCCGGTACGGTTGCCGGCGGTTCGGGCTGCTTTTCGGGCGCTGCCGGTGCGGTTGCCGGTGTGGCTGCAGCAGGCGGTGGGGGATTCAGTTTTGCCTGCAATTGCGCCTGCAGTTCGGCAATCTGCGTGCGCAAGGCTTCGTTTTCAGCATCGGCGGCGCGCTTTTCTTCGGCGAGCTTTTTGGCATCGGCCTCTTGCTTTGCTTTTGCCTGCCTTGCTCCCTCAAGCAGCATCTGCACCGCGGCGGTCTCCATATTCCGGATTTCATCCTTGGCCATCAGCTTGCCGGCCTTGGCAAATTCATTGCAGATACCCTGCAGCCGGTCCTCTTCCGCCTTCTTTTGGCGTTCGGCTTCAAGCTTTATGGCTTCCCGCAGTTTGTCAATGCGCAGCTCTTCGGCGACCAGCTCAGCTTCAATTGGCTTGATACGGTCAACCACATATTTTTCAACCTGCAGCCAGCGTTTCTGCTCTGCAACAGCATCTTCGCGGCCTGCCTTGCAGATGCGCTCGGCTGTGGTGCGCAGGCGCTTGCAGTACTTGCGGGCGTCGGCAACAATCTTCATGCCCGCCGTGTCATCCGGGCCGGCAATCTTCAGCCCGCGGTAGTTCAGCTCAATGCTTTTCAGTTCACTCTCGATCACGTGCTCTTTGCGCAGTGCAACAGCCTGCGGTGTACCGG
Organism: uncultured Chlorobiaceae bacterium; assembly: GCA_903942355.1. Classification (GTDB taxonomy): domain Bacteria; phylum Bacteroidota; class Chlorobiia; order Chlorobiales; family Chlorobiaceae; genus Chlorobium. The sequence goes on along the minus strand of CAJAOR010000118.1, from coordinate 10,647 downwards.
TCTCAAGCATGGTGGCCGGCATTGCCTCCAGTACGGGAGGCTCGAGTAAGGTAGCGTTATGGTCCATGGTCGTATGGTTTTGCGGTTCAGTATTGTTGTTTCATTTTTGGCAAGGCCATTGGTCCTCTCCTTTTTTGTTCAGCACCCCCCCCTTTTCAGGAGGGGGGTTGCCGGTTTCAGGCAGTCTTGGCAAAGACCGTTTTCTGTTCAAGGAGTGCTTCAAGTCCTTCTATCTTGCGTTCAAGCACCCGGCACCAGTAGAGTAAGGCCACCGCATTGGTATCATGTCTCCCTCTGTTGAGGTATCGTACATCTCCTTTGCCGGTTTCATCGGGTAGCCTGGTAACCAGATCAAGCAGGTAAAGTTCTTCAGCCATAGCGGCTTTTTCCGGTGTCATCCGTTCGCCTCCCATCTCAGCAAGGAGGTCCAGATATCTGGCCGGTGTTTGTCTGAGCTGTCCTTTCATCCAGGCAACGTGTATTCTTTCATCAGCTGTCATGGTTGCTCCTATTTATTGTTTTATGTTTTATTACATCAATAATATAATTAATCTATCTTTCTTTTATATTCTTTTTTATCTTTTTTTATTGTTTTTGTCAAAAAAAATAGCCGGGTATTTGGTTCCCGGCTATCGGCTCAATCAGCTTTACGCCTGCAGGTTTTTCCCCTTGTCCGCCTCTTTAACGCCCAAAATCATGCGTAGCAGGCTTCTGGTTGCAGTAATATCGCTCAAGGCATCATGTGCATCCAGTTCGATGCCAAAGTGCTTGCAGACGGTTTGCAGCTTGTAGTCCGGCAGTGCCAGAGTGCCCTGGTAGTCCCATATTCTGCACAGAGGGAGCGGGTCGAGCATCTTCCAGTTTTGATAGGATCCGCTTCCGTACTTATTGCCGCCATGATGGCGGAACCAGGCCTCAATAAATTGCAGGTCAAACTGCACATTGTATCCGGCAGGGTAGGCCTTGTCTTCCTTGTTAAACTTGCTGATGTGCTTTTCAAGGAATCGCAGGAATTCCCTGTAGGCATCCGAGCTGGTTGTCCTTGTTTTCAGCTCTTCCGGGTCGGTGCCGGTTATCTTCAGGGCTTCAGGGTTAATCTCGGCTCCCTCATGCGGCTGGCATTTCAGGTTGAAGGTGTCAACAATCTCGCCCCCGATATCCATGAGGGCGGCAAGCTGAATAATGCCATGCTTCCCGGGTTCAACGCCGGTGGTTTCAACATCGATGTAGAGGATTTTTTTGAATAACGGTGCCATACGGTCGTCTCCTTTTTTTTGAGTGTCTATTTTGTCTATTTTTGCCACCATTTTCAGCTTTTGTTGCCGTACTGCAGGTCGTACAGCGCCTGTGTTGCTGCTTCCCGCGCCTCCGGCGTTTTTGCCTGCCAGATGCTTTGCTGCTCTTCCGGTGCAAGGCTGCTGAAGTAGTCCAGCCGCGCAATGCATGGCAGCTCTGCCCATTGCAGCAGCAGGTACGCTTCTTGCTTGTGCTGCTCAAAGAAGAGCGGCCACATGCCAAGGCTGATGGCCGCACGCAGCGATGCCGGGCTCAGAGGCTTCTGCTCAGCAAGTGCCTTGCTCTCCTGCTCAATGCGCAGCAGCTCATGGGCAGCGTTGCGCATCGGCGTGAGCTGCAGGCGGACATCATCAAGCAGTTGTTGGGCATCGGCCTTGTCCGGCAGGGGCGAATAAATGGTGTAATGAAATTTTGTTGTTTCCGCGAGCCTGCGCCAGGCATCAAGCTCACCAAGGGTAATGAGCTGCTCAGCAAGCAGGCTGGTAATGCCAAGGTCTGAAAGCGCAGGGATTTCTCGTCCGTTCTCCTTTTCTATCGCCCGGGCATACGTCTTGCCTTTGACAACCTGCAGGACCCGGATTTTTGTTTCTATTTCGGTCATGTCGGCAAGCTTGGTCATCCAGGCTGCCTTCTGCTTTGCTGTCGTGTAATTGCCGGTAAGGGTGCGGATAGCTTGTTCAAGTATGGGATTCGAGCCATTGGAGGTTTTCAGCTCCATGACGGCTTTGGCCATTGTTGCCATAGCTTGTTTGATGGGTTGCATGGTCGTACTGGTGTTTTTGTTCTTCAAGATGCTTGAAATGCCACTTGAAACTTTGCCAGCCTGATATCCATGCATCCCGCAGGGCATCAGCGGCAAGTTTTTCATCTCCCCGGCTCAATTCGTAGAGGAGCGAGAGCGCCTCTTCGGCAACCTCTTGCGTCCGATAGGGAGCCTCTTTCCTGTTGCACCAGTCCTGCCAGTGGCCGGCACAAAAGGCAGGGCAGAAACCGGGGTTTTTGAACGTTTTCCCTTCGGTGAAATCAGGTTTCGGCTGGCTTTTGCGGCTCTTTGTGTCCTTTGGTTTTTCAGTTTTACCAGATAGGTTTTCATGGTCTTCAGTGGATGTGTGGTTGCGGTTTTCTCTCTCCTCACTCTCTCTTTCTTCCTTCTTATATTCTTTATCATTCTTGAGTGCATTACCCTCCCGTTTCCTTCGCAAACCCTTCGTGATTTCTGCGTCGTTGCTTTCGTAGTTTGCCGGTGTCTGGTAAAGGTCGTAATTCATGATTCTTACAAACACGCCATGCGTTGCTTTCGGCGTTGCGATCATGTTGCTTTCGCGAAGCCTTCGCAGAGATTTCGTAAGTTGCGGTTTTGAGTACGTCATGGGCCGGTAGCCAACCTTCCAGGAGAGCTCTTGCTGGATCTTTTCCAGAGTGAAATAGCCCTCACCTCTCTTGCAGATTTCATCGTCTTTGTGGCTCACATGCCTGAGCAGGTAAAACCACAGCTCCCGCACCACCGGGGGGTAATGTGCCGCCGGTGAGCTGTCCCAAGTTCGGGGCTGCAGGATGTATCCGCCCTCAATCGTCATAACATCATCATCTCTACGCGTGGATTTTTCGCATCAAGCAAAGTGCTTCAGCAGCTCCTGCTGCTGGCGGTGTGCGGCTGCGCTTTTGATCACCTTTTTTATGGTCTTGCCGCACTGGTCTTTATAGATCACCGGCAACCGGGAGTTCTTCGAGCTGTACAGTTCTCCCGGTATAATGAAGATGTTCGGCTGGGTGCTAATTTATCTGCCAAGCAGCGTGATCTTGCCTTTGTGCCGGTCAGCTTCGTTACCGCATTCATCATCAAACATGCTCTCCTGGGCGTCATCAAGATCAAACGGCCTTGTCTGCACCAGTTCACCGGTATCAGTGCGCACAAAATCAACCGTCCGGGCGGCATAATTCTTCACCATGCGGCATTCAATCTGGCGGTACTCATAGCCGTTCTGCAGGGCGCCGGAAAGCTGTATCGCTTCCAGATTGTGCCCGTCAATCAGCGTTTTGTATGCTTTTGCCTTTTCCGCCTTCTCTTCGCCGAGCGCCTCGATTTTGCTCACATGCAGGGCAAGCTCGCTGCCCCTCGTAATCTTTTCATCTTCGGTCAGGTGGCATTTCACCTCCATCATGACTAACGCATCATTTTTCATGGCTCTGCAGGGTTAGAGGGTTTATGGCATGATCTGGTTTCAGAACGGCATATCATCGGTCTGGTATTGCGCCGGCTGCTCTTCATAGTAGGGCTGCTCTTCGCGGCTGCTTGGCTGGAACACGGCCGCTATCTGGCCGTTCAGGTAAGCTCTCAGCGTTTCAATCAGCCCGCTGCATTGCGTCGAGGTCAGGGAACCCGAACTGATCATCGCTTCAATGCGCGCCGCATCTTCGCGGCTCACTTTTGGGCGTCCCGTCAGATCGCGCAAAAAAGTAATTGATTTGTCTGTCGGGGGCCGGTCGTTTTGCTGCCCTCCGCCATGGCGGGTATAGCCGTTCTGCTGCGTTGCGGCGGGCGCTTTTTGCTGGGCGGCATAGCCGTTGTTTTGCGCCTGTGCAGCAGGCTTCGGCTCATAGTGCGTCGGCGGGGCTTGCTGGCTGTGCTGCTGCGTGTATTGCGGCGCCGGCTGCTGGCTGGTGGCGTGCGCCTGCGGCTCGGGGGAGGTGGCATCCGCATCTTCAATGTCAAGGGTCGGTATCATGAAGATCTGGAGCATGGCAGCCTTGTGCGCCATCGACATGGCCTTGTTGCTTGCCTTGTCGCTGCTGTCCATTGCCTGGCCCATTGCCTGTGTCTCCACAAAACTGCCGTCAATGGCCGTAAAGCGGTACTGCACCTGCAATGAATACTCAATCATGATGGTGCCGTTCTTGTTGGTCCATACCTCACGATTCTTGTTCAGGATTTCCGATGTTGTGAATACCTGATAGCGCACAAACAAAGGGTGCAGATAGTTGTAAACGTCATCAATTCCACGGAAGCGGTAACGCTGCTCCTGGTTTTGACTGTTCTTTCCGATTGCCGGTACATCAGCCATGATGGCGGCTAATCGCTCATAAATGAGGGGGCTTGCCGGTTGTTGTTGTGCAGGGTTGTCCATGGTCGTGGTTGTTTGGGGTTCTCAGTAAGATTTTACTACTTCATGAAACTGTGTCGCTGGTTTCTTGGGTGCCTGCATGGCTTTCAGGATCTCATCACGCAGGAAATAAAGCTTTGCCCCATTCTTACGGTAGGGGAGTCGGCCTTTGTTGACTCGGTTATACACAGCGCCAACTGTTACCGTTTTACCCTCGATTTCAGTCAAAAATTCAGCGCAGGGCCTGATTCCCATAGGTGTCTGAAGAGAATCCTTCGGCTTTTCTCGTTTCTCTTGTCCCTGCACGAAATCATCAAACTTTCGCGAAAGCTCTGCAACCATAGCCGGTAGTGCCTCAAAAGTTGGTGTTGCCGTATTTCTATTTTCTTTGTTCATTTTTATGTATCTTTATTTATGTTTATGTTTGGTTTATGTGTTTTATCAATTTTAATCACTTTGTATCATTTTTGCAAATAAAAAGAATAAAATAATAGTTAAAAATGAATAAAAATGAGCAAGTAGGCAAGAGGCTGTCAGAAGAGATAGAGGAGAAGTATGGTAGCCTCAGGGGGGCAGCGCAAGCTATCGGTGCGGCAAGTGGCTCTTATTTCAGACCCTACATAGCCGGTGATAGTAGGCCGGGTATGACGCTACGCAAAAAATTGGCAAATGCAGGAATTGATGTAAACTATGTGATGACCGGTAAAAAAACATCTGTTCCGATAGACAAATCCGACGAACAAGATGCGGTAAAAAAATCAGTTGAGGATATGCAGGCTCGCTTGGCGCTGTTAAATACCGATTTGGCAAATCTTGCTGCATTGGTCAACAAGAAGTGATCACAGCCCTCATTACCTTATAAGGTATTTAATCAAGATAAGATGAGTTTGATAGCTCTGATATAAATAAATAAGAATCATTTGATACTCATCGATAAGAGCCATCATGTCGGTAATGTATTTGTGGCATCTTTCACGATTTTTGCCCTCCGGATGGTTGTCAAGGTAGAACCGTAAAATCTCTTCCATGATCGCAAGGTGGGAGCTTGATGATGGCATTACTTAGCTATTTATTCTTTTATGTGTATTTTTGTAGTGTAAAAAAAGTAAAAAAATATTTTAAATACGCAAAATCATTTTTATTCTTTTATTTCATTTTACATGCTTTCCTTGTTTTTATCCTTTTCATCAGGCCCAAAATCAATCTTGACAACGTTTGCAGCCGTCCTCTTGGTCGCATCGATCACATGGGCGTAAATCATAGTCGTTTCTAAATTTTTATGGCCCAGCATTTCGCTCAGTGTCTTCAGGTTTGTGTTTCCGAGTAACTGTAAAGTCGCAAACGTGTGCCGGAAGGTGTGAAATGTTACATGCTTCTCAATGCCTGAAGCATTTATCCATCTACGGAAATATGGAGACCCGTAAATGTGCGACTTTAACATCGGAAAAAGAATCCCTTTTCCGGGTGTTCCAAGGAGGGTGTATGCGTGATCTGAAACGGGCAGATAATTCAAGCCCCCAGTTTTTTGTTGTTTGAAATAAACAAAATATCCTGAATCGTCTTTCTGCAGGTCAGACCACTCCAGATATCGCAGGTCTGAAAATCTCATTCCGGTCATTGCTGAAAATAAAGCGGCCTTTTTTAATGTTGCGGATTTGCAAGGTGTCCGATAAAGGATGTTCAGTTCATCCTGCGTCAAGTAAACAAACTTTGTTTGCTCTTGCCCTATACAAGGGACAAGCTCAGTAATTCGTGATTTCAGTAATCCATCACGATAGGCCTGGTTCAGTACCGTCCGAAAATTAGTGAATACCCCGGAGGCAGTATTGATCCTCATTCGAGCGAGCAGGAATGCGCGAAAATCTTCGATGAATTTTTTGTTGATGTCGGACAAATAGAGTGGCCTGGTGCCATTAAAAGAGTTCAGATGCAACAAAGTTGCTTTATAATTTGATGTTGTCCTTGGTGCGCAATCCTTACTTTCTACATATTTTTTATAGTATGCAAAGAAGTCTGCGGCAGTATGGTTGCTTTTAATGAGAAATCCGTATTGTCCAGCTTGTAGCTGGAGCTGGATTTTTGCCTGTATTGCATTGGCCAAGGTAAGAGTTTCCTTGTTTTCTTGTCGGGCTGCTGTGGTTCTGGGATTGACATGAAGGTACAGGCCCAGATTTACCCATCGGGTAAGCCGTCCAGTTTCTGGGTGTGGAGCTGGTGGATAAATGTCAAGTCGAAGGGATTCACGCGCTCCGTTTTCAATCAGCCGCGCCCTTAATGTTGCTTTCATATGTTCAAATTTGGTCGTGACTTAAATCAATATTTGTTCCATGAAAATTCACGGAACAAATAGTAAAAAATGGAACAACTCGCGGAACAACTCGCGGAACAATTCATGGAACAATTCATGGAACAATTCATGGAACAATTCATGGAACAATTCATGGGACAACTCGCGGAACAATTCATGGAACAACTCGCGGAACAATTCATGGGACAAATTTCATTAAATTGAAAAATTCGCGAAAAAAAATACGGCACAAATGATGTGCAATGGAGCAACTCGCTGAACAGAATGGGCTGACTTAATGGATGTCTGTGGTACAAATGTGGAACAAAAAAGAGAGAATCGGGAATAAAAAGTAATGAATAAAGAGAAGCAAAATGACTGAGAAGGGGTTTATGACCAATAAAATCAGCACTTCCTTTATTTGAGTTTGTCAGCATTATTCTAACAGTGACTATTTCCCCAGGTAACCGCACCGGCATCAACCATATTTCCGTTGTCCCAGTTTGGTGCGCTCACCACGAAATTATTGTTTGCCAGGGCTATTACACTGGATGCATCACCATCATGGGCTGCAGAGCCTACGAGACTGTTGGTTTCGGAGACAAACCCGCTGACGCCTGTAGATCCATCGATCCAGGTAACCGCACCGGCGTCCGCCTGACCTGCATTTGACCAGTTTCTTGTTGAGGTTACGGCACTGTTATTGGCGGTCAGGGCGGTTACTGTTTCGCCGACAAGATCATTGGCTGATGATCCGCAGAGCATGGAGAGCAGGGTGCCATCAGGCTTGTAGAGCCTTACAGCTCCTGCGTCAGTTGCTACGAAATCGTCGAGAGGGCTGGCAACAATGATATTGCCGTTGCTCAGTTCCAGGATGGTGCCGGAACCATGCTGGTCGCCTGCAGCAGGGTTGATGTCTGGGAGCGGAATGAGCGTGAACAGGGGAATTGCGGCACTGGCATCGATGGTGATGTTTCGCGGATCAAGCAGCAGCAGACCATTTTCGCCATGAGGGGCGAGTGTGACCACCTCACCGGAAAAAGTGAGACTGTTGTGGCCGGATACTTCGACCTGTCCACCGTTGCCGCTGTTCAGACCTCCTTTGGCCTCAATGGTTCCGGCAAAGGTGGTGGAGTTTTCCGACCAGAGCACCACGGTACCGCCATTGCCGCTGTCAACAGCATTGGCGGTGATTTTGCTGCTTCTCGTCATCGTGGCGGTTGCTGCGTTTGCCAGATTGATCCCCTTGCCTTGCCATTCACCACCGATCAAGACCGTTCCTCCGCCTCTGCGGCCATTACTTTCTATCCTGGTTCCGGTGAGAATGGTTTGTGGTGCCGTTAGGGTGATTTGTCCTCCATCGCCTATGCTGCCGTTTGCACTGAGTGCTCCGGAGAGGTAAAGAGCTTCACCAGCATTGAAGTGGATCTGGCCGCCTTCGGTTCCATCGGTTGTCATGCGACTTGTGGCGGTTTGGACGATTTGACCGGTCGCATCGATTTGTATATGCCCACCCAGGGAGCTGCTGCTGGCATTCCATGTGCCGGCATCGAAAAGGTTGTTAACTTTGCTATCGATTTCGGTAGCGGTTAACGTGCCGGTGTTGATGACGGTGCCGCCTTCGATCACGATGCTGCCATTGCGTTCAGTCATGCCGGAAGCGCGTATTATTCCGCTGTTGTTGACGACTGAGGCAAGCAGCATATCGGCTGCCGGGGCGCTGATCAGTACCGTGCCGCCATTAGCCTCGATTACTCCGCTATTCTGGATCTGAGCATTGTAAGTTGACCGGTCTACCTGGATTGCTACCAGACCGGAAGGGTCAATGTTGAGGGTGATTTTTTCTCCGCTGGCCATTCCGGTTGTTCCTCTGGTGGTGATAATATTGCCGGTGTTTATGACACTTTTTCCGAGCAGCGCAACAAATCCTCCGTTTACCGTGCCCTGGTTCACCACCGTACCAATGGGTTCGTTTTGTAAAAAAGCATATTGCTTTGAGAGGAAGTCGCTGTCGCTGATTGTCAGGGTAGAAGCTACGAGCCCTCCAACATTGATGCTGGCACCGGGGGCAAAGAGGATACCGTTAGGGTTTACCAGAAAAACACGACCATTTGCCGTAAGTGTGCCAAATATTTCAGATGGATCGTTCCCTGAAACACGGTTGAGCAGGACGGAGCGGGTATCAGGCTGGGCAATGTTGACGGCCTCATCCTTGCCAATTCCAAAAGAGCTCCAGTTGATGATGGCCTGGTTGCTCTTTTGCTCGATCTGCATTGCATTGACCGATGGAGTGCTGATTGTTACATCGCCTGCTGCGATTTCTCCATCGGCGGGCAACGCAAAAGCGCGACCTCCTGCAAGCAATGAGACGGTTACTACCGCAGTGGCAATCAAGTTTTCCCTGGTATTGTTCCCGATACGGCGAGTGGCAGTGTCCATTGAAATAATCTCAAGATTATCGTATGTACTCTATAGACATTATACCATAAATACGCAAAAATTACGCAAACACAAAAAAATATGGAGCAAATATTTTTGTGTTTTCTTTTGAAATCACTTTTTCACCAGAAGATCTTCGTTGTTTTTATGCTGAGATTTCGGCTTCAGGCTGGACTTTTGATAAAGCAGAAGAGTTGGAGCCCTCTCTTGGAATGACCAACGTGGTGGTCATTCCAAGAGAGGGCTCCAGCGAATCAGGGGCGAAAGGTGTTGCGGATATTTTCACGGTAAAGGTCGAGTCTCTGGCGGATTTCATCGAGATGATCGCCGCCGAGCTTTTCAAGCAGCGCATTGGCAATGACCGGTGCCAGAACAGCTTCAGCGACAACTCCCGCAGCGGGCACTGCGCAGGTGTCGCTCCGTTCAAAACGTGATGGTGTTGGCTGCAGGGTTTCAACATCAAAGGAGTGCAGGGGAGTGAGCAATGAAGAGATTGGCTTCATGGCTGCACGCAGGTGAATGGTCTGACCGCTCGACATGCTCCCTTCGAGGCCGCCGGCACGGTTGGTTTTTCTGATGACACCATCTTTTTGAGAGAGGTGAAACTCATCGTGTACCTCTGAACCAGGCTTCCCTGCATTTTCGAAGGCGGTTCCGATTTCAACACCCTTGATTGCCTGAATGGAGATAATGGCTGCTGCAAGTGCGGCATCGAGACGCCGGTCATGCTGGACGTAGCTGCCGAAACCGGGAGGCACACCGGTAATGAAAATTTCAATGATTCCTCCGAGCGTATCTCCCCGCTCGCTCGCGGCATCTATCGCCGCAAGTGCTTTTGATTCCGTCTCTTTTCCAAGCATGCGTACCGGTGAGAGGTCGGCCTGTTTTGCGACAGCTTCAGCTCCTTCACCGAGAAGCACTGCAAGCTGCGCATCCGGAGATGGTTCGGCTGCGGCTCCAATAGCTGAGATGTAGCTGCCGATTTCAATGCCGAGCGCTCTGAGAAACACTCGTGAGAGTGTTCCTGCGGCAACACGTGCTGCAGTTTCCCGTGCCGACGCGCGTTCAATGACTGGGCGGATATCGTCAAAACCATGCTTGATGCGTCCCGCAAGGTCGGCATGGCCCGGTCTTGGAATGGTGATTTTTGCAACTGGTTCAGTGGGTGAGTCAAACTGGGACATGGTTGTTGTCCAGTTTTCCCAGTCACGGTTTTTAATGACCAGCGAAATGGGTGACCCGATCGTTTTGCCGAACCGTACGCCGGAGAGCACTTCGGCCTTGTCGGTCTCGATTTTCATGCGTCCGCCCCGGCCATGCCCTTGCTGGCGGCGGGCCAACTGGCTGTTGATCTCTTCGAGTGTGATGGCGACGCCTGCCGGAATGCCGTCCACTATTGCCGAAAGCGCCGGTCCGTGGGACTCTCCCGCAGTAAAGTATCGTATCATGGCTATATAATAGAGTACAATGCCCGGCTGCACTCAAAATCGTGCAACCGGGCTTGTTGAAAATGGATTACTCTTT
>CAJAOR010000117.1 GCA_903942355.1 uncultured Chlorobiaceae bacterium | reverse complement strand
TAGTAGGAGCGGTGGGTTTTGAATGCTGAAAAGCCGACTGCTGTTGGGGTGCCGAATGCCCATGGTTCGGTAAAGGAGAGGCTGAGCGTGTTGTAGTTGTTGCTGCCGAACTGCCACTGTAGGCCGAGCTGCTGGCCGTCGCCGTGGGGCAGTGGCTTGTAGGCCGAGCGGTTGAAGATATCCTGCAGGGAGAAGTTGCTAAAGGTGACCCCGAGTGCACCGGTAACGCCGCTGCCGCTGTAGCCCACCGAAGCGTTGAAGGTATCGGTCTGTTTTTCGCTGACATTGTAGGTCATGTCAACGGTGTTATTGTCGGGGTTCGGCTGAATGTCAGGCGTAATCTGCTGCGGGTCGAAGTAGTTGAGCATGCTGATTTCGCGGATGCTGCGGACAACGTTTTTGCGGCTGAACATGTCGCCAGGGATCGTGTACAGTTCACGACGGAGCACATGGTCTTTTGTTTTGGTATTGCCTTTGATCAGGATGGTGTTGAACTGGAACCGTTCTCCCTCATGCAGGGTGATAGCCAGATCGACCTGATTGGGCTGGACGATATTTTCTTCAATTGTTGTTTTGAAGGAGAGGTAGCCGCGATCGAGATAGAGCGAGCTGACGTCGGAGTTATCCTGCGAGAAGTTCAGCCGTTCCTGAATCAGTTTCGGGCTGTAGAGGTCACCCTGCTTGATGCGGAAGGTACGATCGAGAATCTCGGTTGTCGCAAAATCTTTTTCATTGCCTGCCCAGGTGACGTTTCGGATATGGTATTTTTGCCCCTCTTCAAGATAAATGTCGAGAAAGAGCCCTTTTTTGTCGTTGGTATAGCCGATTGCATCACTCACAATCCGTGCGTCGCGGTAGCCGTTGTTCCGGTAAAATTCAACCAGCAGGTTTTTGTCTTCGCCGAATTTTTCGGTGTCAAGTTTTGGCGTGCCGAAGATTTTGCGCCACCAGGAGTTTTGGTTGGTCTCCTTGAACACGCCTCTCAGCTTTTTTTGGCTGAAAGCGGTGTTGCCGTGAAAGGTGATTCTCTCAATCGAGACTTTCGGCCCTTCGGTTATTGAAAAAAGGGCCTTGACCTGATTTTTTCCGCTCTCCTGCAGCTGAAATTTGGCTTCAGCGCTGAGGAAGCCTTTTGCGGCATAGGACTTTTCAATTTTATTTGCGGCGGTAAGCAGATCCTGCTGGCTGACTTTTTTGCCGGTTACCAAAGCGGCCGTTTTCTTCAGCTCTTCACTGTCGAGCTTTTTGTTGCCGGCAAACGTTACCTGATCGAGTGCGGGGAGTTCAGTGACCGTGAATTTCAGGGCTATATTTTTTTGTCCGAGATCGGTTTTTTCAACCGTGATATCGCTGAAAAGCTGCAGCTTCCAGAGGTATTGCAGTGCTCCGGTGAGTTCGGTTCCGGGGACAGTGATCTTGTCTGTGACTTTGAGCGGAAAACTGCTCTTCAGTTCCTCTTCATTGAGCGATTGAAGGCCGCTGAAGGAGATGGCGGTTATGGTGTAGGGCTCTTTTTTTGGAGCATTGTTTATGGTCTGTTCTTGAACACCGGGCTGTTTGGCGGGCAGAGTTTTTGCTTCAACGGTTTTCCCTGCCGCATTGAGTGCCAGAGCGAGCAGAACCAGAGTTATCAGTTTTCGCGTTTGTTTCATGAAATTTCCGGAATGAATCAGGTTAAAGCTTTTTTGTAGGGATAGTTGTTTTCTCAATTTGATCGCTTGTCTGTCCAAAACGTCTCTCTCTGTTCTGAAATTCCCGTATGGCGTCATAAAGCTGAGCACGCTGAAAGTCGGGCCAGAGGGTGTTGGTGACGTAGATTTCGGAATATGCGCATTGCCAGAGCATAAAGTTGCTTATTCTGAACTCTCCGCTGGTGCGGATCAGCAGGTCGGGATCGGGAATGGTGGCGGTGGAGAGATACGAGGTGAGCAGTTGCTCATCGATAGATTCAGCATTGATCTTCCCGGCCTTGACGTCCAGGGCAATTGCCCGGCATGCCTGTGTCAAATCCCACTGACCGCTGTAACTGAGTGCAATGTTCAGCATGAGCTTGTTGTTGTTCTTGGTCAGTTCCATGGTTTTTATCAGGAGAGTCCGCACCTTTTCCGGCAGATGGTTCATTTCGCCGATAACATTGAGGCGGATGTTGTTATCGTGAAGTTTACGGGATTCCCGGCCAAGGACCTTGGCAAGAAGCTGCATGAGTGCCGAAACCTCTTGTTCCGGCCGTTTCCAGTTTTCTGTTGAAAAGGTGAAGAGGGTAAGATAGTCAATGCCGAGCTGGGCGCATGATTTCACAATGTCGCGGACCGACTCTACACCGGCAATATGACCCTCGATTCTTGTTTTGCCTTTCAGTCTTGCCCATCGTCCGTTTCCATCCATAATGATGGCGATATGGCGAGGGAGTTGGCACGTTGCTTTCAGTTTAGCCTGTATATCGATATCTTTAACATCACTTTTGGTGGAAAACCAGCTGGTTTTAGGCGTCGATGAAAAGTCTGTTACGTTGTTGAGTGCCATGAAATCCGGGTTTCTGTCAGTATCGCTTGGTGGGCTGTTGTGTAAAGGGAATATAGGAATAATCTTCGGTAGACTAAATCTGCCGCAAATTGAATAATATGCAGTTATTTCTTATTATACAAACTTTACACGGAACGGAGGCCTGCCAGCCTCCCAGCTCTTTTACTCCTGTGAGGTAATGACGATGAGTTCCGGTAAACTTCCTTTTAAAATAATTCACAACAGACGTGCAATCAAGTAGTTACGAAGACTTACGCTCCAGGCTCCTTTCCCGTGCGATCACCTGCGAAGCGGTCGTGCGTTATTATCTGGACCGTATTGAGAGTCATCGCAGTGATAATATTTACATCACGGTTTTTCACGAATCGGCATTGGAACGGGCAAGGGCTCTCGACCGCAAGCTCAGTGAGGGGGGAACCCCTGGAAAGCTGTTCGGCATGCCGATGGCCATCAAGGACAATATAGCTATAAAAGGGGGGCGACTGACCTGTGCCTCAAAAATTCTCGAAAATTACGAAAGTGTCTATGATGCCACGGCGGTTCTTCGGCTTGAGCAGGAAGATGCTGTGTTTTTGGGCAAAACAAACATGGATGAGTTTGCCATGGGCAGCTCAAATGAAAATTCGGCATTTGGCAACGTGCCCAACCCTTTCGACAAAACGCGGGTTCCCGGCGGCAGTTCGGGCGGTTCGGCTGCGGCAGTTGCCAGTGGCCTTGCCATGGTGGCTCTTGGCTCGGATACCGGAGGCTCTGTTCGCCAGCCGGCAGGTTTTTGTGATATTGTTGGCCTGAAGCCGACGTATGGCCGGATTTCGCGTTACGGACTGGTTGCGTTTGCCTCCTCTTTCGATCAGATAGGGGTGCTTGCACGCAACTGTGATGATGCGGCTCTGGTGCTTGGTGTTTTGGCTGGCAACGATGGGCGCGATGCCACCTCTTCGTTGCATCCGGTGGCTGATTATGCTGCGGAGATGGCGACTGTTCCGGTCGAGGGACTGAAGATCGGGGTGCCAAAGGAGTATTTTCCTGAAAGTCTTAATCCGGATGTTTCCCGTATGGTGAAGGGCAAGCTTTCGGAACTTCGCGATCAGGGTGCAGAGCTTGTGTCCATCACGCTTCCTGATAGTGAATATGCCATTGCGGCCTACTATATTTTGGTTACGGCTGAAGCGTCATCCAATCTTGCCCGTTTTGACGGTGCGAGGTACGGCTATCGATCCGAAACGGCGGAAGATCTTGCCGCCATGTATGTCAATTCGAGGACTGAAGGGTTCGGTCGGGAGGTCAAGCGCCGGATCATGCTTGGTACCTACGTGCTTTCGGCCGGCTATTACGACACGTACTACAAAAAGGCCCAGCAGGTACGCCGGGTTTTTCAGGATCGTTATCGTGAGGCGCTGGAGAAGGTTGATGTCATTGCCGGCCCGACATCGCCCTTTCCTCCTTTCGGTATCGGTGACAAGACTGAAAATCCTCTTGAAATGTATCTCGCCGATGTTTTCACGGTTCCGGCAAGTATTGTCGGCATGCCTGCGGTCAGTGTTCCGCTCGGGTTCGACAGCCTGAACCTTCCGGTCGGGATGCATCTGATCTGTAATTTTTTTGAGGAGGGAAAGCTGCTTGGTATTGCCAGGCATATCCAGCGCTCTTTGTGAGCCTGCGGCAGGCGAGTATTGAGTAATCATTAATTCTAATCAACACAGTATTATGAGTGTATTGGTAGACAAGAATACCCGCCTGCTTGTGCAGGGGATAACCGGTGCGGAAGGTACCTTCCATACCTCCCAGATTCTTGAATATGGCACCAATGTGGTTGCCGGGGTCACTCCCGGAAAAGGTGATATCCTTTATCATGGCAACGAAAAAGACAAGTTTTGCCGGCCGGTGCCGGTTTTTAACACGGTACGGGAGGCTGTGGAGAAGGCGGAAGCCAATGCAACCGTTATTTTTGTGCCGGCGCCTTTTGCAGCCGATGCTATCATGGAGGCGGCTGATGCGGGGCTGAAAGTGATTATTTGTATAACGGAAGGCATTCCGGTCAACGATATGATGAAGGCTTTTGCTTTTGTGAAGCAGAAGGGAGCTGTTCTCATCGGGCCGAACTGTCCGGGTGTCATTACTCCGGGTGAAGCCAAGGTGGGCATCATGCCGGGCTTTATCCATAAGAAGGGGACGATCGGTGTTGTTTCACGGAGCGGCACCCTGACCTATGAAGCGGTACACCAGCTTACCCAGGTGGGTCTTGGTCAGTCAACCTGTATCGGTATTGGCGGTGATCCTATTATCGGTACCCAGTTTATCGATGCCATCAAGCTCTTTGCGAAGGACGATGAAACTGAAGGGCTGGTGATGATTGGCGAAATCGGCGGCAGTGCCGAGGAAGAGGCCGCAGCCTATATCCAGAAATATTTCAAAAAACCGGTTGTCGGATTTATTGCCGGGCGTACAGCGCCTCCAGGCCGGCGGATGGGTCATGCTGGAGCTATTGTGTCGGGCGGAAAAGGAACGGCCGAAGACAAGATAGCGGCGATGGAAGCCGCGGGCATTCATGTGGTCCAAAGCCCTGCCGACATTGGTGACGCGATGCTCAAGGCGTTAGGACGGTAAGAGGAACGAAAAGAAATGAGCCATTAGGATGGTTGAAGGCGCATGAAAATGCGCCTTTAATATTTGAAGTGAATTCTCCCTGCTTCCCAAACGTGGTGTAAGTGCAGGAGGATATGACCTACGATCCGTTCGATATGTACCAACCAATCAGCGTTAGGTTTTATGGTTATGAAAATTCCATTTTTTGGTTCATGCGCCAGACAAAAGGCTAATAACAAGCGTATGGATTCGCTGGATGCGATTACGAAATTCCTTTTCATCAAAGACCATCCTACAAAAGTGGATTTTGCCTTTGTGCTCGGGAGTCCAACACTCTCAAGTGTTGAGCCTGCGATCGAACTTTACCTTAGCCATAAAACATCATGGATTGTGATTTCCGGGCATGGTCCGGTAATACAGGAAAACATGCTAACTGAGGCGGAGTTATACAAGAATTACGCTATTGCGCGAGGGGTCCCGGAATCACAGATCCTGATTGAGACTCGAGCTACTAACACCCGCGAGAACTTCGTTTTTGCGGGTGTTAGTATCGAAGCTCAATTTGGCTGGAAAAATGTTCACAGGGTTTCGATTTCGGGGAAACCATTTCATATGCGCCGTGCGCTTATGACGGCACGCGCCCATTGGCCCAGGCATCTGGATCTCATCATGTTGCCATCGGAACATCTGGATGACCTGCCCGCTGAAACTTGGTGGCAAACCGAAGGTGGCTGCCGATTCGTTATGCGTGAATTACAAGCCATCGGGACTTATGCGCTAACTGGCGATATTGCAATAATTTGAATGAGAACCGTTAAAGAAAACATTCCTCAAGCAGTCCATCTGATTGGAATTAGTGGATCTGGAATGTCTAGTCTTGCAGAATGTCTCTTGCAACTTGGTCGAAGTGTCTCTGGAAGCGATCTGCGTTTGACAGAGGTGACCGAGTCGCTCGCTGCCAGCGGAGTGAGAATTTATAGGGGTCATTCGCGCACTCAGGTGATTGGTGTTGGGCTAATAGTCGTAAGCGATGCTATCCCTACCTCCAATGTCGAGCTTGATGAGGCACGCATACGTGGTATACCGGTTCTTAGGCGCGCCGTTTGCCTTGATCTTATTTGCCGGGAACAGCGCGCTGTGATGATTGCGGGTTCACATGGCAAAACAACAACGTCCGCAATGATCGCCTGGATACTCAAGTATTCTGGTGCCGACCCAAGTTTTGCACTTGGCGCTACGGTTCCCATTCTCGGTCACCAACGCGCTCATATTGGACGTGGCGAGTATTTTGTTGCTGAAGCCTGCGAGGCATTTTGCAATCTTCATAACTTTCATCCTTCACTTGCCGTAATCACCAATATCGACAACGAGCACCTGAACCATTATGGTTCTCAGAAGATGCTCGACAAGACCTTCATTACCTTTGCTAACAGGGCGGTGAATTGTGTCATCGTGAATGGCGACGATCGTGGCGTTCAGCGGATTATGGGTGATATTGCGCAGCCGGTTATAAGCTACGGATTCGCCAAAACCAATGTGATATCCGCCAGCGGCTATAAAGTCTCGTCACAAGGATCAAGTATTGACGTATTTATCGATGGTGTATTCGCTGGCCCCATTGAACTTTTGATTCCAGGGCGTCATGTAGCGATGAACGCGCTAGCAAGCATTGCAAGTGCACATGCCCTTGGACTTGATTTTCCGACTATTGCAACAAGTCTTGCTCAATTTACTGGCGTAAGCCGCCGGTGGGAACGTCACTTTTCTCCTAACGATTTCGTTTTGATAGATGACTTTGCACATCATCCCTCGCAGATTGCTGTAATTGCTGAGACAGCGCTTGCATTACGCCATCCTCATCAGCGTCTCGTTATAGCTTTCCAACCGCAGCTTTATTCTCGTACTAAATCTTTACTGGTGGACTTCGGTCGTGAACTCGCGCGTTTTGACCAAGTGCTACTTCTCGATATTGATGGTGCGGGCGAAAGGAATCCGGGTGATATATGTTCCGCTGATCTGGCGGAGGAAATTATTAAATTCTCAGGGAATGTTGAGCTGTTTCCAGATGTAGCAGATCTCGCATGGCATGCTTCGGAAATTTTTCTTGCAACTGATTTCGTCATAACTGCCGGCGCTGGGAGCATCAGCGAATTAGTCAAAGAGCTCTCCTCACAGCACAAGAGGAATACTTATCTACCCCTCTCGAACTCAATAAGTAAGTTTCTTTCTCATGGGGTCATAAAACCAGTTGAAACAGTCAGAAAAGAAGGTCTCGAGAGGTCAGAAGCTACAGTGATTTCTTTACTGCAAGAGAAGATTGAGCAACAGCATGACCATTGTGCGGTTTCAGAGGGCACCCGCAAGCTTTCCTACGCCCAACTTGAGACTGTTTCGTATCGCATAATGTGTGCCTTGCATGCAAGGGGAGTTGAGTCTGGAGATATCGTTGGCGTTCATATGCGCCCTTGCATGGAGGCCATCTTACTTGCCGTTGCGATTGCTAAGCTTGGTGCTGTCTATTTGCCAATCGATACGGCAACCCCTATCGATCGGGTCCAGTTTATGTTGGAAAAGGTGGGTGCAAGTTTACTCGTCACGGCATATTCAGATATGAAGGGTGTACCAGTTCTATCCGTTTATGATGTCCGAAATCTTATTACGGCGGATGTCACCTCTTCTGCTCAGGTACCGCTTCACTCTGCCGTCGCTTCGGATTTAGCGTATATCTGTTTCACATCCGGAACTACCGGCGACCCCAAAGGCATTCCAATTCATCACGGCGCGTTAGTTAATCTGGTTCTGAGTATTCGCGAACGATTCTGTATTAATAGCGCAACGAGAATGCTGCTCAATACTACGCTAAGCTTTGATGTCTCGCTCGGCGAAATCTGGATGACGCTTTGTGGTGGTGGTGAGCTTTGTGCCACGGGTAGTGATAGGCCGTTAGTAGGGGAGCGCCTTGGCAGGTTCATACACCACAATGCGATCAGCCATCTTGCGGTAACCCCTTCGGTTCTTGGTACTATTCCGCCTGGTATTTTTCCTTGTCTCACTTGTATCATCACGGCGGGCGAGGTATGCTCGCAAAAATTGGTAGATACTTGGGCAACGGACAGGTTATTTTTTAATGCCTATGGGCCGACAGAGGCCACTGTATATGCGACTGTTGCTAAGTGCTGTGCTATGGTGCCGGTGACAATTGGCACACCGCTCCCAAATATCACAGCATATATTCTTGATGGCGCCCTCAGTCCAGTTGTTGATGGCGATGTGGGTGAACTGTGTCTTGGTGGGATAGGCCTTGCGCGCGGATATATTAATCTTCCTAATGAGACGCGGGTACGGTTTATCGAGTTTCGTGGCGAGCGACTCTATCGTACGGGTGATTTGGTCAGACGCTTAGATAATGGAGAGATTGAGTATCTCGGACGATTCGACAATCAAGTAAAAATTCTTGGAAACCGCATTGAACTTGAAGAAATTGAAAATGTAATCATGCGCTTTTCGGCAGTTGTCGATTCAGTTGTTGCCATAGAGGAGCGAATAGGTACTAAGGAGCTTGTATGTTTTGCGGTTCTGCACGAGCCTGAAGAATTCGATTGGCCTACCTTTCGCGACCAGTTATCTGGATGGCTTCCCGCTTTCATGATTCCAGTCCAATTTTTCCCAGTGGATGAAATACTTCTGACGCCTAATGGTAAGAAAAACCGAGCAGGTTTGTTGTCGAGGTATCGCAATCGCTTTTTTCAGAGGTCCGATTTCACAGTCCCGCGCACATCAATAGAAGCACGCGTGGCCGCCATATGGAAAAAATGTCTTCAGTTTGATATGGATGTTGGTGTTTATGAAGACTTTGCATCGGTGGGTGGAGATTCTCTTAAGGCACTGGAACTATTGATGGAAATCGAGAGTCAATTCGGTATCATCTTTCCCCCAGGTCATTTTGGAAGTATCACGACAATATGGAGGATGGCGGTAAAGATCGAAGAACTACTCTGGAACTCACCTCAACTAATCGAATTTGGCACAGAGGGATTTCGATTTTCACGTATCTACAAGGGTCTGAGAGATCTTACGTCAGGCTGGAAAGGTGATCGCGTAAATGAAGATTCAATCATTGTTTCGACGGGTGGAGTGATTGCAACCGATTACAACGTATTTCTCTGCTTACAGACGGCGGAGGAACTACATTCTATTGCTTGGTGTCTCGGTGAGCGCTTCAGAGTTCATGGCATGCGATCCGGTCATCTTCTCACGGATTACAACGAGCAAGATACCGAAGATCTTTGTAATCACTACATTGAAGAAATGTACGCTATCCGGCCGTCTGGTAAACTCATACTTGGAGGTATTTGCCAGGGTGGAAAAATTGCTGTACGTATGGCTGAACTCTTGCAGGAACGAGGGACGGACATCGAACTCTTGGTGATGGTTGATCATATGCACCTACAGCCAATTATGGGAAAGGTCGCGTTTTTCTATTCGGAAGACAGCAATAACAATCCTTATCGGCGTTTTTCAGACGGACTGTCTCGATATGATGAGATTTATGGAGATCGATATACTGTTGATCTAGTTCCTGGCGTTCACGGTACCATCCACCTTCCGCCTCAGGTGCACATGTTAGCCGATAAACTGAAGCAGCATCTCCGTATCCCCCGCCACCCAGAACTGGACATTTTGGAGATAGAGGATCTTGCCGCATCTAACAATGCTAGACTTGTCGAAGCTAGTGGATTATTCGACGCCATATACTATGCTGGCCAGTTTCCCCAAGGCCATAGATTTATGTTCGGTCCCGCATACCATTACGTTCGTTACGGCTGGCATCAAGGCTATGATCCCGGCCCCTTTTTCAGTTCTTTTGGCTATTTGCAGCGAGCTCCTGATGTGATGGATGCGAATGTTAACCCCCTCATACATTTTTTGCAATTTGGCATACGTGAAGGCCGAGTTGCGTGGACTGAGCAGGACGTAACACGCTGGCATCGGGGTTGGAGCGATCGTCCTGATCTGGCGTTGAAGGTCATCGAGTCATGTTGCGGTAACTGGCCCAATTTGAAGCTTGGCTCAATTGTGAGTGTACATGCCCATTCATGTGGGCACATGGTGTTCCATGCGTTTCAGGATCTAATTATTCAGAGTTTCCGCGCCATCGGTATAGAATGCTTAAAAAAAGATGAAGCTTTTGTCGATGTAAATCGGGGTAGCGAGAAGGGTTGGTCGGACCTGAAAATTATTATTGCTCCACATGAATTCTTCTATCTCGGCGGGGCACCGACGCCTGAGGAGATTAATTGGAACATGGTTGTGCTCCTTAACTCAGACCTAACCTGATCGATAAGTAATAAAAAAAGCCCTCAACTTATAGGATAAAGTGTTATATTAAAATGGGTAACGTCGAAATTACCACCCAATAGAACACAACCAAATAGGTAGAGAGCTTCATGGCAAAAGATACACGGT
>CAJAOR010000116.1 GCA_903942355.1 uncultured Chlorobiaceae bacterium | reverse complement strand
TCCTTTCAGGTTGACGGTAAGCACGGCATCCCAGTCCTCTTCGCTCATCCGCATCAGCAGCCCGTCGCGTGTAATGCCGGCGTTGTTGACGAGGATATCAATTCTGCCTGTTTCAGCGGCGATGTCGTTGAAGGCCTTCTGAACGGCTTCGGCGTTGGTGACGTCGAGCTCGAAGCAGTAGGCTTTTCTGCCCAGTTTCTCAACACCTTCGGCTGTTTCCGTCAGCCATTCGGCCTTGATGTCGCAAATGACGATATCGGCGCCTCTCGTGGCCAGATCAAAAGCGATAGCCTGCCCGATTCCTCTGGCAGCTCCGGTGATAACGGCGATTTTTCCTTCAAACATAGTTTCAGTCGGTTGATGTTAATGGCCTCGTTCTAACGATGGAATACAATAATTAAACCAGAGGGAGAAGATCTGCGGCATTGTCAACGCCACGGATGGTGACCGTTTTGTCGATACGTTTGATCAAGCCCTGCAAGACTTTTTGAGGGCCGATTTCAATAAACTCTGTTATGCCGCTCTGAACCATCGACTCAACAGATTGTGACCAGAGTACCGAGCTGGTCAGTTGCAGAATCAGGTTTTTGCGGATTTCAGCGGCGTCGGTTACCGGGGCAGCAACAGCGTTCATGCAGACTGGTATTTCAGCATCCTTGATGTCAATTTCTGCAAGCGCCGCAGCAAGCTCCTTTTCAACCGGCTTCATCAGAGGGGAGTGAAATGCTCCTGAAACGACAAGCTCTTTTGCCATCCGGGCTCCTTTGGACGGCGCAAGTTCTACGGCTTTTTTGACAGCGGCAATGTCTCCGGAAAGAACAACCTGACCGGGAGAGTTGAAATTGGCAGCCTGAATGATACCCTCTTTGCCGGCTTCAGCAAGAAGAGACTCCAGAGAGCTGTCGGGCATGCCGATAATGGCTGCCATGGTTCCCGGATTTTGTTTTCCGGCATTCTGCATCAGCTCGCCTCGTTTTGCCACAATGCGGATGGCATCCTCAAATCCAATGGAGCCGGCAAAGCAGAGTGCAGTATATTCGCCGAGGCTGTGGCCTGCAGTCATAGCCGTGTCCCCTCTGCCGAGCATGGTTGCCACAGCAATACTGTGCAGAAATATGGCGGGCTGGGTAAATTTTGTCTGGCGCAACTCCTCTTCGTTGCCTGAAAACATGATGTCGGTTATCCGGTAGCCGAGGATCGTGTTTGCCCTCTCCATCATGGTCTGGGCAGCGGGGAACGTGTCAAAAATGTCGCGACCCATGCCGCAATACTGTGAACCCTGTCCTGGAAAAACAAATGCCTTCATGAATACGATTGTTCAAATAAAGAGGTGAAATGTTCAGGTTACTGCCATTTTATATAAATACCGCCCCAGGTATAGCCTGCTCCGAAACTCACGAGTACCAGGTTTGAGCCGGTGTGCAGTTTCCCTTCTTCGTCAAGCTCTGCCAAACAGATAGGGATGGTTCCTGCCGTCGTATTGCCATAACGGGCGACGTTTGAGACAACTTTTTTGTCATCAATGCCCATTCGTTCGCCAGTAGCGTTGATGATCCGCTGATTGGCCTGGTGGGGTACAAGGTAGTCGATGTCGTCAGCACTGAGGTTGTTGCGACTCATGATTTCACTGGCAACATCTGCCATGGCGACCACAGCGGCCTTGAAAACCTGGCGCCCATCCTGATAGATATAGTGCATTTTGTTCTCCACGGTCTCATGGCTTGCCGGATGGCGGCTGCCGCCTCCAGTCATGAGCAGATGATCCTTGCCGTTCGCTCCATCGGCGTAGAGGCGTGCGTCAAGAATACCGTATCCCTCCTCTTTTGCCGGTTCAAGGATGACGCCGCCGGCACCGTCACCGAAAAGGATGGCGGTTGAGCGATCGGTATAGTCAATAACGGATGACATCTTGTCGGCTCCGATGACCATAACTTTCTTGTGTACTCCGGTTTCGATAAAGCTCGATGCAACGTTCAGTGCATAGAGAAAGCCGGAACAGGCTGCATTGAGATCAAAAGCCCACGCATTGCTTGCCCCGATGATGCTTTGTGTTACACAGGCTGTCGCGGGGAAGAACATGTCCGGGGTCATGGTGGCAACAATGATCAGCTCGATCTCACTGGCTGCAATTCCCCGTTTTTCAAGAAGCTGCTTCCCAACCTCACCGCACATGTATGATGTTGCTTTTGCGGGGTCTTTGAGTACCCTGCGCTCACTGATACCTGTTCTCGAACGAATCCACTCATCGTTGGTGTCAAGCATGAGCTCGAGGTCATGGTTGCTCAGGATATCGGGAGGTAAATATTTGGCTGTCGCCGTAATTGCAGCTTTCATGCTTTGTATGCAGTTATTTCATGCAGGAATAATACAAAAGTTGCCCTGTAGTTCAGTTGTTGCCAGCTTCACTGCAGAGGGGTGCGGGTAGAAACATGCTATTTTTCGGACAGGACTTCCGCAATATGCTGATTTACGCGTTTTTCAATCATGTGCTCAGCCATAAAGATCATATTTTTGATAGCCCGTGACGAAGACCGACCATGGCCGACAATGGAGATGCCATCAACGCCGAGGAAAGGAACTCCGCCGAATTTTTCAACATCAAAAGGCTCAAACATTCCTTTGAACAAACCGGTTGTCAATACTGCAATCTCCTTGTCCATCTGGCCGGACAGAACAAGTTTTTCGAGTGATTGCTTGAACAGGGTGCCGAGAAATTCAGGGATGCTTTCACCGAATTTAAGAATGGTGTTGCCGACAAGTCCGTCGCAAACCACGATACTTGCCCGTCCTTTCAGAATGTCATGTCCTTCAATATTGCCAAGGAAGGTTATTTTTCCCGCTTTGTCAGCCTCTTTCAGCAGCCAGTAAGCCTGCTTGAGTATTTCGGATCCCTTACCCTCCTCTTCTCCGATATTGAGCAGTCCTGTCAGCGGTTTTTCTATTCCGGCACCATAGCGCTGGTAAATGGTCAGCATTTCGGCAAACTGAACAAGATTTTCAGGTTTGCAGTCAACATTTGCACCGACATCGACAATATTGGTTAGTCCTTCACCAAGACGCGGGAAATAGGCGTAAATAGTTGGGCGAAGCACTCCCGGGATCCTGCCGAGCACAAAAAGCGATGCTGCCATCTGCGCACCGGTATTGCCTGCGCTGACAAAGGCGTCGGCCTCTTTAGCCTTGCAGAGTTGCAAGCCTTTGACCAGTGACGAATTCTGCTTTGTCTTGACAGCAGTGGCTGGAATATCCTCCATGGTAACCACTTCAGGAGCGTGCAGAAATCGCAGGTTAAGCGAACTGGTATCGTACCCGGCAAGTAGCGGTTCAACTTTATCCGACTGACCAATCAGTACAATTTCAAACCGGTTTCCGCTCTCCTGCAAAGCCTGAACAGTCCCCTCGATCACACAGGCCGGAGCGTGGTCTCCGCCCATGGCGTCAACGACAATGGTCAACATGATGGGGTTTTTGTCTTGTTTTGGTTAATCAGCTCTTTGCCAGTTTATTGACGACACATCTGCCCCGGTAGTGTCCGCAATGGCGGCATGCGCGGTGCGGTAGAGTTGGTTCGCCGCAGTTTGGACAGTTGACTGTGGTTGCTGGTTTGGTACGGGCATTGAACTGGGCTCGTCTTTTATCCCTGCGGGATTTCGACATTTTGGCTTTAGGATTTGCCATAGCGGTACTCTTTTATAGTCAATTAACAATACTTGTTTTTCAGCTTTTCAAGGGACTCCTGCCACGGCGTTACGCTGCCGGGCTGAGGCTCTTCATTTTCTTTCATGCTTTTTTCGCTGCCGTAGAGCCTGCAATCAGGGTTGTCCGTACAGGTCACCTTCATTGGCAACGAGAGCAGGAGGGTTTCGCAAACTTCTCCGGTAATATCAATCGATTCAGCGCCCCTCTCTATTCGATTGTGCTCGTCACTCCCTTCATTCCTCTCATCAACAGCGGAGCTGAAGAGATAGGAGAGTATGAGCGATCCCGTCAGCTTTTTTGAGACCGGAGCAAGGCAGATGTCACAGGTAAAATCAGCCAGCGCAGAAGTGTTGATGGTGACGGTTATTTCAGCTTCACTTTTTTCGGCAACCACATTGACCTCAATCTCCCTTGCAAAACCAGCGTCAGTTAATTGCGTGCCCTCGAAATCCGAGGCATTACAGGTAAGATTGATCCCATTGGTTCCATCCACCAATGTGCCTAGGCCGATCTCTATCCGCGATTTTTCTTTATGCATATACCATCTTTTCAGTAAAAGAGAAACAATGTACAAAAATAATTATGGAAAATGAAAAGTACAGAGGGTACAACTTTTAACAAAATGAATAAAAAAAGTCTGCGAGGATTTGTATTTCAGAAAAACCGGTGTATATTATCAACCCATCAGCGAAATAAAAAATACTGATGAAGATTCCGTGGTAGCTCAATGGTAGAGCATGCGACTGTTAATCGCAGGGTTGCAGGTTCGAGTCCTGCCCGCGGAGCCAAAAAAAGGCAATACACTCATGTTTGGTGT
>CAJAOR010000115.1 GCA_903942355.1 uncultured Chlorobiaceae bacterium | reverse complement strand
TTAGCTATGACGACTATGAGTCAACACGAACAGGCCTGATCAAGGAGATTCATGATCACTTGACCGATACCGACAAAAGTTTTCTTTTAAGCTTCAAAAGCGGCACTCCCGATTGGGAGCTTATGCCATTGGAAAATCTGCATCATATGCCAGCAGTACAATGGAAACTTACCAATATCGTAAAGCTAAAAACACAAAATCCAGAGAAACATAATGCACAGCTCAAAGCCCTGGAAAACACTCTGAAGGCTGGTTAAAAAGAAGAGAATCTAAATTTTATTTAACGATCTACTCATGTTCATGGATACCTATAAATGTCGCTAAAATATTATATTATGATAATTTAGCTTACATAATCTATATTATACAACAAATCTTGAGACAAGGGGTTTTACTGATCACTTTTTTGGATCAATGCATCTTCTTGACTTGCGAATCGAAGGGGAATCAATGCTCTTTTGTATTCTCCTCTTTATCAATTTCCTTTTTAGCATCCTTTCTTTCTTTTGTTTCTTTCAACTTCTTAATCAAGCCACTAAAAGCGACCCGGGCCATTTCTTCAAAAGCGGCGCCTTGTGCTTCGACAGCTTTCTCGATTTCCTCGCTGTGATTGATTGGAGAAGTAGGAGTTGAGGAATCTTTCTGGTCATTCTGTTGCATAAGAATAATGGTTAGATTTTATAGTAATGCAAAATGTCTACCAATATTTTCTCAAGTGAGGGTGTGGCTATTTTCTCTTCTTTTTCAAGGGGTGCTTTGGTTATGAGAGGTTTAACAATGATTGACTCTCTCTCTTCATTAATGTAACGCTCAAGGGTGTTTTCGTCAGGGTTTAAGAACACGTTTTTATATTTCTCATCCTTCAGAAAATAAAAAACTGATTCCGTTGCCACCGCTTCAACATCAACCAACAGCAAAAATCTATCAGGTTGGTGAATCATCCACTCGCTCAGCCATCGGGTGCTCCACACACAATGCCGTACGACGGGAAACTGCTTATTGAGTTTTCGGGCAATCTCTCTAAGTTTTGGTTCTACCTGCGGGTGAAACTGAGGCTTTGTAGAAAAGGTGTAAACTCCTCTCCTTATGGGCTTAAGCAGGTTCTTTGCTTTAAGCGAATGGATCCGCCAAGCAAAGGTTGAATCTTTTAAATCAGGCTCAAACGACCGGTAAAAGCCGAGCAACTCCGCACGGGTAATGTGGTGATGATGAGTAAACCGCTGTTGTAGCTGTTCTATGATGAAATCTTTTGGCACGGTGTCTATCGTGTTACATAAGCAAGCCATTCAATGTATAAGCGGTCGATAAGAAATGTTTCCGTAATATAAGGGCAAGCAAGTAAACAGAAACCCCTGCCCCTGTAAATCATGAAGTTACGTCACTTGGAATTATCTGCAGTCAACCGTGCAAAGTTACAAGAAGTTGTGGCAAAAGGGAGTGATTGGCGAGCACGTCATCCGGCTCAAACACTTTTATATTTTGACGATGGGTTGAGCGCAAAAGCTATCATGGCATTGCAAGACCTGAATATCGATACGTTTTATGACCGACGTAAGAACTGGTTATCAAAAGGGTTTGCCTTTTTGTTCGATATGCATCGAAGCGGCGCACCTCCGAAACTGAATGAATATTGTCAGGTAACGGTGGCGCAGTAATGCGCTGCCGTTACCTGACGTAGAGGTAGTACACTATACTCCGGTGTGCTCACACAAAGCGAAAGCGGTTCAACCGTTGTTGAAGGTGCTGGCACAAAAGGGGTTGACGCTCTATTTTTTGCCACCTTACAGTCCGGAACTCAATCGAATTGAAAAGTATTGGCACAAGGTGAAGTATGAATTGATGGAATTCAAGACGCGATATATTAAAACTCTTGAAGAAGATGCCTGCAAAATCTTAGATGGTTTTGGCAAGGACTACGTAATGACTTTATGATGAGCGCTTATAATTTCCGCATCATCTTTACAAGTCTATCAGGATCATTTTGAATTAATTCCCCATATAAAATAATTGCAGACTTTATCAAGTTTTTTATTCTTTTACACTTACATTCATTTGGTGTTGAGATGAAACCAGAATACTCATATGAATCATGCATGCATGGCCCTCCACACACATAACGAGCCCAGCAGCTAACGCAAGTCTCGTTATTATCAACATTATTATTCTGATAAATTTTGATCTGCTCATTATCTAAACCGGAATATATGTTGCCCATCAAAAATTCATTACATGAATAGAACCGATGGCATGGATATATCAAGCCATCAGTATCTATTGCAATCATCTCCATTCCTGCGCCGCATCGATAAGCGCTTCATAGGAAATAATTCCGTAGTATAAGGGACAGACAGAAAAAGATATACATGCCCCTGTAAATCATGAAGTTAAGTCACTTGGAATTATCTGCCGACGAGCGTACAAAGCTACAAGAGATTGTGGCAAAAGAGAGCGATTGGCGAGCACGGCAACGGGCTCAAACGCTGTTGTATTTCAATGACGGGTGGAGCACAAAGGCAATAGTCGCGCAGCAAGACCTGAATATCGATACGGTTTATGACCGACGTAAACACTGGTTATCAAAAGGATTCGCTTTTTTATACGACGTGCATCGAAGCGGTGCACCTCCTAAACTGAACGCAATTCACCTTGATCAGATCAAGACTTGGGCAGATGATCCTCGAAAAACGGGCACTTTCAGCGCCAGAGTTTCATGCCCTGAAGGACATGCCTCCAGAACTCGAATGGTATGCCAATATCAGGAGTGAAAAGACCCGACGGGCATACAGAAACGATGTGAAGGAACTGTCCCGATTTCTCGGCATCACAGAACCGGAAGAAATGCGCATTGTTACAAGAGCACACCTGCTTGCCTGGCGAACCGATCTCGAACAGCGTAACCTTGCTGCCGCCACCATCCGGCGCAAGCTTGCCTCGATCTCTTCTCTTTTCGACTACCTCTGTGAACAGAATTCCGTCTTGCATAATCCGGTTTTGGGTGTAAAACGCCCTCCGGCCAACAACAACGAAGGCACGACGCCTGCCCTTGGTGACAGCCAGGCAAGAATGCTGCTTGATGCTCCGCCGGCGAATACCCTTAAAGGAAAACGGGACAGGGCAATTCTCGCTACCCTGCTCTATCACGGGTTGCGCAGGGAAGAACTTTGTCGGCTGCAGGTAAAAGATTTGCAGCAGCGCAGTGGCGTGCAGCATTTGTGCATCCACGGTAAACGTGAAAAGATCAGGTTTTTGCCGATGCATCCGATGGCTCAGCGGTTGATTGATGAGTATCTTGAAGCTGCCGGTCACCGTGACGACCAGAAAGGCCCACTATTTCGACCGGTAAAAAATAATATTACCGGTACGTTGCTCAAACCGCTTGACCCCCAATCAGTCTATACCTGTATTATCCGGAAATACGGAAAAGAAACCGGCATCAACGCCAGCGTAAACGGATTCTGTGTACACTCGCTACGCTCAACAGCAGCAACCAATGCACTGGAACACGGAGCTGATATCGGAAAGGTTCAGGAGTGGCTCGGTCATGCCAATGTTTCAACAACAAGGCTCTATGATCGCAGAAAAAGCCGGCCGGAGGAAAGCCCAACCTTCAGGGTGAAATATTGATCCGTAATCCTTGATAAACCCAATATCTAAGTAAGGCAAAGACGCGGTAATATCATATCTTTGAAGGACTACCACGTTATCCACCATAAAAATATGGCAGAAATAAGTTTCGAACGGGCATGAAAAAAGCTCATTATGATTAAACATCTAAAAATGACCAATGTCGGACCGGCTCCAAAGATGGAACTTGAGTTCGGCAAAAGACTGAATTTAATTACAGGTGATAACGGCTTGGGTAAAAGCTTTTTGCTGGATATTGCCTGGTGGGCTATGACCCGTAAATGGCCAGCCGAATTGAATCCCAAACTGACCTCCGGCAAAGTGGCTTTGCCCACAGATAAAAAGCATGAAGCCGAAATCGATTTTTCGTTTTCGGAGGTATCGAAAACAAAGGGCTTTATCAGCACATTTGAGCC
>CAJAOR010000114.1 GCA_903942355.1 uncultured Chlorobiaceae bacterium | reverse complement strand
ACGCACTTCGGCGGAACGTTCACTTGCGGACCACCCGATAGCCGTTGGATAAAAAAGAATCTCCGCACCCTTGAGAGCTGTCAGCCTTGCTGCTTCAGGGTACCACTGATCCCAGCAGATCAAAACGCCAATGGTGGCATACCGTGTTTTAAAAACCTTATAGCCAAGATCGCCCGGCGTAAAATAAAACTTTTCATAAAAACCGGGATCGTCAGGAATATGCATTTTGCGGTACTTGCCAAGATAGCTCCCGTCAGCATCAATCACGACGGCCGTATTGTGATAGAGCCCTCTCGCTCTTGCTTCAAACAAGGAGACGACAAGGACAACCTCAAGCTCACGGGCAAGTTCCTGCATGACGAGTGTTGATGGGCCAGGAATGGATTCAGCATAGTTAAATGACTCATAATCCTCCGTCTGGCAGAAATAGCGAGTGAGAAAAAGCTCCTGCAGGCAGATAATACGGGCGCCTTGAGCAGCAGCCTCCCGTATTTTATTGCAGGCTTTTACAAGATTCTCAACCGGGTCGCTTGTGCAAGAGGCTTGAACAAGCGCTATCGGAACCATTTCGGAATGCATAACGGAACAGGTGATTATTGAAAGAGGGGAACAAGAAGGCCTGCGGCAAAAAGAAGACCGTGAAGGGTCATCAGCTTTCCTGTACCGGCCAGAACCTGGTTCAGTTCCCTGCCCTCACTGGCGTAGAGTTCCTTGATCATCCTGAATGCAAGAGGTGCTGAAAACAATGAAAGCAGAGCCCAGGGAGAATAATGGTTCAGCCAGAGCAGGGCGGGAACAAGATAGGCAAGAACCGTTAAAGCAATATAGAGCCTGCGCGCCCAATCACCACCGATTCGGGCCGGAAGGGTCATTTTCCCTACCTTCCGGTCAGTGGCAATGTCGCGAATATTGTTGACCAGAAGGATATTGACAGAAAAAGCACCCGGAACCACCGCAGCAAGAAGGATGGGCAACGCAAGATGCTGGGTCTGCACATAGTAAGTGCCTCCGACGGCAACCAGACCAAAAAAAACAAAGACAAAAAGGTCACCGAGGCCGGAATAGGCTATCGGATAGGGACCGCCAGTATAGCCCCAGGCAAAAAGCAGGGAGAGGAGGCCGATAAGGAGAATCGGCCAGCCTGCCGTGTAGACGAGATAGAGGCCCAGGAGAAAAACTCCGCCGGCAAGTGAAGCCGAAACCTTGATCATGGCCTGTTCACTGATAATGCCCGCGGCTACCGTTCTTGTCGGGCCAAGCCGTTCTGCCGTATCGGCTCCTTTGCGAAAATCATAAATTTCGTTGATGAAATTGGTAGCGACCTGAATACCAAGCGCACAGATCAGGGCAACCAAAGCCGGAAGCAGGCGGAAATGACCGTCTGCAGCAGCGAGGGCGGAACCAAGAACCACCGGCACCGCGCCAGCCGGCAAGGTTTTCGGGCGAATCGCAAGCATCCATGCCTGTAAGGAGGTGATTAGTGGCTCTTCAGCCTTTGTCTGGTGCATTCTTCTTTTCCTTTGCCCCTTTCAGGCTGCTAAATGTATGACGAATTTTTTCACCCGGCTTGATATAGGTTAAACTGTGACGCACAGCCATTGCAGCATCACTCAGCCCGGTCTGGATAATCTTGAGCTTCCCTGGATAATAGGCAATATCGCCGGCAGCATAGAGCCCGTCAACCGATGTTTTCATGTGGCTGTCAACAACAAGCGCGTTGTCAGCCAGTTCCAGATCCCAACCTGCAAGAGGACCAAGATCGGACTTGAAGCCAATCAGCAACAGCAGGCGATCAGCTTCTACAGAAAATGTTTTGCCGTTTTTCGAGCGAAGGTGAACTGCCGTCAGGCGGTCCCCTTCTCTATCGACTGATTTGACTTCAGTATTTAAAAACACATCAACCCGACCGCTCTCCTTGGCCTCGACCACCTCTCTTGCGGTCTTGCCATGTCCCTGAAACTCGTGCATCCGGTGAACAATCGTCACCTTGGTCGCAGCATTCAGCAAACCAACTGTCCAGTCAAGCGCAGAATCTCCTCCTCCGACAATAACAACCCGATGACCGGCAAAATCACTGATATTCTTGACCGCATAAAAAACAGATTTGCCCTCAAGATGGTCGATATTGTTCAATTGCGGCAGCTTGCGGGGTGAAAAAGCACCAAGACCAGCTGCAATCAAAAGAGCTCTTGAAAGAAAAACCCTTCCGGAACTGACCGTAACCTCAAATGATCCGTCGTCAAGCTTGCGATACCGGGTAACGGTTTCGCCAAGAATTACTTCCGGATTATACCGTTCCGTCTGCGTCCATAAACTGTCTACCAGCCCAGCGGCTGGCACTTCAGGAAAACCAGCGACATCATAAATATGTTTTTCAGGATAGAGTGCTGCAAGCTGCCCGCCAAGCTGGGGCATACTTTCAATAATCCGGCAGCTTATATTATTCATACCACACTGGAATGCAGCAAAAATCCCAGTAGGGCCACCACCGACAATAGTGAGGTCGCGAATCTCCTCTCCACCGTCAAAATAGAGCTTGTTGAGGGTCATAGGCTAAGGGGGGTACTGGATTACTGTATATTTTTCTGACTATGAGCTTGTTCAGTGTCCGAACTTTTCAGATAAATCATTCCTTCAGGGTCAACCATACCGTAAAGAATCGTTATAAGATGGCCCTGATCATCCAGCTCATGAATTTCAACATGCAGGGCATCCCGCTTTGTGACTCGATTACCCTCGTTATCCCTGAAACAAAAAAGAGCCCTGACTCCGCCATGGGGAGTTATTCCTTCAAACTGGTAGGTACCGTCTTGAAGCGCATCGAGAGCGCAACCTGAAGAAGATGAGTCTATCGGGCAGGATGCGCACTGCGAGTAAAACCCCGCCTCTGATTCCGCAAATTCACAAACAGGAAATTTCATAATCTTACCATCATTTTTATCTTCCTTATAACAATAGCCCGCCAATATAACACATTTCCAACTTATGTACACACTTGAGCAGATTACACCACCCCACCGACATGGCAGAACTCATCGATAACACTGTTGTCATCAACTTACGACCCGCCCAAGTGCTGAAAATATCTTGAAATGTCAGGATGGAAAAAACTGGTTACATCGCACAGTTCCTTCCTGTCCATAGGCCATTACTGACTGAAAAGAGTATTATTCATTATATTACCAAAAGAAATTGCGTAATCTCCAACGCCGGGCGAAATTTATCGACAGTAACTTGAGATTTCAGGAACACATCTCTCCGTTTTTTTACAGCAGAACATCTCTTAACTGCTTGACAATGAAGACCTTTAAATAATGAAAGCCCTCTCTGAAATTGCGATCCTTTTTGTTGACGATGAGCAGGATACACTTGGTTCATTGAACCGTTTTTTACGCAAGGAACCTTATATAAAATACTTTGCAGCAAGCGGTAAAGAGGCTTTGGAGTTGCTTGAAACTCATGATATAACGATTCTGTTAACCGATCTGCGCATGCCGGAGATGACGGGCATGGAGCTCATCAACCGGGTAAAAATAAGCCATCCTGATATTGTGCGCGTTATTCTCAGCGGCATTCATGATATCGACCAGATTATTGAGTCCATCAATACTGGTGAAGTCTTCCGCTTTATCCCAAAACCAATCGAGCCGGAGGGGTTCAAGAAAGTCATAAAGGATGCCATTGATTATTTTCAACTGAAAGAGGAACGGCAGATGCTGTTCAGTCAGCTTGAAACAAAAAACGAGGAGTTGTTGAAGGTCAATAATACGCTTCACATCATGTCCGCAGAATTACGTCAGAGTGAAACGCAATTCCGGACAATGAACGATTCCGCATTTGACCCCATTTTTCTGCTCAATGAGCAGGGATTTATTGTCTATAATAATCTGGCTGCTGAAACCATTTTTGGACTAACTGAGCAAGAATTCCACTTGAAAAGTTTTACGGACTTTATCATTCCGCTAAACAATTCGTGCGCCCTGTATAGTGCCTGCCAAGATCCTGCAAACAACCTTGCATCGCTCAGAGAAGGGAATGTTCGACGAATAGACGGGATTAAAAAAGATGGCAGTTCAATACCGCTTGAGGTCACGACAGGAACCCTCATCCTTGATTCTGTTCTCCATACCGTCATCATTGCAAGGAATATCTCTTCGCGGATTGAGGAAGAAAAAAGCCGGGCACGTTATGAACACCTGCAGCAGGAACTTGAGACACAAATTGAGCAGAAACTGTTGCAAAGTACGATCCCCAAATCCCTTGATGGGACTTCAATGAGCCAGTTTACCATCTCTTCAGGTCATCTGAACGGTGATTTTACAGAGTTTATCCTTTACGACAACAAGCATGCTGATATGTTCATTGGCGATGTCATGGGACACGGCATACTGTCGGCTCTGGTTGGTGCGGGTTTAAAGTCGCTTTTTCTGAAAACCGTCGCACAAAAAAAACACCAGAACCATCAACTCCCTGAACTGGAGGATATTGCCACCCAGTTGCATGCACAATGCATTTTTGAGCTTCTTGATATCGGTATTTATGCAACACTTTTATTTATACGCCTTGATCTGGAAAAAAGGGAGTTTTCCATGATTGACTGTGGCCACACCCCTACCATCCATTTTCATGCCGATGATGGAACCTGCACAATGCTCAAGGGAAAAAACCTTCCTGTGGGCATGATTGAAGAACAGCAATACAAAATGGTTTGCTTCCCGCTCAAAGAGGACGATATCTTTGTCATGTACTCCGACGGCATTACCGAAAGCCTCTTGCCTGACAATACCATGTTCGGGACAGAACGGTTGCGTAATTTAATTGTTGAGCATCACAGGCTCCAGCCTGATGCGTTGATAGAAAAAATCAGCACGCAGCTTTTTGAGGCTACCGGAAGGCGTACCTTTGATGATGATGCCACCTGCATTGTTATCCGTATCGGATCCCGGAGTGACATCGTCATGAAGCTTTCTGGCAACAAGCAATCAACGAAGAGAGAGTAGTTCAATGAAATATTTCCATGACACAAAAAGCCATTTTCAACAAAACACATAAAAATGAACCCGCATGAACATCAGCGAAAAGACCATCAACAACTATATAATTCTCTCGATTCAGGGTATCCTCAATGCCTCCTCTGCTCCAATGCTGAAATCCTACGTAGCAGGGTTGCCGGATACGCAATCTATTGTCGTTGACCTGGAAAATATTGAATTTCTTGACAGTAGCGGTCTCGGAGTGCTGGTAGGGATTGCCCGGAAAAAAAAGACAAGCAATGCCGTGGTCAAACTGGCAAGAATGAATGAACGAGTAAAAAAAGTATTTGAAATCACACAGGCCTATACGCTGTTTGATATTTATGATGATGTGTCGGCTGCGGCTGAGGCATAATAAAAAAGATGCACAAGAAAAGGCAAATCATCTTACTTATGAACCCGATAGCCACCTTAACATTGCAGGCTGATCTCCGTTATCTCCGGATTGTCTCCATTATGGCCGGTAATGTTGCTGAAATTTTTGCCGATGGTGCCAACGTAGCTGAATTCTGTCATGCCTATGAGCTCTCCGTTAGTGAAGCATTTACAAACTCGGTCCGATATGCGGAACCTTCACAAAAGGAAAAACAGGTTAAGATATGCTTCTGGTCCGACAACGGCACCCTCACGGTAAACATCATTGACAAGAATCCGCAATTCAACCCGATTACTGAGGCTCCAGACATAAACAGTTATCCTGAAGGCGGATATGGACTTTTTTTGATCCACCGGCTAATGGACAAGGTTGCTTACACAAGGGAAGATGACTCAAACATACTGACCATGACAAAACAACCAAAAATAACATGTAATAATGCGTTATATTATTAGCCTTCCCGAGTTTTGCATGCTCTCCTTACAGTCCCGCAAGACCTTAAATGACGATTTGGCCCGTATGGTCATAGGTCGAGGAAAAAGCATCACTAAATAATAGGTAAGGTTTATGTCTTCGACAATACTCGTAATAAATGAAAAAAAAAAGAGAGCTCACCAAGGCTTGATAGACAGGGAACGTCCGCATCTAAAGATCATAAACTGTGACAACATTACCGATGCCGAGCATCATATCCTTGCTGACGATATCGACATAATCCTTATGGCACTGCATGAGAAGGCACAAGAAGGGCTATGTTTTATCCAGCATAATCTCGAAAAGCACCCGGCAAAAAAAGTGATTCTTGTCAGCAATCAGGATGAGTTAGGCAACACCTTAACCGCCTTAACTCAACTACCTTCAGAACTGCTCTTATCCATTCTCGCGTCAAATACCCCGTTAGTCGGGACAAACCGATCCCTCTATAAATTTGCGGAACAGACAACTTCTGTTGCACTGCACTCTCCTTCCGGTGCCTTTGATTTTAAGGGCCTTATAGGTGAGTCACCTGAAATGCAAAAGCTCAAAAAGCTGCTGCTTAAAATAGCCCCGACCGGAACAACAATTCTCATTCAGGGCGAAAGCGGCACCGGTAAGGAAGTTATTGCCCGTGCCATACACGCTCAAAGCGCAAGAAGCAACGAAGTCTTTATCCCTGTCGATTGTGCCGCAATCAACGACAGCATTATTGAGAGCGAACTTTTCGGGCACTCAAAAGGTGCCTTTACCGGTGCCGACCGAAACACGCTTGGCATGATACGCTCTGCGGATAAAGGCACTCTTTTTCTTGACGAAATAGCTGAACTGCCTCTCTCGATGCAGGCTAAATTGCTCCGCACCCTTCAAGAGCGAGCAGTAAAACCAGTTGGAGAAACAAAAATTTATCCCGTTAATATCCGAATCATTGCCGCTACAAACTGCAATCTTACCGAAGCCGTCAAAAAAGGAACCTTTCGCCAGGACCTCTACTACCGCCTGAATGCTATCACAATTTTTGCCCCGCCACTGCGTGAGCAACGGCTTGATATCCCTCTTCTTTGCAATTACTTTATTGACAAGCTCATCAAGGAAGGATACCCAGCCAAGCAATTTTCCGAAAGTGCCATGAACGCCCTCATGGCTTTTGACTGGCCAGGCAATATCCGTGAACTCGAAAACGTCGTCCGTGGAGCCATAACCATCTCCCATGGCGATATTATGGAGCGCGATAGCCTCTCTTTCAACCCCTATCCGGCAACAAATGACGAAAGAGTTGACAACCAACAACCAGCAAGTATTGCCTCTCACGAAAAAGACGCAATCCGTAAAGCCCTCAATCAGACAACCGGCAACAGACGCGCCGCAGCCAAACTTCTTGGTATCAGCGAAGCAACACTCTACCGCCGCCTGAAAATCTACAACTTATAGTCTCCTTTCTCACACAGCTCTCCTCCTCTATGCATCTTCCCTCTCTCGCCATGAGAGAGAGAAAAAAGAATATCTCGCATTGTGACAGTCAATCGATGCGTCCAGACCACCCTATTGACCCGTAAAATATTTTTTCATATAGCGTTCTCGACTCTATCACGTTCTGGCACTGTAATTGTATTTATAAAAAGTGTATTAAAAAAAACTACTGCGATAAACGGGGCCGGAAATGATTAACACAGGGCTTTTAAAAACAAAGACACATATCCCCCGAGTGATTAACGCACTGATTTTAGGAAAAAAAATAGAGGTCCCTTCGCTTTGCTCTTTGCTTCAAAATACCAATTACCATATTAGCCTGGCCGAGAGCACTGAAGAACTTGAATTGATAAGCACGCAAAGGCACCACTTTGAGCTAATTGTGATGACTGACAGCTTCTCTGAGGCTCCTGATGCAAAACTGCTCAGCTATATTAAACAGCATCTCAATCCATGCAAAATCATCTGCCTCTCAAAAAATGAAGATGAAGAGAATGAGCGTTTGCTTCGATCGTTAGGACTGATTTTTTTCGGAAGCTATCAAAGCTTTTTAGTTGTTGCCGAAAAAATAATCAACCATGAGCCAAAGGTACCAGAAAAAATGCAAACAGAACTTTTAGGCATTTCATTTGAACGGGCAACACTCTCCTCAGCGGTTACTCAAATCATTAACGCGGGCAAGGAAAAGAAAAAGGGCCTTGTTGTCACGCCAAATGTAGACCATGTCGTTATGCTGCAAGAGGATAGCGACATGAAGCAAATCTATGACAATGCGCTCTTTAGATATGCTGATGGAATGCCTATTGTCTGGTTGAGCAAAATAGTGAAGGACGGAAGTCTTCCGGAGCGGGTAACCGGTGCCGACCTCTTGATAGCCGTGTGTGAAAAAGCTGCAAAAGCCGACTTGAATATCTATTTCCTCGGAGGCAATCCTGGTATTGCCGAACAGGCAGCAGCAAAACTCAAAGGCAAATTTGCTGGCTTGAAAATATCAGGTATCTACTGCCCCCCTTTTGGATTTGAGAATACGCCGAAAGAGACCGATTGGATTATTAATGATATAAACACCCGAAATATCGACATCCTTTTTATTGGTGTTGGGGCTCCAAAACAGGAAAAATGGGCCGCAAAACATAGTGATCGACTACAGGTTGGTCCTATACTCTGTGTTGGCGCAGCGTTTGATTTTGCTGCAGGTGTTATTCATCGGGCTCCCCTGTGGATACAGAGATCAGGCTGTGAATGGATCTGGCGTCTGGCAAGCGAACCGACACGAATGTGGAGGCGTTATCTGATAAGGGACAGCCAATTTATACCATTAGCATGGAAAGAGATCTCAAAATCGATCTCTAGCGCTTATTCGTCAAGGATTCGGGAAAGATCCACCAACGCAATTAATCGGCACTCTACACGGTAGATTTATATGGAACTTGATCCAACAGTCCGAAAAGAGCTGATAGAGAAAGTCAGCGAGTCGATCAATCCAAAGGTCCGCTTCAGACGCTCCGTGAAGGTCACTTCATGGGAGGTGACGGTAATGTTTTCCTATCTCCTGAAAAGAGTGTTGGATATAACAGTCGCAATAGTTGGTGGATTATTTTTTCTTCCTCTCTGTCTCTTGACAGCGCTCTGCATCTGGATTGAAAATCCCGGCCCTG
Source organism: uncultured Chlorobiaceae bacterium (assembly GCA_903942355.1). Classification (GTDB taxonomy): domain Bacteria; phylum Bacteroidota; class Chlorobiia; order Chlorobiales; family Chlorobiaceae; genus Chlorobium. Next base: position 26,837 of record CAJAOR010000114.1, on the reverse strand, counting down.
TCCTCTATTACCAGACAAGGGTGGGCCGAAATGGCAAGCATTTCAAGTTTTACAAATTCAGGTCGATGATTCTTAATGCCGACCATTTAAAAGCAGAACTGGCAGCGAAGAACGAGTCGACAGCAGGTGTTATCTTCAAAATTAAAAAAGATCCCAGAATCACAAGGGTTGGAAGGGTAATCCGCAAGCTCAGCATCGATGAACTGCCGCAACTTCTCAATGTCCTCATTGGCGACATGAGTCTTGTTGGGCCCAGACCGCCACTCCCGTCGGAGGTGGCAAAATATACCCTTGAAGAGCGTAAAAGACTGCACGTCATACCCGGCATTACCTGTCTTTGGCAGGTAAGCGGCAGAAGCGATATCCCCTTTAATGAACAGGTTATGCTTGATATGCAGTATATCAAAAGCGCAAGTTTTCTCAATGATCTTCTTTTGCTTCTAAAAACTATCCCGGCCGTGCTGACAGGCAAAGGTGCATACTAAAACACGATAACAATATGATCTTTCAACTCGATACATCTACCGATACAACAATTGGCATTGCTTTACTGCAGGTCCGCATTGATGCCAGTAACTGCAATGAACTTCAAAAAGCATTTTCACTCTGGCTACAGCAAAGTGCCAATATTGTTTTTGACTGCAGCGCTCTGGACTTTATCGACAGCAGCGGTTTGGGTACTATAGTCTCCTGTCTGCGCAAGGCGCTTGAGCATAAGGGTGATCTCAGGCTTGCTGCTCTTGGGCCAAAGGTCTCTTTAATTTTTGAGCTTACCAAAGCTAAACAGCTTTTTTCTATATACCCCGACGCCGCCTCCGCTGTAGCTTCATTCAATGCAGCAACAGCAGGACAATAAGCTGGGACCATGAAAACAATAATTATCACAAAAGGGGTCGATTATCCCTGGTTGCACGATATCTTGCCCGGCCATCATCCGCTGCTCGTTCCCCTGTGCAACAAGCCGTTTATCGAGTTTTTCATTGATTTTTCTATCCTGGCTGGCAGCACCGCTATCAGGATTATAAGTGATGAAACAATCAACGATGTTGCAGACTTTTGCGAAAAAGGCGATAGATGGGGCATTGATATCAGTTATGCGAACTCTCTGCCATCGGACAGCCTCAATAAAATCCTGGAAAAAAACAGCAAATTCTGTTCGAATGAACGGATTATGATTATCAACAACATTCTTTTTTTTCATTACAATAAAAATGCTGACTACCGCTCTTTTTTTGCGTCCCTTCCATCAGGCGATGTTTTGGGTTTCGACCAAAAAACCCTCAGCCTGACCGGCTCGCCTGTCGCTTCAGAAAACAGCCGCGAGACTCCTCCCTTATCGACTGTTGTTCTTGACTCTGCAGGGCAGTACTATGAACTCGCCAAAGATCTGCTGCACAACAGATTGTTACACTACGTGCTACCGGGGTATAACAATGAGGCGGGATGCTACATTGGCAGAAATGTTGTCATTCAAAAAAGCGCGAAAATTGTTAAACCGGTCATTATCGGCAACAACGTCCAGATACTTGCCGGTTCAGTAATCGGGCCGGCAGCAATCATTGGCAACAATGTGATTGTCGACAGGAAAAGCACTGTTGCATCAAGCATAGTTATGGATAACACCTTTATTGGTGAACAGCTTGAAGTTGAAAGAAAAATTGCCTCCGGCAATGTTCTTATTGACCCCGAAAGCGGGCAATCGCTAACAATGGAAGACCCGCATCTTTTAAGTAGCATAAGCCAAACCGGCGGTTCAGCAACTCTCTTCCTAAGGATCGTGCACGGCTGTATTGCGATATCGCTCATTACTCTCCTATTGCTTCCTTATCTTCTTTTAAGACCGATACTTGAGTTACGAGGCTCCTGGTCGACAAAAACAACAATCTATCACTCCGCGAAACCACGGTGCAAGGTGGCTCTGCCAGTGACGACTCTAAGAAAAAAGGGCATGCTGAGTGCTCTGGCTGCTTTTTTTTCCCTGGATCGCTATATGTGGCTTTTTAAGGTACTGAGTGGCCATCTTGATCTTATCGGAAGCCGACCGGTTGAGGTGACTCAGGAGAGCAAAGCGCATCTCAGACCTGGCGTTTTCAGTTATGCCGAAGCTGAAGATTGGCCGCAAAATGATATTGATTCAGATATCGTCAATCATTACTATGCGGTTCACAGCAATCCTTTTAAGGATATAGCAATGACACAAAAAGCTCTTTTCAACAGAATACATCAAGAAGATACCGTATGACTGTCATTGAAAAAAACAGCAATAACGTTCCGATTGTCTCACTGCAAGGCATTCTTAGCCATATCGAGCAGTCACCGGAGAGTCAGTTGCTTTATATGATGACGTTGCAGCGACAGCTATGTAATCAGTCAAAAATTTTATAGCTCTTATATGAAAAAGATACTCACCCTTACCCTGCAGGGCGATTTAATCTATGTCAAGTTAGTTTCGGTTATAGCTCGCAATATCGCTGAAATTTTTGCTCATGAAACACGCGCTACCAGCAACATTTCCGAATTTGCTCATGCGTTCGAACTCTCCATCAGCGAATCTTTTACAAATTCTGTACGATATGCTGACCCTTCCAATAAGGCAAAAGAGGTCACAATCACCTTAACCACCAATAAGCAAGAGCTTACAGCAACCATGATTGACTCTAATTCGCAGTTCAACCCTCAAACACACAGCCCTGTGATATCCAGTTATCCGGAGGGAGGGTACGGACTGTTTCTTATCAATCACCTTATGGATAAGGTCTCCTACTCCAGAAGTAACGGCAAAAACACTCTGTTGATGACCAAACAGGTGGACGTGGCTAGACCGATACATTCATAACCAACCAAACTACCTCAGGATGCACATGGTATCAGTAATTATTGTCAGTTACAACACAAAGGATATCCTCCGTAACTGCCTCCAGGCCCTTTTTACCCATAGTACGGGTATTGATCTCGAGGTTTTTGTTGTCGACAACAACTCCACCGACGATTCAGCCCTTATGGTGCAGAGTGAATTCCCTTCTGTGCGCCTGACTGCAAACACTCAAAACGTTGGCTTTGCCGCAGCGAATAATCAGGCGTTCGAGCACGCAACCGGCCGATATATCATTCTGCTCAACCCCGATGCCTATATCAGGCCTTCATCAATTCAACACTGCATAGAGTTTATGGATCGCACCCCGCAGTGCGGCCTTTGCGGAGGCAAAATAATTTCACCGGAAGGCCATATTGAGCCATCGGCGCGCCGGTTTCCTAATGCACTCTACAAGCTGCTTACACTCTCGGGAATCAGCGGAAAATTCCCAACATCCCCTATCCTGAACCACCACGAATTCGGCGGATTTGCTCACGACAGGCCTATAGAAGTCGATTGGGTACCAGGCACCTATACCATTGTTCGTAAGGAGATGCTCGACGCAATCGGATTTTTCGACAATCGCTTCTACCTCTACTATGAGGAGACCGACCTCTGCCTTCGTGCCAAAAAAGCAGGATGGAAAGTCTATTTCACTCCGGATGCCGAGGTGATACACATAGGCGGGGCGAGCAGTAAAACAAGAAAAGACAAAACGATTGATGTGAGAGCAGCACAGGTTCTCTCCTTCAGGATGCGCGGTGAGTGCCTCTATTACCGCAAAAACAAAGGCCTTATCTCTATGTTATTGGCCACAGGCGTCGAACTGCTCTGGTATGTCGCCCGATACATAAAAAATCTGCTGCCCTCAAAAGATGCTGCTAAAAAACGAGCTGCAGCCATGGCAATAAGCAAGCTGATTCTCCAGTCGCTTTCTGATACCCGTTTAGGCACTCTTTCACCTCCGACACCCTGGTAATCACCTGTCACTTATGACTCTCTTTTCGAACATTCGAGCTGATTTAGCAACCTATAATGGAGTCTGGAGCTCACAAGGCTTTTGGGTAATGATCGTCTACAGGTTCGGACGCTGGCGTTACACCTTAAAAAACGGGATTATCCGGCGCCCCTTTTCTCTCCTTTACAAATTTCTCTATAAAATCGTACAGGTGCTTACGGGTATAGAACTTCCCTGTGAGGTTCCGGTTGGAGCAAATTTCCGTATTGAGCATTTTGGTGATATCATTGTCAGCGGTTATGCCAGTTTCGGCGATAACTGCATTATCCGAAACGGAGTAACAATCGGCCTGAAAAATATTGACCAAAAAGTCGCCCCCTCAATCGGCAACAATGTCAATATCGGCACCGGGGCAAAAATCCTCGGCAATATCACTATCGGCAACAATGTCGATATCGGCGCCAATGCCGTAGTAATAACCTCAGTCCCCGACAACTGCCTTGCCGTAGGTATTCCAGCAAAAGTTATTCCCCATAAAGAGCGTCTCTCCCTTTCGGTCACCGCCTGACTCACAACATCAGAGAGAAGAGCCCTAAAGCTTGCTATATGACTGGCAGAACAAAAACGAGATTCACCGTAATCACCTATAGGATAAAAATTTAATTCAACCGAGCTATCGGCAATTTTTTTGTATTATTTTAAACGATACACTCGGCAACATTTTTTTTTGATGGCTCCATGAGGTTACAACAACATATAATTACCATACTATGCGGCATTATGCTCTCAGTGATGATAAGTGCATGCAGTGGCATTTCGCCAAAACCCACCCGTGTCCCTGCTCCTCCTGAGAGAGATTTCAGTATTGAACTTCCCCAAAAAAACCAGAAGTTTGCCACCAAAGAGCAGTTAGAAGCTATAAGACCCAAGGAGACCTATCAGTATCGTTTGGGCCCGGGTGATCTAGTCACTATCAAGGTTTGGCGGAGGCCTGAGCTTTCGCAGGAGAATATACTGGTCTCACCTGACGGCTTTATCGCTATGCCCAGAGTAGGCAATCTCAATGTCATCAACTACACCTCCGAAGAGGTGCAAAAATTGTTAACGTCAAAACTTGAGGTACTCTATACAGAGCCTGAAGTAACGGTACAGATCAAAGAGTTTCATAACAACAAGGCTTTTGTACTTGGCCGGGTTGCTAAGCCTGGTGTCATAAACTTCCCTGGCAATGGGACCTTGCTTGAAGGCCTTGCTCTTGCTGGGGGACTTCCTGATCAGGGCAAAATGACAAGATGCTCGATCATCCGAGGCAATAACAGTGTTATATGGATCGATCTTCAGGATCTCCTTAAAAACGGCAATATGAGCCTGAATGCACCGATCAGAAACAATGATGTGATTTTCCTTCCTGAACTGAATGATGAAATTGTCTATGTGATGGGAGAGGTAAAAAATCCAGGCGCCGTGCAATTGAAAGATGGTATGAACGTCCTGAAAGCAATCATGCTTTCAGGAGGGTTGAACAAAGATGCAAACCCCGAAAAAGTATTTATTGTCAGGCAACAGGAAGTGAAGGGCGACGTCATTACGGTTAATCTCAATAAACTTATCGCCCATGGAGACTTCAGTCAAAACTTCACGCTGTTGCCTAATGATATTGTCTATATCAGTGCAACAGGTATGGCAAAGTTCAACTATACCCTCGAAAAACTTATGCCTTCGTTGCAAATAATGAGTATGGGCATAGGAGATATGAATCTCATCAAAGGAAATTCAACGATAATCAACTCCTTCGGCAAATAGATAAACAATCGAAAAAACAAAAAGATGACTCTCTCTTTCCTGTCGTTACATAAAAAAGCTAAGCTGTTCCTGCTACCAAAAGAGCGAGTAAACATTACGATATTGCTTTTTTTAATGCTTATCGGTGTTTGTCTTGAAACGCTTGGTATCGGTTTAGTGATACCGACGCTTGCAATTTTTTCTGCACATAATATCGCCGAAAAATATCCGGCTATCCGTCCGCTGCTCCAATTTTTAGGGAACCCGGATCCTAATACACTCTTGATCGGTGGCGTCCTGCTGCTGTTTTGTGTCTATCTCTGCAAGGCTGTTTATTTAGGCTTGCTGGCCTGGGCCCAAAATCGCTTTATCTCCAATGTAGAGGCAAGGCTCTCGCTTCGCCTCTTCACTATCTACCTGCGTCAGCCATACGCATTTCACCTGCAGCAAAACTCCGCTCTGTTAATCCAAAATGTGATTACTGAAGTTGGGGTGTTTACCAATAACGTTGTAACCCCAACATTACAACTCATTACGGAGTCTCTCGTTATTGTTGCTATATGCATTATGGTCGTGTTGGTCGATCCAGTGGGCAGCATTATCATCATCAGCATATTTGGCTTGACAGGTTTTGGATTTATGAGCCTGACAAAAAAAAGGATGACCCACTGGGGTGAAATTCGTCAGCTACATGATGGGATGAGGCTCCTTCACCTCCAGCAAGGGCTTGGTGGTGCCAAAGATGTTAAATTACTGGGACGAGATTCTGAATTTTTACATCGATATAAAGTTCATACCAATGCACGTGCAAGTGTTGTACAATTAAACGCAACCGTGCAGCAGTTACCCCGCCTGCTCATGGAGTTGCTGACAATTGCCGCTTTTGCACTGCTTGTCATTACAACGTTAGCTCAGGGAGGTGCAATTGGAGACATCATCCCCAAGATGGGCCTTTTTGCTGTAGCTGCGTTCCGCCTAATACCATCCATAAACAGGATTCTCGGTGCATCACAGGCGCTAAAATATTGCTCGCCGGTCATTGATATCCTGCAAAAGGAGCTTGCACTGCCGGTTGATGAAACAAATAAACCTGAAACAGCGTCGAAATCATTCAACAACCAACTCGTCCTTCAAAATATTTCCTATACCTATCCCACAGCTCCATCTCCTGCCCTCAACAATATCTCTCTTACCATTAAGCAGGGGACCTCTGTAGGTTTTATCGGAAAAAGTGGATCTGGCAAAAGCACGCTTGTTGATATCCTTCTGGGATTACTGAAACCTGATTCTGGTTCTATTGAAGTAGACGGTCTTGATATTCAAGAAAACATACGTGGATGGCAGAACCAGATCGGTTATGTAGCACAATCAATATATTTGACTGATGATACGCTTCGGAAAAACATAGCATTCGGATTGCCAACCGAAGATATTGATGAAGAGTCTGTAAAAAAGGCGATTTCTGCCGCATATCTTACAGAATTTGTGGAGGAACTCCCGGAAGGACTTGATACCATTGTGGGTGAGAGGGGCGTTCGCCTCTCGGGCGGCCAACGTCAACGGATCGGCATCGCTCGCGCACTCTATCACAATCCCTCTATACTCGTGCTTGACGAAGCGACAAGTGCTCTGGATATCGCAACTGAAAAAGAGGTTATGGAAGCCGTAAATGCCCTGCAAGGATCAAAAACAATCATCATCGTTGCCCACAGACTAAGTACAATCGAAAAATGTGACACCGTTTACAATCTCCAGAATGGAAAAGTTGAGTCACACGGAACTCCATCGCTCTTTATAAAGAAATAGTTTCCACGTATGCTTAAAGAAAATGCCGTAAGAGAGGTACTCCCTTATGGAAATCGTTCTAAATCATTCGATATCATCGGTTTTTTAAAGCGATACGGACTGTTTATTCTTTTTTTAGGCTCGTTTCTGTTCGCAATGCTAACGCCGTTAATTTTTTTGATAAAAAACCCATACTATGAAGTCCACGCGTTTCTAAAGCTTGACCCGGTTATATCCAAATTAATTGCAACATCTGATGAGTCCTCTATAGTCAACTATTATAAAGATTACGCCAACACTCAAGCGCACTCTATAAAATCATTTGATATTCTAAAGCTTACTGTCGAGCAACTTAGTTCCAGCGAAAGAAGCGCGATGTTTCCCGGCATCAAATCGCCAGATGTTTGCGCTGATATTCTTGATCATATCATTACGGTCAAGCCGTTTCCAGGAACACATCTCTTGGAGATCATAATTTCCGGAAGCAAACCACAGGGGCTTGCAGAAATAGTGAACAAGCTCATGAATGTCTACATTAACGACAATCGAACAAAAAACAATACCATCGATTTAGATAAGCTAAAATATCTTTACGGTCAAAAAAAGTCTATTGAAGATCAAATGTCTATGTATGAGCGAAATCTTGACAGTCTTACTAAGGATATTTCGACCGCAGCATATTCCGAAGAGTTTAACATTGCAGCCAAAAACAGCATATCACTTTTAGGCATATATGACAATGCCATGTTTGAAAGAATAAAAGCAGAAACAAATTATGAAAAAATAAAAACTGAAGGCAAAGAAATATCTTCGTTTTCATTAGACCCTCTTATTGATGAGTTGGTGATGAATAACCAATCACTTTATTCAACAGATTCTTGGACATATCAGCAACTCCAGGAAATGAGAAGCACAACAGATGGACTGACGCCGAAGAATCCAGACCGGATCTATGTTGAACAACGCATGGATGCCATGAAAAAATACGCAACCAAGTTGCACAGTGAGATTAGGACTACGGCAAAATCAGTACTGAATGGCAAGAGAAATCTTGATATAAATACACAATTGGTACATGCAAAAACTGATTTAGAAAAAACTAAAAAAACTGAGTTGCAAATTCAGGATGAACTCGATAAAAACTTAAAAGAGTCAAAACGCGTCTCAATAGGGATTCATAAAGGAGAAAGTCTCTCTGAGTTTGTAAAACATAAGCGTGGTGTTCTCGATATGCTTGATACTCGAATAACGGAGATAGAGATTGAAAACAAGGCCCCGTTACGTATATCCATAGAATCTCTGGCGAGAACACCAAGCGCTCCTCTTAAATCAAATACAAAAAACCTCTTGACGATGTTCTTTTTCGGCGCGTTCGCCGTAGTCGGCGGTGCGTTTTTTCTCTATGAATATTTTGATGATACCATCCGTCGACCGATTGACGTTGAGCACGCTCTTGGTTATCCTCCTACACAGACAATTTCAGATATTGACAAACAAAGAGATAACGAGCAACATCTGAGTATTGCTCCGGATGATTTTAAGGCCCATCAGATAGGCAGTCTAGCCATAAAGTTCTGTCGCGAAAAAGACCGCGATAATACAAGAACAATTCTCTTTACTGGAATTGAAAAAGGTGTAGGCTCATCAGCAATTGCATTCAGTTGCGCCAAAGCACTTTCCAGAATTGCTCCAAAAGTCCTCATGATAGATGGTGACATTGAGGTTCCTGTGGTTGATAATGACTCTGATTTTCAGCTTAATTTACCAGGACTATGCGATTATCTCTATAATGGCGTGTCATGGAAAGATTACATTATTTCCACCCCGGGTGATAATATTGATATGATGTATGCAGGCAATATAACGGCAAATCCTATACCTCGGCAGTTAATAAAAACCCTGCTTGATGAAGTCAAAAAAGAGTATGACTTTATCTGTATCGACAGTCCGTCATTATTAAAAAGCCACCTTACGGAACAGCTTGCAATTTACAGTGATATAGTCGCATTGGTTTGTCTTGGTGATAGCTCTAAATTCAAAGACTTGAGGCATTCTGCAGAACTGCTTATTCGTCTTGGAGTTCCTGGAATTGCTCCTATTCTGAACTTTGGCGGTGTAAGACAGACTCTTTCTATTGAAGAACTTTTTGATAATCCTCCGGAATTTATAAAGAAAGTCTTACCTCAGAGAATTATTAATTTTATAAAGAATCCTACATCAAAAAACAACAACATTGATAAATTGCTTAAGACTTTAAATAATATAATTTTGAATAAGAAACAGCAATAAATTTATCACCACAAATTCTTTATGAGCCCATTACCAGTTCTTTTTGGTTATCATGCCTCAAATCTTGGCAATAGTCATGTACCGATTTCCCTTTGTCGATACTGGAACAAAAAAGGGAAGAAAGCAACTCTTTCTGTTGCGGGAACTGATGACTCTTTAACTTATACATGGATCAAACCAGCGTTAAAAGGTTCGAATAAAAAAATTTTCTATAAATTTTATACAACTAATCAGATAAGAAGTATTACTGAAAAACGATTTTGCAAACAAGAAATTCTTTCTTCCCATGTTTACCTCTGGGCAGGATTATCACTTGATGTCTTTATTTTTTTTAGTGATAAAGGCGTTAAAATTATTACTGAACGGATAAACTGTCATCGCGCTACTTCCCGTAGATTAGTAACTGATGCTGCTAATATATTAGGTATAACACCGGTGATCACAATAACCGATGAAGACATTGCTGAGGAAAACAAAAAACTTGCACTTGCCGATGCAATTTTTTCCCCAAGTCCGATGGTTAAGAGTTCATTGCTCGAAAATAATGTTCCTGGAGCCAAAATACTCTCTTCAAGCTATGGATGGGAACCTGATCGTTTCCCCCTGGTAGATGAACCTCGCAAAAAAAACTCCCGTCCAGTATTTTTGTTTGTAGGAAAACTCTGTATGCGCAAAGGGATTCCTCTTCTTCTTGAGGCTTGGAGTCGTGCTGATATTGACGGCGATTTAATTCTTTGTGGCAATATTGATAATTATATTGCAACTGTTTTTGCTCAAAATCTGAATAAAAAAAATATACGGCTTATTACCTATACCAATAATATTGGGGAAATTTACAACATGGCTGACGTTTTTGTCTTTCCAAGTATTGAAGAAGGTGGTCCAATGGTCACCTACGAAGCAATGGCTCACGGAATACCCCCAATTGTTAGCGCAATGGGAGGCGGCGCAATCGTACAAGACAAAATAAATGGCCTGGTGCTTTCAGATAAGGATGTTGATGCATGGGCTGCAGCAATAACAGAGCTTTCGGAAAGCCCTGAAAAAAGAAGTCAACTTGGTAAGAACGCAAAGCTAAGAGCGCAACAATTTACTTGGGAAAGGGTTGCTGAACAAAGAGCGTTACTCCTCCAAAATAGATATCCTGAAATCTGGAGTTAAAGAATGATGATTATTTCATCTACACAGCCTGACTGGAAGCGAGAAAAAATAATCCCGGGAAAATATGATCCAGGAAAACACCTTTTATTAACAATCAGGAGTTACCAACGTCTGAAGGCAAATAATGACTTTCTTTCAAAAATGATATCTCCTTTTCTTGTTTTGCGGCACCGCTTCTGGAGTGCTGTAAGCGGTGCTGATATCCCTTTGAATTCCAAAATAGGTGGCGGTCTGATGATTCCTCATCCAAACGGTATCGTTATTCATCCTGATGCTGAAATCGGCCCAAACTGCCTTATCTTTCAGCAAGTTACCATCGGAAAGGGATTCAAGCCAGGACTTCCCGTTATTGATGGTCATGTTGATATCGGAGCGGGAGCCAAAATAATCGGAAATATTCACATTGGAGCTCACGCTCGCATTGGGGCTAACGCTGTTGTCTTGAATGATGTCCCCGAGGCATCTACAGCCGTTGGTATACCCGCTATAGTTCATAATAAACAACAATGAGTGCCCCGGGAAACATATTGGTGCCGCTTGCTTTTTTGGCATGGACGCCAATCGTCATCTTTCTCTACAAAAAGATTGATGCGCGCCTTGTGCCCGTCATAGCCTATGTGGGTGGATGGATGTTCCTGCCGGTTGCTAATTATGACATTTTTTTGCTTAAAAACACAAAATCAACTGTTCTCGGTCTCGGCATTTTTGCCGGAGCCTATTTTTGTGATAAAGCACGACTTTTAAACTTCAAGTTTCATATCGCCGATATACTGATTGTGCTGTGGTGTTCCGCCTCGTTTTTTTCTTCAGTGTTCAATGGTTTAGGGGTTTATGACGGTCTTTCGACAATTTTGTACTCGGGCATAAAATATGGCCTCCCCTACTATATTGGCAGAATCTATTTTACTGATACCGATGCCTTAAAAACCCTGGCCTTAACTATTTTTATCGGTGGCATTATCTATGTGCCCTTTTGTTGGATTGAAATGATCATCAGCCCCCAGATGCATCGTCTGACCTACGGGTTTTCCCAAACAAGCTTTGCTCAGAGTTTGCGCGAAAACGGTGGGTACAGGCCATCAGTCTACATGGACCATGGTCTTATGACTTCCATGTGGATGATGTTGGCTTCTTTGCTTGGGAGTTGGCTCTATTACTGCAAAGCACTCCCTCAAAAAATATTAAAGATACCCTCTCTTTACCTGCTCCTTATGCTTGTCTTTACGACCATGATGATGCAGTCTGCCGGTGCAATTGCATATTTACTCATTGGTCTTGGCGTGCTCTATATTTCAAGCAGATATAAGAATTTTATTCTTGTTGTAATATTACTGCTCTGTCCCTATCTCTACATGGTTGCAAGAATCGGCTATTCATGGGATGGCAGAAATTTTACTGACTATATTTCCGAAAAACTCAGTCCATCGCGAGCTGCATCATTACAATTCAGATTCGACAATGAAACCATACTTCTCAAGAAGGCATTTGAAGGCTCTTTTTTTGGATTAGGAGGTTGGAATCGTTCAAGAGTCTTTGATGATCAAGGAAAAGATATCGCAGTAACTGATGGAGGCTGGATTATAGTCTACGGTGTCAATGGCATTTACGGGTTGTCCGTATTTTTTATTATGATTCAGTTGCCGGTATTAATTTTTCTTTTCCGTCTAAAGCCTGAATTATGGAAAACCGAAACCTATGGAGCGCCGGCTGTTATGGCTGTCTTTTCATCCATAACGCAGATAGACAACCTTCTTAATGCGATGTTCAATCCCATTTATATGGTCATTATTGGTGGTTTGATCGGGTTGTTCATAAAAAACCCAGACTCTTTTTTAGCTCCTTCAGATAACAATATTTCAGATATGATAGAGAGAGTAATTGCTCAAGGGACTCGTTTCATTGGAGCTTCACCTTCTCGAAACTCAACATTTATTCGCTAATAACTATTAACTTTGCCTAAAAATGCAACTTTCCACAAAACTGATAATAATCTGGATTATAGTCTTTATTGGACTTGTGGCCGCGAGTTTTTCAAGAAGCACAGCGAGTTCAGCCGGGAATGTATTCAACATACTTTTTCATATATCCATCTATTCCATTCTCGCTTTTGTGCCCATACTCTTATTCAGGAAGAGGATCATAGCATTTATGGTCACCATTTCCATAGCACCGATAGGCTTTCTTTTTGAAATACTGCACGGAACAATTACCGGTGATGGATTCGAAAATCTGAATCTGGACGCATTCTACAACAATATCGGAATCACTATTGGAATTATTGTTGCAGCAATCATTCGTATTAAATTGCATTACGGCAATGAATCCTCAATTTAGTCACAAACGCACAATCTTGAACGTCCTTATAGGTTTATTTTTTTTCTTGCTTATTGAGGCTCCTGCCATTGGCTCAGCAGAACCTATGATAGGTGACGGGTTCAATTCGCAGTTTACTCGTGCGCATCTCTTTTCTGATAGTCTTGCTGCCGTAAGGATAGGCAACCACTATGGATTTATTGACAAACGAGGTAAGATTGTAATCACTCCGCAATTCGATGAGGCGCACGACTTTTCAGAAGGAGTTGCTGTCGTTAAAATCAGCGGACGCTATGGATTTATTGATAAAGAGGGGAACATGGCCTTTGTGCCGCAATTTTTTGCTGCACATGACTTTTCCAACGGTCGGGCCGCTATAGTAATAGGCGACACTCGAGAAAATCACTTTTATGTTGACAACCATAGCAGACTTCTTGTCAATCAGCAGTTTGGCGCAACACCTGGTTTTAAAAAAAATATGACCCGAGTCGATATTGGGGAATTTAGTGCCGGCAAGTTCGGATTTGTTGACCGAAAAGGAAGATTGATCGTTCTCCCACAATTTGATGTTGTGCAGGACTTTTCTGATGGACTTGCTGCGGTTAGAATGGGTGATGAACGTACCGGCAAGTTCGGGTTTATTGACACCGAGGGAAAAATGGTCATTGGCTTTCAGTTTGATGCGGTCAACAGGTTCGCTGATGGTCTTGCTGCTGTGAGGTTTGGAGATAATCTGACTGGCAAATGGGGAGTAATAGGCAGGCAAGGCAGACTGGTTATCAACCCGATTTTTGATGCTATAGGTATTTTTTCAGAGGGATTTGCGGCAGCAAAAACTGGAAAGAACTCTATGTTTATCAATAGTCGAGGTCAAAATGTCTTTAACCTGGCCTTTGATGACATGAGTGCTTTTTCAGAAGGAGTGGCTGCAGTCAAAACGGACGGGCAATATGGGTTTATCGACAAAAAAGGCAGAATGGTGATCAAACCTCAATTTGTTGAGGCATCTCCTTTTTCAGAGGGTATGGCCTTTGTTAAGGTAGGAAATCTCTATGGTTATATCGATAGATACGGCGCAATGGTCATCAAGCCCCAATTTAGCGCAGCACAAGGTTTTTCTGAAGGTCTCGCAAAAGTAATGATCAACGAAGGCAATAAAAACACCTGTGGATTTATCAACAAACAGGGAAATATTGTTATAACCCTCAACCTCACTGAATAATACCCCTCTCCCTGACTCTATCAATTAGAGAGCCCTGCCTCCAAAAAGCCTCTCTAGATGCTATGCACAAAGAGACCCTATTTCCTTCATACGCACTCAATCGACTATAAATAAATAACTTATATCTTCTCTTGCCTTTGGCATTCAATTTGCAAATAAATGATGAGTTGGATTAGCAAATTCTAAGAAAAATTAAGAATGTCGCATCTGTCAGATATCGATTGCGTCCTTATAGGCGTTAACTCCAGCAAAACACTTGGCAGGTGCATTGATTCTGTCTTTGCATCAGATTACCCAAAAGAAAAAATCCATCTCTATTACGTTGACGGTGGTTCCAAAGACAGGAGCATTGAGGTTGCTAAGGGTTATGAATCCGTTACGGTGATAGCCATCAATCCAGAGTATCCTACGCCTGGTCTTGGTAGAAACCAGGGCTGGAAACAAGGCTCTTCGGAATTAGTACATTTTCTTGATTCTGATACGATTCTAAACCCTGACTGGCTGAAAATTGCAGTTAAGGCCATGGATGAAGAGGAAATCGGTGCCGTGATGGGATTTCGCAAAGAGATGCATCCAGAACACACCATCTATAACTGGATAGGAAACATAGAGTGGAATGGACCCGTCGGTGAGTCCAGTTGTTTTGGCGGTGACGTGCTTATGCGACGTAAAGTTTTGGAGAAAATGGCTGGCTATGACGAACTCCTGGTCGGTGGAGAAGATCCTGAACTAAGCAGGCGGATTATACGGGCAGGCTGGAAAATTATCCGGCTCGATGCTCTGATGACACAGCATGACCTGGCCATGAAGACAGTTCGTCAATACATGGCCAGAGCATTCCGTTCAGGGTATGGTTTTGCCGCCGTTCGAAAACGCGAAGCCGAGGCTGGCAGTGATTTCTGGAAATATGAATTTCAGAAAATAGTTATTAAGGGGGGGGGATTTTTTTTCTGCCTGATTTTTTCCCTCTTGATACTCTTGATCCACCAATCGTCAGCCACCATTGCGCTTGCGCTTCTGACAGTAGTTCCCGGTACCGCCTTACTCCTCAATCCCCGCCTCTTTAAGGTCAAGAAATTTATGCGTGAAAACAATCTGAATAAGAAAGAGGCCAGGACCTATGCCTGGCACTGCTCTCTTGTCGTAATCCCTCAACTCTTTGGGTTAATCCGTTTTTATGTGGGTCTCATCACCAATAACCCATTAAAAAACAAACGGAACACTCTCACAACCGGACTCTCTGTCTCTGAAATATGATCAAACAACCCATAGCATATCTCTGTAGTGAGTACCCGGCAGTCTCGCATACGTTTATATACAGGGAAATTGAGTCGTTGAGGAAGGCCGGGATGACGGTCCATACGGCATCTATCCGTAAACCATCGAACCTTCAGTTCATGACCGCGGCAGAACAAGATGAGGCCACTCAAACTCTGATGGTACTCGCCACACCGCCACCGTTGATCGCAAAAGCACATCTCCACTCTCTCTTCAAAAACCCTGCCGGTTACTTTCGAATGGCTTTTGAAGCATCAAAACTGCTCTTCAAAGGACCAAAAAGTCCTGTGAAGGCGATTGCCTATTTTGTTGAGGCCGGAATTCTTTTAGAGTGGATGCACCGCAACGGGATCACCCATATACATGAGCACTTCGGAAATCCCACTGCAATAGTTGCGATGCTGATGAAAACCTATGGTGGCGTGAGCTACAGTACTTCCATCCATGGACCTGATATTTTTTATGTCGTCGATTCAGCATTGCTTGCCGAAAAGATCCAAAAAGCAAGTTTTGTCCGCTGCATAAGCCACTACTGCAGAAGCCAAATCATGCGTATCAGTGATTCAGAAAATTGGAACCGTCAACACATTGTGCGTTGCGGTGTAGATCCTGACCTGTATGTCGTGAGGCCTGACCCTTGCAACCAGGTACCCAGCATCATCTGTGTCGGAAGACTGGTACCTGCTAAAGGACAGCACATCCTCCTTGAGGCCTGCTCGCTGCTTAAAAAAGAGGGAATATTGTTTCATCTCACCATGATCGGTGACGGACCGGATCGGCCATCCCTTGAAAAGTTCGTCGCTATGAACAACCTCAAGGAGATGGTCACCTTTACCGGAGTACTTGGTCAGGATAAGGTGCGTCAGCATTATGACAAGGCTGATCTCTTTGTGCTTGCTAGTTTTGCTGAGGGTGTTCCTGTGGTGCTGATGGAAGCAATGGCTAAAGAGATCCCCGTCATATCCACAAGAATCACCGGTATACCGGAGCTGATTGAGCACGGCCAGGACGGTCTGCTTGCAAGGCCTGGAGATGCCGAAGACCTTGCAAGCCAAATACTGACCATGCTCAATCATCCAGAGTTGCGACAGCAATTTGGAAAAGCCGGACGAAATAAAGTAAGGGCGAACTACAACCAGCACGTTAACAACCTCCAGATGGTAGATTTACTTAACAAGGCAGCAGCACAATCATGATGATCGTTGGATTTCTTCTCATTAAAAGCCTGCTTATCCTGCTGGCCTTGCCTGCAGGATATCTGCTTATGAGCACAATAGCCTCATACTTCTTCAAAAAAGAGGAACCAATCAGTAACCAATTTCTCAATATAGGAGTACTGATTCCCGCCCATAATGAAGAAGAGGGAATAAAACGAACTATTGAAAATATTCTGGCAAGTGATTATCCCGCGAACAGGTTTGAGCTCTTTGTTATAGCAGATAACTGCACTGACTCTACAGCAACAAATGCACGAGAAGCTGGCGCACAGGTTTTTGAGCGCTTTAACGAGCTGAAGCGCGGAAAAGGAGAGGCTCTCGACTGGTTTCTCAAAAACTGCAAGGAAAACTATCAGGCAACCAACGCCATCACCATCATAGATGCGGATGTTTGCCCCGACAAAAACTACCTGCGCGAGATCAGTGCTTCGCTCAGCAACCCTGAAATAGAAGCTGTTCAGGCGTTTAACGGTGTCAGCAACCCGCAGGCTGGATGGCGCACGGCACTCATTGATGCGGCTTTCAATGTCTTTAATCATCTGAGGATGGCCGGATCATTCCGCATGTCCGGAAGCGCTATTCTGAGGGGCAATGGCATGGGGTTTCGTACAGAACTGCTGGAGCACTATGGATGGCCCTCACACTCTATAGTTGAGGACATAGAATTTACACTGATTCTGCTCAAAGACGGTATCAATATACACTACAATCCGGATGCTGTTATTCGAAGTGAAATGGTAACCTCCGCCAAAAACGCCTCAAGCCAGAGAAATCGCTGGGAAGGTGGGCGCTTCATGCTTGTAAAAAATATGTCACTTCCCCTTCTCCGACTATTTAAAGAGTCACGCGACTTCAGGTACCTCTACGCCCTTGCTGAACTTGCCATACCACCCCTCTCAATTCTGGTTATGCTCTTTACTCTTGCAACAGTAGGGAGCATAGCACTTGATGCCGTTTGGCAATTTCTAGCGGCCTCATTCTGGGCAATACTTCTTGTCTATCTGGCATCAGGCCAAATTCAACGCAGAGCGTCACTCTCCACCTGGCTCTATCTTGCAACAGCACCGCTCTATGTGCTTTGGAAAATTCCGATTTATATGGGGATGATGCTGAAAAACAAAACCAATGAATGGGTCAGAACGACTCGGGAAACCAGCAATAAGAGCAGCAATTGCTGATAAAAAAACAGGGAATTATGAAGAATAACGTAAAGGTACTCTTAATTATAGAGCAATGTAATCCTGAGTGGCCATCGGTACCGCTTGTAGGATATTCATTCTATAAACACATCAGCCAACTCGTAGACACAACACTGGTCACTCATGAGAGGAACAAAGCCGCAATGGATAAAGCTCACCCGGAGAGAGATATTGTATACATCCCCGAAAGTAAATTTATCAAGAGCTACTACAAAATAGCCGCTAAATTAAGCCAGATAAAGGGGAAGATAATTTGGCCTTTATACAATACGCTTACCTATCCAATTTATGCGGAGTTTAATCATCAGGTATACGCTAAGTTTAAAAATTCGATTCTTGGTGGTGAATATGATATTGTTCATGCACTAACCCCTATTCTGCCCCGTTATCCTGTAAAGGCTATTAGAGCATGTAAAAACACGCCATTCATTTTGGGACCGGTAAATGGCGGGGTTCCTTTTCCGAAAGGGTTTCAAGCTGTAGCACGTCAGGAGTTCTCGTATTTTAACTTTCTCCGCCTTATTGGCCGATACATCATCCCGGGCTATAGAGAAACCTACGAGAAAGCCGACTACATTCTTTCCGGCTCTACGTATACCATGAACCTTATTAAAAATCTCTTTGAGATTAAAACCAAAAAGATTGAACTGTTTTATGAAAATGGAATTGATGATTTATTTATAAAACACGAAACGAAAACAAGCCGGATTGATAAGAGCTACAAGAAAACAATAAATCTTCTCTTTGTTGGGCGCCTGGTACCCTATAAAGGTGCAGATATTCTCATCGAAGCCATAAGCAATCTGAACCTATCCATACAGGAAATAATTAAACTCACCATCGTTGGGGATGGACCTGAACATAAAGCCCTTAAAAATCAGGTTAGCAAGTTGAGCCTTAACGATAAAGTGAATTTTACCGGATGGGTAGAGCAACAGGAAACGGTAAGCTACTACAGAGATAGTGATATATTCTGCTTTCCCTCAGTCCGTGAATTTGGCGGAGCCGTGGTATTGGAAGCCATGGCAAATGGCCTCCCTTGCATTGTGATTAATAATGGCGGAATTGCAGAATATGTTACCGAAGAGACGGGCTTTAAAATCGACCCAATATCGAGAGATTTTGTAGTTAAAGAATTAACAGAGTGTATTGCAAAATTAGTTCAGAATGACGACCTGCGCAATGGCATGTCAATGAATGCTATACAGCGGTCCAGGGATTTCTCTTGGAGTGCAAAGGCCGAGAAGATAGTAAATATTTACAGCAAATTATTAGAGTCAAAAGCACATTGAAAACAAATTATAATAGTTGTGTCAAAGCCATAAGAAAAATCGAGCAATAATATAACTTATTACCTTTGGCTTGATTGGATCAGAATTGTATTAACTGGCATAGCAATGATTATGCTCATGGGGCTTACATGGCTGGAATGAGGTAGTCGGGCACTTATAACAATGAATCTCGCTTACAGAACCATTGTTATATGAGTAATTATTGGCTTCATTTTGAATAATTCATATATAAATCATTTTTTATGAAGATAGTCGAATTTTTTGATAAAGTACTTATCATCAATCTTCCGGAAAGATTGGATAGAAAAAACGAAACAATTAAAGAATTTAAACGCCAAAAATGGCCTATTGAGAACACAGCTTTTTTTAGAGCTATTCGTCCGGATGATTCCGCCGGATTTGAGAACCCAGGGGTCAAAGGATGTTTTTTAAGCCATTTAAGCGCAATACGTGAGGCCAAAAAGGAGCACAAAAAGAACGTGCTAATTATGGAAGATGACGTGGCTTTTATAAAAGATATCAATAATAAATGCGATGATGTATTAGAGGAAATAAGTCGCACTAAATGGGATTTCATATACTTTGGCCATGAATATCCCATCAGCGCAAATTCTTCAAATAAAATCATTAAAATAACTGAGCCCATGAGACTTGCCCATTGTTATGCCGTAAATGGATGTGTATTTGACAGGTTTATACTTTTTTTAGAAGAACTGCTTAAAAGACAACCCGGTGATCCTTTGGGTGGGCCAATGCACTATGATGCAGCGATATCAACGTTCAGAATTCAAAATCCTGATATTAACACCTATATTGTAAACCCAAGCCTTGGGTACCAGAGAAGTTCACGTACAGACTTGCATGCATTGTCATACTGGGATAAATCACCTCTACTGAGCCCATTTATAGCATTTATAAGAAAAGCTAAAAACACGGCAAAAAAAATCTCCCAATAATTTGAATTCTTTTATAAAAATGCCCGAAGTTAACAAAATGCTGTTAGTACTTCCTGTCCCATTCAGGATTATAAATGGTAAAATTCATGTTGAATTTCAGGCACATCATGGCATAAGAAGATGGCTCGACTCTTTTGATCGCTTGATTATTGCCGCTGCTGTCGTTCCGGAATTTATTGCATTAAATCTTACTGAGATGGCATGGTTACCTGTTGACGACCTCTCTTCTCGAGTAGAATTTGTGACCTTACCATGGGCATACCGTATCGACAAATACATTTGGAATTTTTTGAAAACAGCGTCCTTATTAAACAAGCTTATTGATGATTGCAACTATTTACAATTCGCTATTGGAGGATTGTGGGGTGACTGGGCTGCTGTCGGGGCTATAGTTGCACAAATAAAAAAACGCAAGTATGCGATCCATACTGATCGTGTGGAGCACGAAGTCATTGTAAGAATTGAACGCGAAAGTGGATATCTGCGTCGCGCAAGAATAGCAATTGAGTCTCAATTGATGAAGTCTTGGCATTGGATAATTATTAGGAATTGCAATCTTGGCCTTTTTCACGGAATGGATACCTATAATGTTTATCAAAAATGGATGAATAAAAAAGGCAATAAAAATCACGCCTATTGCATCCACAATATTCATGATGAAGGACTGCACTCAGAATCAAAAACTTCAATTGATACCCACGATAATACAAATCTGAATCCGAATAAAGTTAACGATTTATCAATTTTATATGCTGGCCGGTTTGATGCAACTAAAGCTCCTTTACAATGGTTAAAGGTTATTCATAATATCATTATGAATAATTATTATATTCAAGCTATTTGGTTAGGTGATGGAGATGTCCGTAAAGAATTTGAACAGCAGGCAGAAACATTAAACCTCCGTTCTGTTGTAAAAACACCTGGCTTTATAAATGATCGCACTACAGTCGCGCAATACTATCGATCAGCCGATATATTTCTTTTTACCCACATCACTCCTGAATCACCAAGGTGCCTTTTGGAGGCTTTACGGTTTGGTGTACCCATTGTTGGCTATGAGAGCGATTTTGCTCGTGATTTAATAAACAAAAATGGTGGTGGTATTTTGGTTCCAGTCGGTGATATTGCCGCCCTCGTAGTTGCTGTAGAATCTGTAATCAAGGACCGTGACCTTCTGAGAAAGCTCAAGAAGTCTGCTTTAGAGGATGGAGCTCAATTTACAAGCAAAGCTGTTTTTGAGGAGAGATCACGCTTGATTAAGTCATACACGTAATAAGAACACGTTATCTCTTGTTTTTTTAAATTTGACATCTAACAGATGACTATGCAACAAGAAGCAAGTAAAAATCCACCCTTGCGAATTTTGCAAATGGGTTCAACTGCTTATCGTGGTGGTGTTACAACAGCCATTACGACAATATGCTCCACTCTGCATCAAGAAGGGCATGAAGTAATGCTCATATGTGATGGCGGTAATCTTGACGTGCTTCTCTCACAGGGCATTCAATGCGTTGTTACTGATTTTTTTCCAAAAATCTTTTCTGTGCTTCGCGGAACAATTGCTGTCAACAAAGCAATACGTCAATTTCGTCCCGATGTCATTCACGTCCATGGTAGAGCTCCCTCCTTGCTTTGCTACCTGTCAGGCCATTTTCCGGACTGGTTCACCTTACATAATACCCATTTCACTGGGCAGGTTGGAGCTATGGATATCGGCCCATTGCGACGCATGCTTTCTCCAACTGCTCGCCGTTTTTTTGTTTTGGATGAAAAAGCAAAAACTTACTTATGTCAATCGATGGGAATTAACCCGTCAAAAATTGAAGTAATCAACAATGGTGTTGACTGCAATCATTATCGTGAGCCGACCCTCGAAGAACGGCAAAAAGCACGTGCTCAATTTAAGATTAGTGATAACCAGACTTTTGTACTCTTCATTGGCAGGCTTCACCCATCTAAGCAACCAACGGCTCTTATTGCCGCTGCTAAATCCGCCAGAGCTTTCGGTCTCAATGATATTCGTTTTGCGATTGTCGGCGATGGCGAACTTGAAAAACAGGTACGTCGAGAGATTGAGGTCGCTGGCGTTCAAGACATCTGTAAATTGTACGAATGGATGGACCCGCTTGAGGCATACTTTGCCGCAGACCTACTTGTCATGCCAAGCCTTTATGAAGGTTTTGGATTAGTGGCTCTTGAAGCCTTGGCAACAGGCCTGCCTGTTATACGCTCGCGCACTGGTGGAGCAGAAAAGATGATTGTTGAAGGAAAAAACGGGTTCTGTTGTGGAACTGACATAACCGATTTTGTTGATATACTGATGCCTATACTCAAAAACCCTGATCAACTTTTACCAATGCGCGCTTACGCACGTGAGTTTGTTGTAACACATCTTTCATCAAAGGCACAAGCAAAAATGTTGCTTCAGCATTATCGTGCTCACATAAACGATAAAAAATAATTGATCGATCAAAAATAAGACATTAACGATTATTGTTATACTCTATTATGAAAGCTTTCAACAAACTCCCCTCTCATTATGCAAGTCAATAGGCTGGGCATAAAGAGACACTCAAGCACTGCCAGCTTAACATACAAGATTATTGCATTAAAAAGTCATATGGCATACATTTGGCAAGCACTGGACTAAGGTGGACATCATCCACAGTAACCTTAAATTGGATATCATGAAACACTCAAAGAGACAATCCTTAGTGCGTATTGGTATACGGAAATTGATTCCTCCTGCCATATTTGCATCTCTTTTTTTATTATTTAGTGTGTCACCTGCATCTGCCGCATTAGCCCCTCAGTTTGCTGCCCTTGACATAACTGCACCGATTATTTCTCCGCCAGCATCAGATCCGCAGGCAGCCCTGTTCATGAACAATACTCTCCCAACGTTGAACGCCTGGCTGCAAACCAATCTGCCGAAATACCAAGCACAAAATCAATTTACCACGACGAGTTTGAATCCATCTCTGTTAACCCTTCGAACGACACAGGATGTACAGGTCTTTTTTGTCGGCAATTATGGCGGTTATCAAAACACTCTGGGGATCAACACGAGTGGTACGAGTGTTATTTCAGGAAATCCACAGATCATTTTCCCGAGTTCACAATCACCATCCCCTGGAAGCTTTGTTGACCTCGGCACAATGCAGGCAGGCACAATACTTAATTTTTTTCTGATTTCTAATGGGATGCATGGCGGAACGAATGTATTCTCTACCACCGCCTCGGCAAACCCTGACGGCTTCAATCACGTGGTGGAATATGTGGCTCCAGACAGCCCCTATTTGTTGCTCTCATTCGAAGATATGTATATCCAACAGAATACAAGTGGTTCGAACCTGAGACCTGACCGGTCAGCTCTATCCCGTTTTACGTGGATAGGCAAACTAACATAGTATCATTAAAGCAAATGTATTTCGCCCATCTGCCTGCAGGCTATATTACTTCGAAACTCTTTGTCAAAAAGTTTGAAATAAGTAAGGTAAGAGCCAAGACGTTTATAAGCTGGGGTATGTTCGGTGCAATTGCTCCTGACCTTGATTTTATCTATTATTTTGTCGATCATGGCAAACATCACCATCACCAATACTTCACTCACTTTCCCCTTGTCTGGCTTGTTCTCTTATTGTTGTCGCTCCTCGCTTGGCTTCTTGACTTTCATCGCGGACAGGCTACAGCTCTCGCTTTTATCTTCACGTTCAATGGATTCATTCACACCCTGTTGGACACCATTGCAGGCTATGTACTCATCTTTGCTCCATTTGCTGATATGAATAAGCCGGTCACATTGGCTCACTATTTCCCATGGGATGAAGGCTTTCTCGAGCTTTTTGTGATTTTGTGGGCCCTTTATCTGTGGAAAAAAGACCAAATATTGGGCATGTTTTCCAAAATGGGCTCTTCGCTGGATATGATAGAGTAAACTTTAAGCAGGGAAATGTCAGTACACCCCGACATCATGCCATTTTCCGCATTCAGAAAAAAAGGAACAGAGTTCGGAACCGATAAAAATATTGTTGTAGAGTTCGAACTTTATTGATTTCTTGTGTCACGGTTTTTAACAATGCATTTCAGCTCTATACATCAATGTTAGCGAAGCGGATCATACCCTGTCTCGATGTTCGCGACGGCAGGGTGGTAAAAGGAATAAACTTTGAAGGATTGAGAGATGCGGGCTCTATCCTTGAGCAGGCACGCTTCTACAACAATGAACTGGCCGACGAGCTTGTCTTTCTTGATATTTCAGCATCGCTTGAATCGCGCAAAACGACACTTGAAGAGGTTCTGAAAGTCTCCGGAGAGGTTTTTATTCCCCTCACGGTCGGTGGCGGGATCAGTTCGGTTGAACGGGCCCGGGAGGTCTTTCTGCATGGTGCCGACAAGGTCTCCGTCAATACCGCAGCGGTCAACGACCCCTTCCTGATTTCGAGGATAGCAGAAAAATATGGCTCGCAGGCCGTTGTCGTTGCCATCGATATCAAGAAAACAGGTGACGATTATTTGGTCTATACCCATTCAGGGAAAAATCCGACCCCATACGAAGCGCTTGAATGGGCTCATAAAGTACAGGAGCTCGGCGCTGGAGAAATTCTTCTTACCAGCATGGACCGGGACGGCACAAAAGAGGGGTATGACAATGACATTCTCTGCAAAGTATCAACATCAGTGCATATTCCCGTCATTGCATCCGGGGGAGCAGGAACTCTAGAGCACCTTTACGAAGGATTTACCAAAGGCCATGCTGACGCAGCCCTTGCAGCATCAATTTTCCACTTCCGGCAACACTCAATCCTTGAGGCAAAGGAGTACCTGCGAGAAAGAGGAATCCCAGTCCGGATTTAATCTTCCATCAGCCGCTTGCGGATATTTGTCAACTCTTTATGGCGTTCTTGAGTGGCTTCAGGATAGGCCAAATCAAGAGCGCTCAGGGTATGAAAAATTATTTTTGACACCACCAGGCGGGCATTTTGTTTGTCGTCGGCGGGCACAACGTACCATGGCGCATGTTTGCTGCTTGTTGCACTGAGGCAGGCCTCATAGGCGTGCATATATTGTTTCCAGTACTTTCGCTCTTCAATATCAGCAACACTGAATTTCCAGTTCTTGGCCGGTGAGTCAATCCTGTCCAGAAATCGTTTACGCTGCTCTTCTTTCGACAAATGAAGAAAAATTTTCACAATTCTTGTTCCGTTTCGATAGAGATGATTTTCCATATCGACAATTGACTGATAACGATGTTCCCATACTTTCCCACCATTGATCAGCTCATCCGGAATACCCTGCTTAACAAGTATTTCCGGATGCACGCGAACAATAAGCACCTCTTCATAATAGGATCGGTTAAAGATCCCGATCTGCCCCCGCTGTGGCAGGCAATGGTTGCTTCTCCAGAGAAAATCATGATCCAGCTCCTGGGCTGAAGGATGTTTGAAACTGAACACCTGACACCCCTGTGGATTCACGCCGGACATCACATGGCGGATAACACCGTCTTTACCGGCAGCATCCATTGCCTGAAAAATCAGCAATACCGCATAGCGGTTATCGGCATAATGAACCTGCTGCAGTTTGCTCAACTGCGCCACATGATCAGCCAGCATCTCCTTATACTCATTTTTTGAACGGTATACCGGCTCAATGAGCGTCGGACGCTTGCCGAGATCAACCTGTTCACCCTGACGAATACAGAGAGCATTATGATCAAAAGGCATCTTCATATTTTATAACCACTTTTAAAAATGGTAATTGCGTGGAACATTTCAAGTAACTCATTTGAAAAGCAGTTCGTTCGTCAACTTCCCAGCGCATGACCTTTCTCCTTACGCCTTATTTTAAGCAAAAATTAAGCTTTGTCTTAGGTTTCTTTAAGAATCCGCCAGCTACATTAAGAGCTGTTGAAACAAATACGCAAACAGAAACCGACGGACAAATCAATTAAGATACTATGGCACAAACGCTTAAATCATGGGCCACACCGCTTGCCGTTGGGGCATTTATTATTTCCGGAATCACCGGCCTCCTTATTTTTTTTGAAATCGAACTCGGTATCATCGAGCCTGTTCACAAGTGGTTGAGCTGGCTTTTTGTCGCAGGAGTTGTGCTTCATCTGGCCTCGAACTGGAAGCAATTCACCGGATATTTTTCAAAAAAGCCTGCAATAGGTATCATTGGGGCCGCACTCATCGTTACAATAACATCGATGCTGCCAATCTTTGGTGAAGAAAAAGAGGGCAAAACTGAGGAAAGAGAAAAGTCTGGAAAAATTGCTGTTCAGCTCCTCGAGTCATCATCGCTTGAAACCATCGCTCTGGTTGCAAAAACTACGCCAAAGCTGCTTGTTGAACAACTCGAAAAAAGCGGTATTATTGTCAAGGATCAGTAGTGTCCGGTTAAAATAAAGCCAGTTGAAGGACCGGATCCCTCACCTTTTTGAGCGATTGTTCTTTGAGAGATAAAATATCGATCAACAGGCGCTGCTCCATGACGACTGCGGCGATCATTCGTGTCAATTCCTGT
>CAJAOR010000113.1 GCA_903942355.1 uncultured Chlorobiaceae bacterium | reverse complement strand
TCTGGTATGCGGTGTTGGAAGATGTTCTGCATCTGCAATAGTAACATTTTCAGCACCTTCAAGAAAACAGCTTTTTGCAGGAACAATTCCGTCACCCGCCACATTGCCATCTCCCTGAACGCTTTTATAAAACCTGAAACACATTTTTTCAACAAAACTGCCCTCATCATTGCCATGATACTTATCGCTGGCGACAGAAACAACACGACAACGCTCAAAAAAATCCGGTTGCAGATGGCTGAAGATAAAATCAGTCTTTATCTTCGCATAATGCTCATGGGTATGAAACGGTGTTCCAAGGGTAATCAGCTTTGCAACCCTTCCGGCAGAGCGGTAGACATCCCCCTTAAACAATTTTTCAAGAAGATAGATCATCGCAACTGTCCCGCCGCCGCTATGTGCCACAAGCGTCACCGGCTCACCGGGAAACTTCCTATCCATATCCCTTATAGCCCGGTCAATGGCATGCATGACCCGGTTTGTTGATCTTTCCGGAGAAGGGGGAAATCCTATCCAGTCAACAAGAGTGACCGGTGCAACGGCCACCCTCTCTGCTGAAATATACCCTGCCAGCACCTCCCTCATCGGCTCATACAACGTATCCCAGAAAAGCACTCCGGGAATGATCACAACAGGATTTTGCGGTACAGCCTTCATGATATACGTCCAAGTTGATAATATCCTGTGCAGATATACTTGTTACAAGCTCTCTGTCAAGCCCATTTTTTCAGCACTTCAAGAAGCAAGCTGACACCGAAACCGGTTCCGCCACTCACCTTGCCTGCACTTTTCGGCAAAAATGATGGCCCGGCGATATCGATATGAGCCCAGTTTTTATGGCCATCAATAAATTTCTCAAGAAATTTAGCCGCCGTAATCGTTCCGGCACCACGCCCGCCCGTATTGTTGACATCAGCAACATCAGACTTTATCTGCTCATCATAGAGATCCCAAAGCGGTAAGCGCCATACTTTTTCGCCCGACTGCTCGCCGGCCTGAAAAATATCATCAGCGAGTTTGTCATTATTGCTGAAAAACCCGGCAACAGCATAACCCAAGGCAACAATACAGGCTCCGGTCAGCGTAGCAATATCAATAATGACATCCGGTTTATACTTCTCAGTCCCATAGGTCAGTGCATCGGCAAGAATCAGCCGACCCTCGGCATCAGTATTGCCAACCTCGACCGTAATTCCCGAATACGTAGTAATAACATCTCCCGGCTGCTGGGCTGTCGCTCCAGGCATATTGTCGGTAGCCGGAATCAACCCGATAATATGCAAGGGAAGCCCGAGACGGGCTGCAGCTTCAACCGCTCCCAACACACTTGCAGCACCCGACATATCAGACTTCATCTCACCCATATTTTCGGAAGGCTTGAGTGAAATACCGCCTGAATCAAAGGTGACCCCCTTACCGACCAAGGCAACAACAGATTTGGCTTTTCCTTTTGGCTTATAGTCAAGGATAATAAAGGCTGGAGGATGATGGCTGCCCTTGTTGACTGCAAGCAAGCCCCCCATACCAAGATCCACTATCTCTTTTTTATGGAAAACCGTCACATCGTAACCATAATTTTTGCCCGACTCCTCTGCCGCTTTTGCAATATCCTCTGCCTGCAAATGGCTTCCGGGAAGATTCACCAGATCCTTGGCCATTTTCTGACATGAACCGATAATAGCCCCTTCAGCAACACCTTTCTCACTCTGCTCAAAGGCTCCTTCATCAACCCTGAAAAGCAGCTCAACAATTCCTTTTGATTTCTGGTCGGACTGCTTTTTATCCAGCTTGCCACTTTTCAAGTCATCAAACCGATACGATCCAGAAAAACAACCCTCAACAAAAGCGGTTGCAAGCGTTGCAACACTTTGCCCGGTCGATACGGCAAGGACCTCAATAGCCGAACAGTCCACCGCAATATTTTCAATTTTCATCGCCACACTTCTGGCCGCAAAAGAGACGGCAGCCTTGCGCCAATCATCAAGAGATTTTCCTGCTCCAAGGCCAAGCAGTGCTATCCTCAGTGCTGAGCACTTTTTGCTTGCACCAAAAAGAACAACAACCTCGCCAGCTTCAGCCCTGAAATCTTTCAGTACCTGCAAATCAATCCCTAAAGCAGAAAGCGTACCTGAGGCCTCTTTTTCCAGCTCAGCACTACTGAACGGCAGTGCAAGAAGATCGCTCTCTACACTTGCAATATCACATTTTGTTACAGTTATTTTCATAGTATTCAACAATCGATGTTAACGGTATTGCTATTTACCCTTTATGATTTTTAAGAAAGAGCCGCAAATCTTCAAGCAATACTTGCTGAGCCTTGTCAGAAGAAAACTGAAAAAGACATCCGGCAGCATTCATATGACCGCCACCGCCATATTTTTTGGCAAACTGATTGACATAAATTTTGCCGCGTGACCTGAAGCTCGCCTTGGTTCTGCCATCCTGCATCTCAACAATAAGCACAGCAATACGAACCGAAGGGACACTGAGAAGATAACGAATGATAAGATCGGTATCGAACAATTTGCTCCCGGTCGCTTTCATCATCTCCTGCGAAATGAACAGCCATGCAATATCGCCCTCATCAAGAATGGTAATTGCGCTTAAGGCGGCGCCAAGAAGTTTAAGTGCAGAGGTTGTCAGCGAGTTGTAAATCTTGTCGTAAATATCCGAAGCATCAGCCCCCTTGCTCACAAGGTCACCGGCAAGCTGGTAGACATAGGGTGTCGTTTTGGGAAACCTGAAAGAACCGGTATCGGTCATGACGGCAACATAGAGCGCTTCGGCAATTTCCGGGGTAAAAAGCTCCCGGCCCAGCCGCTCCTGAAGCGCATAAATCAGACCGTAAACCAGTTCACCGGTCGATGAAGCATAGTTTTCACACACCATGACATCAGTAAAATCATCCGGTTCAAGATGATGGTCAACACAGACCATTTTCAGTGCACCGAGTTCTTTTGCAAAACTGACATGGGGCCAAAGAGAACCCATCCTGTCAGGCAAATTGGCATCAAGCAGAATAACAACATCGCAAAGAGAGAGTTCCTGTATAGCCTCCTCACTTTTTTTATCAAAGAGGGTTATGGGGTATAACTTCTTTAAAAAAAGGTAATTCGGAGGAACTTCAGTTGGATTGACGATAGCAACCTCCTTGCCAAGCGTTTTGAGTACTCTTGCAAGGGCAACCTCGCTGCCAAGACCGTCACCATCAGAATTTTCATGAGTTGTTATAACAAAATACTGACCTTCAAGCAGCTTATCGATGATCGGAGACCATTCCTCAGCACTAAGCGTCCGACCATACTGTGGTACTATCATTAGTTAGTTGTAACTTTAAAATAAATACGTCAAGTCCATGCTTTTCTCCCTGTTGCGTTCCATACTCCTGGAATGTCTTTAAAGATAAAAGATAAAAAGAGAAAACAGGGGAAATATTTTTTTTGTTCCCCTGCCTTCACCATATCGTCATGATTTCCCGGGTTAGGTGCAATCGCGCCATAACGAAACGCTAACCTCTAAGACCTTGCTGGCAAGCATCTCCGATAGCGTTATGAACGGACGTCTGAATCATTTTGCCGCTTTGGGAAGAGTAATGATGACCGTGGTGCCGTGCATTGGATCGCTCTTTATCTTGATATCCCCATTCATCTCCTTGATGATTCCGTAACTGATCGAGAGACCGAGGCCAGTCCCTTTTCCTGACTCCTTGGTTGTATAAAAGGGGTGCATTATATACTCCATGTTCTTTTCGCTGATACCAATCCCGTTATCCTCTACGCTTACGGCAACTGAATCGTTCAATGCAAATGAACGTATGAGGATTTTCATTTCAAATGGCACGCCATTATGCTGTTTCTTTTCTTCAAGAGCGTCCATGGAGTTCTTGACGAGATTGAACATCACCTGCTCAAACTTGTAGATATTGCCCCTCACCGAAAATCTCTCCTGTTCAGGTTTGAAGTCAAGAGTTATTGAGCGGTGCTTGCACTGCTCGGAAATCATCATGAGAGCATTGCGAATGCTTTTGTTGATATTGACATCCGAAGAGATGTAGTTGTTGTCGGTACTTG
>CAJAOR010000112.1 GCA_903942355.1 uncultured Chlorobiaceae bacterium | reverse complement strand
TTAATCGTTAACGGAAACATTGTTCATGCTTACGTCAGGAATTATACTTCTTGCCGGTAGTCTTCTGAGCCCGAACCCCGGCCTTATTTTCTGGACTGCGGTAACATTTGTGATAGTGTTGCTTATACTGAAGAAAATTGCCTGGGGCCCCATTCTCAGTGCTTTGGAGGAGAGGGAAAAGGGAATTCAGTCGTCCATTGACCGTGCGCATCAGGCCAAGGATGAGTCAGAGGCTATTCTGCTTAAAAACAGGGAACTGCTTGCAAAAGCTGATGCTGAATCCGACAGGATCATCCGTGAAGGAAAGGAATACTCCGATAAGCTTCGCGCCGATTTGACCGATAAGGCTCAGGCAGAAGCAAAGAAAATGATCGCTTCGGCAAAAGATGAAATTGAGCAGGAAAAACGTCGTGCGCTCGATGTGCTGAGGAATGAAGTTGCTGATCTTGCCGTCATGGGCGCAGAAAGAATTATCAAGACAGCTCTTGATTCCGATATGCAGAAAAAGATCGTTGACAGCATGATTCAGGATCTTTCAACAAAACGTAACTGAAAACTGCTCACCGTCATGTCAACTCTAATTGCAAGTCGTCGATATGCCTCCGCTCTTCTTTCAGCGGCTGAAGAGGGTAATTTTCTTGATACTATTGTTGCTGAGCTTCAGGTGATCAAGGAGGTTCTCGAACACTCGCGTGATCTCGTTCATGCGTTGCGTAGTCCTCTCGTTAAAGGGGACAAGAAAATTCATATACTAGAAGAGGTTTTCCGCGGTTCGATCGGGGAGAAAATGTTTCTGTTTTTAAAGTTGGTTGCCAGAAAAAAACGTGCTGGGCTCCTGCCTGAAATTATTGATGAATTTCAAATGCTTCTTGATGAAAAAAGAGGTGTCATCAATGTTGATGTAACAAGTGCTGTTCAACTTTCTGACGAACAGGCCAGCGAACTGGTCTCCAGACTTGCTGCTTTTACCGGCAAGAAAATCCGTCCAAGGATGGCTGTCAATGAGAAGCTTATTGGCGGGGTTACGGTTAAAATTGGGGATACAATTCATGACGGTAGCATCAGTCATCAGCTTCAAATGCTTCGCCAGACACTGGTATCCTGAAAAAAACAGGTGACTTGGAGTGTGTTGTATTGAAGAGTTTGACACTCAATAGCCTGCCCCTGCAGGCTATTTTTTTTACGATGCAGTACGGATTAGGCAGTGCTGCAAAATGATTGCATGGTATGATTTGGGGCTTTAGCTCAGTTGGTAGAGCGTCTCGTTCGCAATGAGAAGGTCAGGGGTTCGACTCCCCTAAGCTCCACAAAAGCTTTTCTCCCGCCGATTATCCCTGTTTGTGGTGTTGTTTTTCACGGCAGTCTTAGTTGAAACTGCTGAGGCAACATGCTCTTTGCTCTCGGTGGCTTCAAGAAAACGCATGCAGACACTCACCTCCTTTATTGGACAAGTGGAGTGATTTTTCACCTTTGCCATGGATTCAGCGATAACCCGGCTTAAAATCGCGCTGTAATTGCTTAGGGAGTGCTGTTTGTTTTTCTGGAGTTTCGTATTATATGTTTTCTCTTTTCTATAAAAAGAATAATGGAGTTATTCTATGTCGGTTGCCAGATTTATTTCACGTTCAGTACTGATGCTTTTTGCGGCAGGGTTATTGATAAGTTCCGGTTGTTCTTCCTCAAAACCGATAACCACAGCAACTGCTCGCGTTAATGAGGGATACACGAAAGCGATGAAGCTGTACGATAAAGGAGACTACAAGCAGGCTGCTATCGATTTTGAATCGCTGCTCTTTACTTCTCGGGCCACGGCTCT
Source organism: uncultured Chlorobiaceae bacterium (assembly GCA_903942355.1). GTDB lineage: Bacteria > Bacteroidota > Chlorobiia > Chlorobiales > Chlorobiaceae > Chlorobium. The sequence continues at coordinate 5,032 of CAJAOR010000112.1, read as the reverse complement.
TGAGGATGATGTGCTTTATTATCTGGCTCAGTCCTATTACCGCTCTGGAGATTATCTGCTTTCTGCTGAGATGTTTACCCGCCTGCAACAGCAGATTTCCTCTACCCCCTATGCAAGAACGTCCCAGTTTCTGCTTGCAAAATCCTACGAGCAGCTCTCTCCGCATTTTGAACTGGATCAGCAGTTTACCAATAAAGCCATTGAGCAGTTTGGCCTTTATCTGGAGCTCTATCCGATGGTTGATTCATCGAAGATTGCCAGTGATGTTGAGACCTACAGGGAGTTGCTGAAGATCAATCCCGGCAATGATTCCTATAAGCAGAGTTACCGGACAGCAACCGCACAATTTGCGCGTATTGATACCTTGAGATATGCTGAAAAGGCAATTCCAGTGCTGAGGGAAAAATTGGCACACAATATGTTTTCAATAGCCCATCAGTATATACAGCTTAAGAAGTACAAGGCAGCCGGTATTTTTTACGACGAGGTTATCAAGCGTTATGCAGATACCAACTTCTTCAAGCCAGCTCTTGCAGGCAAAGTTGATGTCTTGATGAAGCGAAAAAAATGGTTTGATGCAGGTCAGGCGCTCGATCAGTACGTCCAGCTTTTTCCAGAAAAAGAGAAGGAAATGAAGGGGACCAGAGATAAAATCAATCAGAATTTCAAAAACTGAAACGAGAGTCGTTGTGCATCTGGCAGTTTTCGGCGCCACGTTTGATCCGCCGCACAATGGCCATCTTGCTCTCTGCCTCTTTGCCAGAGAGTTGCTCCAGATCGACAGACTCATTGTTTCGGTTTCAAATAACCCGTTAAAGCAAAAAAGAGCGGCAGCCGATGTGCACAGGATGCGCATGGCTGAGCTCCTCTCACGGGAAATCAATATGACCGGTGCATGCAGTGAGGTCAGCTCATGGGAGCTTGAAAAAATGCAGCCCTCCTATACGGTCGATCTCTTGCGCTATCTTCGCGATCTCTACCCGACCGACAGGCTGACCCTGCTTGTCGGAGAGGACAGTTTCAGGGAATTTTCCCTGTGGAAGGAGTCTGAGCAGCTTTATGCACTATGCGATATTGTGGTCTTTGGCAGAGCGACAGCGGAGCAGAGCGCACAACCCCATCAAGCGATGGAGCGATGCGGAGCAGTAAGGTTCATCCATTTTGACTGCTGGCTCTCCTCAACCCTCATAAGGGATCTTCTCGCCGCCGGGCTTTCGGTCTCCAGGCATGTTCCATCCTCAGTGCTTCAATATATCAAGGAGCATGGGCTTTATTTGAAACCGATTACATCGACTCAGGGGCAGACACGCCAAGGATCCTGAATCCGTTGCGCAGTACCTGACGTGTTGCCAGCGAAAGAAAGAGTCTTGCCTTGGCGATGTCCGGTTCAGCCTTGAGAATGGGACACTCCTGATAAAAGCGGTGAAAAAATTCAGCCAGAGAGTGCAGGTATTCGACCATTTTTTGCGGTTCAAGAAGGCGCAAACTTGTTTTAATCATATCAGGATAATCAAGCAGAGCAAATCCAAGCTGTAGTTCTGCCGGAGAGTTGAGCAGTTGCAGCAAATGGCTGTCAGGGCTGGAAGCAGGGTCAAAGCCGATTTCCTGCCCAGCCATACGCAAGAGGCTGCAAATCCTTGCGTGGGCGTACTGCAGATAGAAGACAGGGTTGTCCTTCGACTGTTTTTTTGCCAGTTCGACATCGAAGTTCAGGTGTGAATCTTTGCTGCGCATGATGAAGAAAAGTCGGGTAGCATCTGCGCCGACATCGTCAATCAGGTCGTCCAGCAGATCGGCATTTCCTTTTCTTGTTGACATTTTAAGGGTTTGTCCGTCAACCGTTGTCGTTACAAACTGGTTGATGGCGACCTTGATGCGCTGTGTATCGTAACCGAGAATTTTCAATGCCTCCAACACGTCGGGGTATTCATCGATATGGTCAGCGCCAAAAACATTGACGATCATGCTGAAGCCGCGCTCAAACTTGGTGATATGGTAGGCAATATCCGGCAATCGGTAACTTGGTTCGCCTGAAGATTTAATAAGTACCTTGTCCTTTTCCTGGCCAAGCTTGGTGGTCTCAAACCAGGTTGCGCCATCATATTCGCTGATGAATCCGTTTTCCCTGAGCTTGTCGATTACCTTCTGGTTGGCGGTCATGCCCACTTCATCGGGCATGTAGAGGGTATGTTCATTGAAAAAGGAGTCGTGACGGATGCTGAGGCGTTCAAGCGTTTTGCGTATCGAAGCAAAAATGATCTCTTCGGCTCTTTTTTTGAATATCAGCAGTTCGGTGCTTTCCGCAAGTGCCGTTCCATGATCTTGGTACATCAATTCTGCAATTTCCCCAATATACTCACCCTGATAATGGGTGGCGGGGAACTCAATCGTGTTGCCGCAGCGCTCAAGATAACGGAGCCGGACGGATTCTCCCAGAATCTGCATCTGACGTCCGGCATCATTGAAATAGTACTCGCGGGTAACCTTGTAGCCCTGGGCATCAAAGAGATTTGCAATGCAGTCTCCAAGCACGCCGCCCCGGCCACGTCCGATGGTCAGCGGTCCGGTTGGATTTGCACTGACATATTCTACGACAGCGTTCTCTCCTTTGCCGATGCTTCCTTTTCCGTACTCATCCCCGTCAAGCAGCACCTGCTCGACCGATTGCATGATAAAGCACGGTGCGAGATAAAAATTGATGAATCCAGCTCCCGCCACCTCGATTTTTGAAATGGTATCTTGGGGGAAAATCATGTGCTCGATAACTGTCTGGGCCAGATCACGCGGGTTTCTCCGGCACTCTTTTGCGGCAAGCAGTGCAATGTTTGTGGAAAAGTCACCGAACTTTTTATCTGCCGGCTGTTCAATATTTATTGGTTTGTCGGTCATAATGCCTGCCGAGAGCAGGGCATTGTAAATCACAGGAAGAAAAAATTCGCGCATCTGATTCTTTATAAGAGGGTCATAGGGTGTTTCTCATTGAGTTTTCTCAAGAGATCTTCAGGACAAAGGCTGGTAAAATCACCGATAACCTGCAGAACATTATCGAAACCGTTGAATGCATCGGCAGAGTTTGTTGTTGTGACGGCAACGCACTGCATTCCGGCCCTCCGGGCTGCGTCAACGCCCGGAAGGGCATCTTCGAAGACAATGCATGCCGAAGGAGGTACCTCCAGAAGGGTGGCGACACGCAAAAAAATATCAGGTTGCGGTTTGCCGTGCCGAACCTGAAAAGGGTTCACAATGGCCTGGAATGTATCGTTTATGCCGAGGATGCCGAGGACGTAGTCGATGTTTTTCGGGCCTGCACCGGTGCCGATTCCAAGCCGAACTCCGCGTTTTTCAGCCGAATCAAGAAATTGTCGGAGGCCGGGCATGGGTTTAATGAGGTCGCGCGACATGACCCGGTAAAGAAAGTCCTTGAGTTCGGTAAGTCGTTCAGCTTCCGCCTCACTGATTTGCGGGTCGAGAAAGTAACGGAGAACGTCAAGACCTTTCATGCCTGCCGTTTCTACCAGATAACGTTCGGCGTCGAGCCCCTGAAGGCCGAAATCGCTGAAGAGTTCTACCCATGAATCGGCATGAAATCGCATGTTATCCGTCAGCACTCCATCCATGTCAAAAATAAAGGCGTGTTTTTTGTTGCTCAGCATGGGGTTTTACAGATGGTTACAGCCGGTTGTTTCGCCAAGCCTCATGGCTGTTCTCACCTCCAGCATCGTTTGGCGGGCAATCATTTTTGCCTTAACCTCGCCTTCAAGAAGAATATTTTTTACAAGATCCATGTGCGCTTCATAATAGCGGCGTTTTTCAATCAAGGGAGCGAGTTCACGTGAAATATTTGCCGCACACAGCTTTTTGCAGTCCACGCATCCAAGCGACCCTGCGCGACAATCGATCTCGATGTTGCTATGCTGTTCCTTCGGGGTAAATTTCCCATGGTAACTGAAGACGGTGCAGACTTCAGGATGACCGGGATCGTTTTTCCGGATTTTTTTGGTATCCGTTACAGCGGTGCGCATCTTTTTCAAAACCTCCTCAGGGCCATCTGCAAGCAGAATGGTATTGCCGAGAGACTTTGACATTTTTGCCTTTCCATCGAGGCCAACCAGACGCGCAAATTTCGTGATTTTCGGTTCCGGCTCAGCAAAGACCTCTCCCAGAACGGGATGAGGATAGTGATTGTTGAATTTCCGGGCGATCTCCCGGGTAATCTCCACATGAGGTATCTGGTCTTCACCCACCGGAACGACGTTGCCCTTATAGAGAAGAATATCGGCTGCCTGAAGTACAGGATAGCCCAGATGACCGTAAATCAGCGAATCCATATTCAGGTCACGTATCTGCTCTTTCAAGGTCGGGTTTCGTTCAAGACGCGATGAGGTTATCAGCATGGCAAAAATCAGAAAGAGTTCGGCATGTTCCTTTACCTGTGACTGACGGAAAAGCGGACTTTTTTCAGGATCTATGCCTGCGGCCAGCCAGTCGATCAGCATGTCCAGCGAGTTCGAATAGATTTCACTGGTATCAAGAGACGTCGTTAGGTTGTGATAATCTGCAATGAGGAAGCAGGTTTCATAAACCCTTGAACCCTTTTCATCAAGCAGATTCTGCTGCTCAACCCAGCTTTCAAGAGCGCCGGTGAAATGTCCGAGATGGAGTTTGCCCGTAGGCCGCATTCCGCTTAAAATCCGCTGTGTTCCCATAAGAATAATTGTTGCCGCACAACCAGGCAGCGAGTGAGGCTGTTTCAGGCAGGGTCGTGGTTCGATAAATCTCTCAATGCTTCGGAAGTTATAACAGTTGACAGAAAGATAAAAGAGCTTTGTTTGTTTTTTGTTTTCTTTGTACGATAGATTATATTGTGACACTTGTTTTTGATATTCCACGAAAAGCTGGGAGCATTCAAAAACCAACATATTAGAGAGTAAGTCCTATACAACGCTCAGTTGCCCAACCATGTCAGATCCGGAAGGAAGCAGCATCCGGTAATTTGAGTGTGTGATATAGTAAGCTTACTCTCTTTTTTTAT
>CAJAOR010000111.1 GCA_903942355.1 uncultured Chlorobiaceae bacterium | reverse complement strand
TTAAAGGATAAAAAAAGGAAGAGGTGCAATGAAAAAGATGAAGTATCAGAAATATGCTGCGTACCCTTCGGTTGCAATTTCCGCAAGGAGCTGGCCTGACAAAAGTATTACGAAAGCGCCGATATGGTGCAGTGTGGATCTTCGTGACGGTAACCAGGCGCTTCCGGTACCGATGAGTGTGGAGGAAAAGGTTTCCATGTTTCAGCTTCTCGTATCCATAGGGTTCAAGGAGATCGAGGTTGGTTTTCCATCGGCTTCAGCTACGGAGTTTGCGTTTGTGCGCCGGCTGATAGAAGAACGGCTTATTCCTGACGATGTCACGATTCAGGTACTGACGCAGGCGCGGGAGCACCTGATCCGAAAAACGTTCGATGCCATAAAAGGGGCGAAAAAGGCCATTGTTCATCTCTATAACTCGACGTCAAGTCTGCAACGGGAGGTTGTTTTCCGCAAAAACAGGGAGGATATCAAGGGTATTGCGGTAGAGGGGACGGCGCTTGTACGCCGCCTGAAGGATGAGAGCGGCAATGCGGGTATCCGTTTCGAGTACAGCCCCGAAAGTTTTACCGGTACGGAGCTCGATTATGCGCTTGAAGTCTGTCATGCGGTTATGGATACGTGGGGAGCTACAGTTGTTGACAAAATCATTTTGAACCTGCCCTCAACGGTGGAAATGTCGTCGCCGAATATGTATGCTGACCGGATCGAGTGGTTCTGCCGCAACATCAAGGCGCGGGATGCTGTTCTGATCAGCGTTCATGCCCATAATGACCGCGGTACGGCGGTAGCGACTGCTGAATTGGCGTTGATGGCCGGTGCTGACCGGGTTGAGGGGGCTTTGTTTGGTAACGGCGAGCGGTGCGGTAACATGGATGTGGTGACCATGGCGTTGAACCTTTTCAGTCAAGGCATCGATCCTGAACTGGATTTTTCTGATCTTCCACGGATACGTGAGGTCTATCGTCGCTGTACCCGTATGGATATTCATTCCCGTCATCCCTATGCGGGGGAGCTGGTTTATACGGCTTTTTCAGGCTCGCACCAGGATGCAATCAGCAAGGGAATGAAAGCGCAGCCACTCTCTCCCGGTGGCTTGTGGGCCGTTCCCTATCTGCCAATTGACCCTCAGGATGTTGGTTGCAACTATGAGGCTATCGTGCGTATCAACAGTCAGTCCGGAAAGGGTGGAGTAGCCTATGTGCTTGAAAAGGATTACGGGATCCAGATTCCTAAATGGATGCAACCTGATTTTGCCGAAGCGGTTCAGGGTGTTGCTGACACAGCCGGTGTTGAGTTGACAGTTGAGCAAATTCATGAATTGTTTCATTCGGAGTATGTGAAGCTGCGCGAGTCGGTTACCCTCAAAAAGTGCCATATCAGTTGGGATGATGAGGAGCCTCGTCGTCCGGATGAAGAGGATACCACCATAAGTTGTATCGTTCAGAACAAAGAGAGAGAGCTCAGCTTTACAGCACAGGGTAACGGTCCGCTTGATGCCTTTGTCAAAGGATTTGTCAGGGAGAGCGGACATGACTTCAGTGTTGACGAGTACGCGGAGCATGCTATCGGCCGGAGCGCCGGAGCTCTTGCCATAGCCTATATCAAGATCGGTTGCGCAGACGGTAGGGTTTCGTTTGGTGCCGGGATCGATTCCAATATCAGTCTTGCTTCTATCAAGGCAACAGTCAGTGCGCTGAACAGGTTGCCGTAATGGTATTTACTTCAAGCGGTAACATCTTTTTAATCTGATTGTTACCGCTAGGCCTCCTTTGTCGGAACAGCTCGCCCTTTTTTGTATCTTCAAGCGTGTTGGCTTTGCATATGTCACGTCCTGCTCATTAATGGCCAAAAGGTGGGTAATGGTTAAATCTTGATGAAGTTTTTTTTGTCGGTTCTGATTCTGGCCTTTTTGCTGAACGGGTGCAGCCCGGAGACTGAAACTGGAAAGTTGCAGGTTGTTGCCTCCATAGCACCTCTTGCCTACTTTGCAGAAAGAATTGGTGGGACTCATGTTGCTGTTTCGGTGATGGTGCCGCCAGGCGGAAATCCTCACAGTTATGAGCCGTCCCCTCGGCAGATGGTTCGGCTTGGTAAGGCTATATTGTTTATCAAGGCAGGTTCGGGGGTCGAGTTTGAGCTGGATTGGATGCGGCGTTTGTTGTCGCTTAATCATGCTATGAGGCTTTGTAATGCCGTTGAGGGTATTCGCCTTCTTCCCATCAAGCATGACGGAGAGGCTCATCAGGATGAACGTTACGATCCTCATTACTGGCTTACTCCGGCAAATGGCATTATCATTGCCAAGAATGTCAAAAGGGTCCTTATTTCAGCTGATCCGGATCACAGGGAGGAGTATGCCGCTAACGGTGCAGCGCTTGAGGCTGAATTACAGTTGCTCGATCAGGAGATTCATCGCAAGCTTGCGGGGTTAAAGAATCGCAGGTTTTTAGTTTTCCATCCGGCATGGGGGTATTACGCTAATAATTTCGGCCTGGAACAGATAGCGGTCGAGGATGAGGGTAAGACGCTCACCCCGCGTCAGATGCAGCGTGTCATCGAAAAAGCAAAAGCAAGCCGTATCGGGGTCGTGTTTGTCTCTCCACAATTCAGCACGGCACAGGCAGAAACCATTGCTTTGGAAATTGGCGGCAGGATATGCAGTGTTGATCCGTTATCACCTGATTATCAAAATAACCTCAGGCGTGCGACGAGTGCGTTTATTGAAAGTATGCGATGAGAGAGCCGATTATCGAATGTCATCAGCTTTCGGTCGGTTTTGACGGCGTGAAGGTGCTTGACGGGGTGACATTCTCAGTATCTGAAGGGGATTTTCTTGGGCTTATTGGCCCGAATGGCGGAGGTAAAACAACGTTGCTCAGGGTGCTTCTTGGCCTTCAAAAGCCCTTGGCAGGTAGGGTAACTGTTTTTGGCGGACTGCCGGGACGTTCCCCGGGGCGTATTGGCTATGTTCCCCAGCGGCTTTTTTTTGACCGTGAATTTCCAATCAGTGTCCGCGATCTTGTGCTGATGGGGCGGTTGTCGAAAAAAAAACTTTTTCAGCGCTATAACCATCTCGATAGAGTAAGGGTTGACGAGGCGATTTGCACTGCTGGTCTTGAACGGCTGATTGAGCGCCGGATAGGCGACTTGTCAGGAGGGGAGTTGCAGCGGGCACTTATTGCACGGGCGCTTGCCGGAGAGCCGGAGCTGCTTCTGCTTGATGAGCCTACGGCGAGTATTGATCCGCAGATGAAAATCACCATTTATGATCTTATAGAGCAGCTGAAAGAGAGGCTTACCATTGTGCTTGTTACGCATGATACCTCTCTTATAAACCGGTATGTAACAAAAGTAGCCGCTCTGAATGTTACCCTTGAGCTGTCTGAACCAGGTATAACTTCTTGTGGGGAAAGATTCATTGCATCTGTTCCACAGAATTCCGCTTTCCCGAACCTTTGAAGAGCTCCAACGGTATGCTACAGGAGATATTTGCTTTTGAATTCATGCGCAACGCGCTTCTTGCCGCGCTGTTCTCCAGTGTTGCCTGCGGCATCATAGGTACCTATGTGGTGGTGAAAAAGATCGGTTTTATCAGTGGAGGTATAGCGCATACGGCGTTTGGCGGTATCGGGCTTGGCTACTACCTTGGGATCAATCCGCTGCTTGGCGTTATCCCATTCAGTCTGGCTGCTGCACTTGCAATCGGTTTGCTGAGCAAAAAGGCAAAGGTTGCAGAAGACACCGCAATCGGCACCTTCTGGGCGGTCGGGATGGCAGTCGGGGTCATCTGTATCGGGCTAAAACCTGGCTATGCTCCCGATCTTTTCAGTTATCTTTTCGGCAATATTCTGACGGTTCCATCAAGTGACCTGTGGATGATCATGTCGCTTGATTTGCTGATCATTGCTGTTGTATGGCTTTTCAGCAAGGAATTTCTTGCCATCTCGTTTGATGAGGAGTATGCTGCGGTCTCCGGCCTGAAAACGACGGCTCTTTATCTGCTGATGCTCTGCCTGATTGCCCTGACCGTTGTGGTCATGGTGCGGGTTGTGGGTATTGTGATGGTGATTGCGCTTCTGACCATTCCTGCTGCTATTGCCCGGATGCTGAGCCGCAGCCTGCTGGGCATGATGATTCAGTCTGTGGTGTTTTCAGCGCTCTTCAGTATTTGCGGGCTCTGGCTATCCTTTCTGTTTGATATAGCTTCAGGAGCAACCATCATTCTTGTAGCCGGTTTTGCCTTTCTGTTGGCGCAGGCGTGGAGGCTTTTCAGCGCTTTTTTAAGGGCACGATGATGACCGGGCAGGATGCCCGCCGGATCACACCCTCTGAAACGCTGCCAATGAGGAGGTGAAAGAGTGCGCCATGCCCATGTGATCCTAGCATGATCATATCGACGCTGTTTTTTTCACTTTCCTCGATAATCGCCGTAACCTCGTCGTTTTGTGCGATTATGACAGTTGTATCAATGCCGTTCTGCTGCAATTTTATGGCAATGGTGAGCAGTTTAGCGGACTCGGGGGTTTCGGAGAGGTGTTGAGAATTCTCATTTACCGGTGGATCCTCTCTTGGCAGCAGTGTTTCGACATCAGGAAGCAGCTCAATGACCGGCGAGGAGGGAGGAATGACATGAAGCAGACAGACTTTTGCCGAAAGGGTTTTGGCAAACTTCTCAGCTTCGCCAATGATCCTGTCGGCAAGTTCAGAGAAATCAATGGCAACAAGAAGCTTCATGACAACGTGTCAGGCTTTTACCTGACGCTTTTCCTGGATAATCATGAAAAGAGCAAAAGCGACACCAGGCAACCAGCCAAGCAGCGTGAGAAGCCCGGTCAACATAACCGTTCCGGCTTCCTTGTTTGTAACTGATGCGGGTGGAAGAATAAATGCCAGAATCCATCTGCGAATATCCATTGTCGAGCTCCATTTTTTTTATGAAATAATTTTAAATTTAATACTTAAACAGTCAACAAGCAACGCAAATACTTTTTTTGGAAGTTCTTCTTATCTTGACGGGATAATGGTATTTCTTGTATTTTAATTCTAAAATTGTAAATTGGATTCCCTTCAGAAATAATCCTGAGTAAAAAGAGTGCTCTTGATTTGTTGAACATAAATTGAAAAAACTTGCTTAATCTAGTTCATCCCGACGTGGTTTTGGATGATG
>CAJAOR010000110.1 GCA_903942355.1 uncultured Chlorobiaceae bacterium | reverse complement strand
CTGCTTCAGGGCGGCGTGAAGGATATCCATTCGTCGTTCAAGATCGGTGATGCACTGCCGCTTCGCGTCATTGAGTTCGACAAGGAGAACAAGCGCATTATTCTTTCTGCTCTTGAGTATTTCAAGGACAAGAACAAGGAAGAGATCGAAGCCTACCTTGCAGCTCATCCGAATGAGAAAAAGGAGATTGAGGCAGCTACCGCTGAACTCGAACCTCCGGTAAAGTCAAGTGAGAAAAAAGTCAGCGAGCAGAGAGCGTGAGATAATTGACTCCACTCTGCTTGCCTGTTGTAATGAAAAAAGCCTTCTCTGTTTTCAGGGAAGGCTTTTTTCGTTAATAACCGTAACTTTTCAGCAGGTTGTTTTTCTTGCGCCAGTCGGGTCGGACTTTTATGAAGAGTTCAAGAAAAACGGGGCGGCCGAGCATCTCTTCGATATCTTTTCTTGCCGTTTGTCCGAGCTTTTTCAGGGCGGCGCCTTTGCTGCCGATCAGGATCTGTTTCTGGGTGTCGCGTTCTACGATAACCGAGCAGCGGATGAGATCCTTTCTTGTTGGATCGTTTTCATGCTGTTCCTTGAATTCGTCTATGACGACCTCGGTCGAATAGGGTACCTCACGACCATAGAGAAGAAATATTTTTTCGCGGATGATTTCACTGACGAAAAAGCGTTCGGGAGCTGTGCTGAGTGTATCTTCCGGATAGAGAGGATAGTTGAGCGGAAGAAAAGGGCGGATGGCTTCGATAAGCTCGGGGAGGTTATTGCCTTTCAATGCTGAAACCGACATGACGGCAGCTGGATTCCAGCTTTTCCGGATATACTCTTCGGCTTCGTGCTGACGCTCGGTGCTGACAAGGTCGCATTTATTCAGAACGGCAATAATGGGTTTGCCCGCAGGTTTCAGCCAGCCATTGAAAAGCTCTTCGGCGAACGGCCGGTCAAAAAAATCTTTTTTGCCTGAAAAAGGGAGCAGGGCAATAACGATGTCTGCATCTTTAAGGGAATCGCGGATGACGCCAAGCATGGACTCATGCAGTTTTTGCTGCGGCTTCATGATTCCCGGCGTATCAAGAAAGATAATCTGGCACTTGTCGTTGTGGTATATGCCGGTAATTTTTTTTCTCGTGGTTTGTGGCTTATGTGTTACAATGGAGAGCTTGTAGTCGAGAAGTTCATTGAGCAGGGTTGACTTCCCTGCATTTGGCGGGCCGATGATAATGGCGAAACCGCAGGAAAAAGGAGATGATGCCATGTAACTTTTTATGAAAGGTTCTATCAGTTTTAAAAATATACTATACTAAATTATAGGCTGTCATGATAATGAAAAAGGGGCAACTCAATACTTGAATGGAAAATAATACCAAACATGATCCGTGGCTTATAGTTCCGATGGCAGGACTTCTTGTTTTCGGGCTGATGGCCATTTACAGCGCAACCAATGGAACCGGTGATACCTCGCTTTTTTACCGGCAGTTGGCCTGGGCATTTTTTGGCGTTATTGCGCTGGTGTTTGTCAATTTTAATGACGTTCGTTTTATCAGGGATAATACGTATATCTTTTACGCTATCGGGATTCTGCTTCTTGTCGCGGTACTGATTTTTGGAAAAAAAATTGCAGGCCAGACAAGCTGGATGAAAATTGGTTTCATTAGTTTTCAGCCTTCCGAAATAGCCAAGATGGCAACCATTCTTGCTCTGGCAAGATTTCTTTCCGATGACGATACCGATATCCGTTCAATGAGGGGCCTTCTTATTGCCCTGACAATATCCTTCATTCCCATTCTGCTTATTATGCTGCAACCGGATATGGGCACCATGCTTACGTTTCTGCCATTGATTGCAACCATGCTTCTTATGGCCGGTTTTGATATCTACATTCTGATGCTGATTATTTTCCCGGTTATTCTCATTGTCTCCGGATTTTTTAATATCTATTTTATTGTTTCTCTCGCGGTGGTTTTTATGGCGATCTTGTTACTCAAGCAGAAGAAATTCAAGTTTCATCAACTCATCGTGATTGGTTCCGCTCTTGCTGCAAGCCTTTCTGCCCACCAGTTTGCCAGTGAAATTCTCAAGCCTCATCAGATAAAAAGAATCCAGACGTTTATTGATCCCATGTCGGATCCGCGCGGCGCAGGATATAATGCCCTTCAGGCAAAAATAGCGATAAGTTCAGGAGGTATTTTCGGGAAAGGTTTCCTTCATGGAACACAGACCCAACTGCGTTTTATTCCTGCCCAGTGGACTGATTTTATTTTTTGTGTTATTGCTGAAGAGTTTGGTTTTATTGGAGCATCTCTCTTGATTGCGCTTTATCTAACTCTTATTCTGAGGATAATCTGGGCTATTTATTCAATCAATAACAAGTTTGTCGAACTGACACTTGCCGGATTTGTGACCCTGCTGTTTGTCCATGTTTTTGTTAATGTTGGCATGACGCTTGGCATTATTCCTGTTATTGGCGTTCCTCTGCCATTTGTCTCTTATGGCGGTTCTTCTCTGGTTGGAAATATGATTATGGTTGGATTGGCCATGAATTTCTATCGGAACAAACGAAGTCTTGGATATTCCGGGAGGCTGGAGTAAGCATATGACAATGCAGAAGAAATATTGATATGCAAGATGTTGGAAAAAATAGAGTTGCAGGTGTAACCCTCGGATGTAAACTGAACTATTCTGAAACGTCTGCCATTCTTGATAATTTATGCAAGCAGGGATGGTTGCTTTCATCAATTGAAGAGGGTGCGGATCTTATTGTAATTCATACTTGTGCAGTAACAAAACAGGCTGAGCAGAAATGCCGTCAGAAAATAAGGGGGATTATACGAAAAAATCCTGCGAGCCGAATAGTTGTTATTGGCTGTTATTCCCAGTTTAATCCAGAGGCTCTTGCCGCAATAAATGGAATAGATGCAATCCTGGGCAGCAACGATAAATTTGAAATAAAATCGTATAACGATATTATGCTTGGGAGCGTATCACTTCCTTTTGTCAAGGTTTCGCCAGCATGCATGTCAGAAGAAATCTATCAGGGATATTCATTGCAAACGGCAGCTAGTACGGAAAGAACCCGTGCATTTTTGAAAATACAGGATGGTTGTGATTACGGATGTTCGTATTGTGTGATTCCTCTTATCAGAGGCAAATCGAGATCAATATCTGCTCTGCAGATTGTTGAGCGTGCTCATGTATTGGCATTATCCGGCTATCGGGAAATAGTACTTTCAGGGGTCAATATCGGCGATTATCATGGTGATGGTCTGACGCTGTGCGATCTTTTGCGCATGCTTGAAGAGGTCAATGTCAGTCGTATCCGAATCAGTTCTATCGAACCCGATATTGTCGATAGTGAGCTGATCTCTTTGGTTGCGGGATCGAAAAAAATTGTACCGCATTTTCATATTCCTCTTCAAAGCGGTTCGGATGCCATTTTAAGGGCCATGCGTCGCCGTTATGATACGGCACATTACCGCAACAAGATTCTGCAGTCGGTAGAACAAATTGCAGAGTGTGCCATAGGGGCTGATGTGATGGTTGGCTATCCCGGGGAAACTGAGGAAGATTTTCGGCTGATGTACCGTTTTATTGAAGAGCTTCCGCTAGCTTATCTTCATGTGTTCAGTTGTTCAATCCGGCCAGGAACCCCGCTTGCCCGTCAGACAGCAAACTGTGAGCGCACTGTGGTTGAATCAGGCGATATTGCCCGGCGGTATCGTGAACTGGTTGAGCTTGGCAGACGGCATGAAGCGCGTTTTAAGGCACGCTATATCGGCAAAGAGTCTCTGGTTCTTTTTGAGCATGCAAAGCCGGCAGGAGAGGCTACTCAGCACTGCAGCGGCTATACGCGCAACTATCAGAGAGTCCTGGTTGAGAGTACTGACAGTGAGTTGCTGCAAACCTTGCCCGGAAATGAATTGCTGGTTTTGATAGACTCTCTGGACAAGGATTTGAATTTAAAAGGGAGAGTGCTATCTTAGTTTACAAAGGTTCTTTGATTGTTTCTTATCAACCAAATCGTTGCCATCCATGCCTATTAAATCTCGTATCCGTTCGATTCCCGACTATCCGAAAAAAGGAATCCTTTTTCGTGATATTACTACACTCATCAAGGATCCGGTAGGCTTTAGGCTGGTCATTGACAATATGGCGCAGCACTATCTGCAGGCGGGGATGGATTTTGATATTATTGTCGGTATAGAGGCAAGAGGGTTTATTATCGGTGGAGCATTATCCTACGCCCTTGGTAAAGGGTTTATTCCTGTCAGAAAACCGGGGAAACTGCCTGCTGAAGTTGTTTCCCAGGAATATCAGCTTGAGTACGGCAGTGACAAGATTGAGATTCATGTTGATGCGCTTGTTGCGGGTCAGAAGGTTCTTCTTGTTGATGATCTGCTTGCCACCGGAGGCACGGCTCTTGCTGCAGCAGCACTGGTAGAAAAGGTTGGCGGGATTGTTTCAGAGATGGCTTTCATTGTTAACCTCCCAGATATTGGCGGAGAGAGAAAACTTCTCGAAAAGGGTTACAGCGTCTACTCCCTGACAGATTTTGAGGGAGAATAAAGAAGTGGTATGAATAAAGCCATTTTTGCGACGGAAAATCATGAAACGGCAGCATTTGCTGCCGTTCATTTTTTTCAGCCCGCCCATCAGCTTCCACCGGTCTGGCTGTTGTCTCCGTTTATTCTGCTTCTTTTGATGATCGCTACAGGCCCTCTTTTGTATCATCGATTTTGGGAGCGTCATTATGCAACGCTCTCCATCGGGCTTGGGGGAGTTGTGGCTCTCTGGTACGGTTTTTTCATGGAGCATGGTGCCGGCGTGCTGCTGCATACGCTTGAAGAATACCTTTCGTTTATAGCGCTGATTGTTGCGATTTTTGTCACTTCAGGCGGGATTCTCATTAGTATTCAGAGAAGGGGCAATCCCCTGGTTAATGCGGCATTGCTCTTTTCTGGCGCATTGCTGTCTAATCTTATCGGCACTACAGGAGCCTCCATGCTGCTCATTCGACCCTATATGCGCATCAATGCCGGGAGGATCAAGCCATTTCATATTGTCTTCTTTATTTTTATTGTCAGCAATATTGGCGGCGCACTTACCCCTGTCGGTGATCCGCCTCTCTTTTTGGGTTTTCTGAAAGGAGTTCCATTTTTCTGGGTCGCGTCGAAATTATGGCTGCCCTGGCTTATGGCCATTGCCGTTCTTCTGCTTCTTTTTATTGTTTTTGATGCAAGAGCCGGAAAGGGAGACGTGAGTGGGCTGGAAATTAAGGGCGGGGTGCGTGTGGCGGGTGTTAAAAGCATCATCTTTCTTGTCATTGTCATCGGAGCAGTTTTCCTTGATCCGGCGCTGATTCCTGGCTTTCCCAGTCTTCAGAATCTTTTTCACCTTCCCTTCGGCATTCGTGAACTGATGATGTTTTCTCTTGCTTTTGCTGCTTATAAAACCGCCGATAAGGAAGCACTGGAGGGTAACGGGTTTAGTTTTTCCCCAATTCGGGAGGTGGTATTTCTTTTTGTGGGAATATTTGCCACCATGATTCCGGCGCTTGAGCTGATAGGCGCCTATGCCGCTTTTCACGGCGGGGAATTATCCGTAACAAAATTCTACTGGATGAGTGGAGCTCTTTCTGGAGTACTCGACAATGCACCGACCTATCTGAATTTTCTGGCCGGGGCGCTTGGCAAGTTTGGAATGGATATCAGTTCAGTTTCGGATGTGAAGGAATTTACCAGAGGGGTCAGCTCCCCGGTTCCGGGTGATGTAACTTCCGATATCTATCTGATGGCGATCTCTCTTGCAGCGGTTTTTTTCGGTGCAATGACCTATATCGGTAATGCCCCGAACTTTATGGTTCGGCATATTGCCACTCAGGCAGAAGTTGATGTCCCGGGATTTGCTGAATATCTGTACAAATATTCAATGCCGATTCTTCTGCCGGTATTTTTTCTGATATGGTATTTTTTCTTCAAGTTTTAGAAGTAGTAATCACGCACAAAAAGCAATGCCAAAGCCCTAACAGCTCCTTGCCCTCAATCCTGAAAAAGATTACTCCGGCACTGATTTTCGCACAACGGCAGAGAGCCGGCCTATTCGCTTTCGCTTTTCAGGCTTTCACTCACCGCATGCTTGAACTCCTTTGAAATCTTAAATGTCGGAACGTTTTTTGGCTCGACGGTCACTTTTTCGCCTGTTCTCGGGTTTCTGGCCTGGCGAAAATTTTTATGCCTGATATTGAACGATCCGAATCCCCTGATTTCAATTCGTTTTCCGGTTTTCAGTGAATCAATGATGCTTTCAAACAGGCTGTCAACGACAGATTCAGTTTCGTTTTTTGTCAGCCCGGTTCTGTGGGCGATAACATTAACAAGATCAGCCTTGGTGGTTGTTTTTCCCATGGTAATATTATGCTTAGGTTGTTATGATGTATACACTTATTTAAACCAAAGATGAAGAGCGACAATTCCCATAAAAACAGCAAAAAATTTGCGGAGTGTATCACTTGAAAGCTGTGTCGCTATTTTTGCTCCGAAATAGGCTCCGGCAAAGAGCCCGGCTGCTACGATAAGGCCAATCCAGATGTTCTCACCGGAAATTTTCCCGGAACGATAATACTCCATCACACCAAGAAGTCCGACCGGCAGAAGAAGTGCAATAAGTGACGTTGCAATGGCACTCTGCTGCGTCATACCAAAGAGCAGTACCATTGCCGGCACAATGATAATACCACCACCAACTCCGAACATTCCAGACAGAAGGCCGGCAGCAAGACCGACAAGAAGCAATCCAATGAGTTGTATGGGCATGGTGTTTTCCAATAGTGCTCGGGTTTACGCTGTTGCCTGACCGGGAGCAGCAGTCTGGTCATAGGCAGTAATCTCTTTTATCTCCATGGCGTTGAGTGACTCCTTTTCAATAAGTATTTCGGCAAGCCGGTTGAGAACAGCACGTTTTTCGCTGAGAATCTTTTTAGCGTTATCCATGCACTCCATAATAATATTGCGCACTTCAACATCAATCTGCAGGGCGGTTTCCTCACTGTACTCGCGAATATGAGAGTAATCCTTTCCAAGAAAAACCTCTTTCTGGCTGTCGCCATAGTTGATCGGTCCCAGTTTTTCACTCATACCCCATTGCCGTACCATCCGTCGGGCAATATCGGTAGCTTTTTCAATATCGTTTGACGCACCCGTACTGATTTCATGAAAAACAAGCTCTTCGGCAACCCGTCCTCCAAGTGCATAGGTAATCATGGCAAGCAGGTACTCCCTGTTATGGGTATAGCGGTCTTCAAGGGGCAGGTAAGCGGTCAGTCCAAGGCTGCGGCCTCTTGGAATGATAGTCACCTTATGGATAGGATCAGATCCTTTGGTATAGGTTGAAACCAGCACATGACCTGCTTCGTGATAGGCTGTCAGCTTTTTCTGCTCATCGGAAATAAACATGCTTTTTCTTTCCGGGCCCATCATGATCTTGTCACGAGCCTGCTCAAAATCTTTTGCCGTGATAAGTTCTTTGCCATTGCGTGCTGCCAGCAGTGCAGCTTCATTGACGAGATTTGCCAGGTCAGCACCGGAGAATCCCGGTGAGCTTTTTGCCAGAACGTTGATATTGACGGTTTCGTCCAGGGGTGTATTTCTGGTATGAATTTTTAGAATAGCCTCACGCCCCCGGATATCGGGTTTGTCGATAGTGATTTGGCGGTCAAACCGTCCCGGTCGCAGCAGTGCGGTATCAAGCACGTCAGGGCGGTTTGTTGCCGCAATCAGGATAACATTTTCATTGGTTGTAAAGCCGTCCATTTCAACAAGAAGCTGGTTCAGGGTCTGTTCTCTTTCATCATGCCCGCCTCCCAGCCCGGCTCCCCGGCTTCGTCCGACAGCGTCTATTTCATCGATAAAAACTATACAGGGCGAATTTTTCTTTGCCTGTTCAAAAAGATCTCGCACCCTTGCAGCTCCGACGCCGACAAACATTTCAACGAAATCCGCTCCTGAAATGGAGAAAAAAGGAACCTTTGCCTCTCCTGCAATGGCTTTGGCAAGCAGGGTTTTACCTGTTCCGGGCGGGCCAAGAAGCAAGACTCCTTTCGGAATTTTCCCCCCGATTTTTTGGAATTTATCCGGATTTGTGAGAAACTCTACCGTCTCCTGGAGCTCTTCTACGGCTTCATCAACGCCGGCAACATCCTTGAAGGTTATTTTAACTTCAAATTCGCTGACCAGTTTTGCGCGGCTTTTGCCAAAGCTGAAAATATTTTTTGCCTGGGCTCCGTTTTGCCCGCCCATTCGCCTGATAAGAAAAAAATAAACGGCGCCGAAGATTATCCATGGAGCAAAGAGCATGAGAAAGGTGGTCAGGCCACTGGTGCCCTCCTCAACCTTGAGCCGGATTCCCTTTTCAGCAAGGAGATCAGCCTGTTCGGTGCTGAAGGATGGAATTCTGACCGCAAAGTGATCCGACGGCAGGCTTGTTTTGTTAATCAACTGAAGCGGTGTCGGGGCGTTCAGTTTTGCATCCAGAATTGCTGATTTATCTTGAAAAGTTTTTACGGTAACCTCAGTAATAAGGGATTTCGACAGTATTGATTTGTATTCGTTATAGGTAATTTCAGGGCTCTCGGTGCCTGCAAAAATTCGTTGAAACATAAAAAGTAACAGAAGTCCCGCCATCATAAAAAGAATAAAACGCGGAAACCTTCCCTCAGGGCTTTCGCCCTTTTTCTGAAGCCACCCAGGTCTACGTTCTTCTTCATTGACCGGCTTGAATTTATTTCGGGAAGTATCTTTTTCTGACTTCTTTAAGGGATTTTCGGCCATAAAATAGGTGGAGTGATTACATAAATTGTAACTTGGTACATTTAAAGTAATTAAAAGTAAAACGACAACCGCAGATAAAAAGTTTTTTTTAATATTTTTCCATATTGGAAAGTTGTGATCTTTCACACGGGATTCAAGACTTTCGGGTTAATCTTTTATCTTGTTACTGAAAGCTGCGAGTTTTTTTTTAATTCACGGCACTTGCTATAGAGTTCCCTCTCAACAATTAACAGTACGACGCTCATTATGGTGGGTCAAAAGGTTAGAACCAGGTTTGCACCTTCTCCAACAGGATACTTGCATGTAGGCGGTCTGAGAACCGCTCTGTATAATTACCTGTTTGCAAAAAAAATGCATGGAGAGTTCATTATCAGAATTGAAGATACCGATCAAAGCAGAAAAGTAGAGGGAGCACAGAGAGATCTTATCAAGACTCTTGAGTGGGCAGGAATTGTGGCCGATGAAAGTCCGGAAAAAGGAGGAAATTATGGGCCATATATCCAGTCAGAGAGACTTGGCATTTATGCGGGCTATTGTCAGCAACTGCTGGACGACCAGCATGCATACTACTGCTTTGCAACGCATGAAGAGCTTGAAGAAAACCGGCAGCTTCAGATAAAACAGGGCCTGCAGCCCAAATATAACAGAAAATGGCTTCCTGAAGAGATGGGCGGATCCATTCCGCCGAGTGTCATCAAAAAAAAACTGGATGAGGGTGTCCCCTATGTCATCCGCATGAAGGTGCCTGATTACATTTCAGTCTGGTTCGAAGATATCATCAGGGGCCCTGTTGAATTTGACTCTGCAACCATTGATGATCAGGTGCTGATGAAATCTGATGGTTTTCCGACCTATCATTTTGCCAGTGTCATCGATGACCACCTGATGGAGTTTACTCATATCATCCGGGGCGAGGAGTGGCTTTCCTCCATGCCGAAGCATCTTCTTCTCTACGAGTTTTTTGGCTGGGAACCTCCAAAAGTTGCTCACCTGCCGCTCCTGCTCAACGCTGACCGTTCAAAACTCAGCAAAAGACAGGGTGATGTTGCCGTCGAGGATTATGTCCGCAAAGGGTACAGCAGTGATGCAATCATCAATTTTGTAGCCATGCTTGGCTGGAACGAAGGAGAGGGAAGTGAGCAGGAGGTTTACAGTATGGAACAACTGATTGAGAAGTTTTCGCTGGAACGGGTCGGCAAGGCTGGCGCGGTATTTAATGTAGACAAGCTGAACTGGCTTGAAAAACAGTATATCAAGAGCCGTCCCTTAGAGAACCTTGTTGCGGTCATAAAGCCGATTCTTCTTGCCGAGCTTGAGCATAAAGAGTCGCTGATGCCCCTCGAAATGATCACCAGTGAGGGCTATCTAGAACAGGTTGTCGAACTGATGCGTGAGCGCGTTGGATTTGAACATGAATTTGTAACATTTTCCTCCTATTTCTTTTTTGAGCCAAACTCCTATGATGAGGACGCGGTCAAGAAACGGTGGGCGGCCGATACCAGCACCCTTCTTCGTGAGTTTACCGCACTTCTTGAGACACTCGAAGAGTTCAGCGCTGAAAATATTGAAGCACAGCTCAAGGCATTTGTAGCGCCTAAGGGCATGAAAGCAGCCGTTCTTATTCACCCGTTGAGAATCGTTACTTCCGGCGTGAGTTTTGGGCCGAGCCTCTATCATATGCTTGAGGTGCTCGGAAAGGAAGCGGTGCTTCGCCGTATTCAGAAGGGGATAGAAACAATCACTTTCCAGCCGTAGCTGGTTAACCTGTCGTACGGAGTACGCAGTTTTGTACTCCGTATTATTGTTTTTTTCTTTTGATGTGAAAGATTTATTCCTATATTTTGCCTCTTCATGGACAGATAGCTCAGTTGGTAGAGCAAAGGACTGAAAATCCTTGTGTCGTGGGTTCGATTCCC
This sequence comes from uncultured Chlorobiaceae bacterium, assembly GCA_903942355.1. GTDB lineage: Bacteria > Bacteroidota > Chlorobiia > Chlorobiales > Chlorobiaceae > Chlorobium. The sequence continues at coordinate 5,619 of CAJAOR010000110.1, read as the reverse complement.
TCTCTGTCCACACCACCGTTTAGCAGCGGTATCTTTTGGGTTGCAACGGCTACAAGATGCATGTCTGCTCCTTTTTTCCTTCGTTACAACTTACCTGAGTCTCATATGTCATGCAAAGCATTCCGTTGTGCTTCAGTGTTTGAATATCATCAACCGCCCGCATGAATATTACCACGCAACTCGATCAGGAACTCTGGCATGAGATGCAGGAGCCGGGAGCATACGAGTGGTGGTATTTTGATGTAGAAGACAAGGAAAGCGGCTGCTCTGTTGTGCTTATCTGGTTTTCCGGCTTTCCTTTTTCCCCTTACTATACCAGCCACTATGAAAAGTGGGCCAGTCGAACTACTTCCGATGCCCCTCATCCTTCCAACTATTCGGGCTTTAGTTTCCAGTTATACGAAAACGGCCGGGAGATCGTTAATTTTATCAAGGAAGGTCGTCGTGAGCTGTTTGAAAGCAGCAGTTCCGATATTGGTGCCCGATTCGAAAAAAACCGGTTTAGCTATGATGCACTGAGGGACGAGTACTTGCTGGATATTGATTTTGCATTTCCTGCCCGTCAAAAAGAGGTAAAAGCAACTTTTTTGTTCAAGGCATGTCGGAGGGTTATCTACGAAAAAAAAGATACCAACAATAATGGCAAGGTACCTCTTCACCAGTGGCTTTTGAGTGTTCCAAAAGCTGATGTTGAAGGATCAATGACGATCATTGAACAGTCGGGTGGTGAGGTTCGCACGATTCCCGTTAGGGCGAACGGCTATCATGACCATAATCTCGGTGCTGTGCCCATGCAGGAGTATATTTCTCGCTGGTATTGGGGGCGTGCTTTTTCCGGTCCTTTCGATCTTGTCTATTACGTGGTATTCTTCAAGAATAATGACTATCAGCCGCTTGCATTACTGGTTCTTCACGACAACATGAGCGATACCGTCACCGTTCATGATACGCTGCAGTTTCGTGAACGCAATTTCCGAAGTGGTCTTTTTTCGCCCCTTCACAGCAGAGATCTTGACCTGCACTATGATAACATCCACCTGAAGATTCATCACGACACGGTACTTGATACGGGTCCGTTTTATCTCCGGTTTGCATCCGCTATCTCGTTGCATAGAGAGGGCCGGAATTTCGAGGGTATGAAGGGCATATCTGAATTTCTCAATCCAGCCCGTTTACAGTCAGGTTTTATGCGTTTTTTCACCCGCAGTCGGATATGGAGGGATGGAGAACGATCGATCATGTACAAAAGCTATAACAGTTTTAAGCGTTCTTTGGATAGGAATGACAGATGAAAAAAATTATATTCACACTTCATTTGTGTTAGTCTGAATTTCATGCGTGTGTGTTGCGGTAACAAGAAAATACAGTAACATCGCCAGAAGTGAGAGCGGCTTCCTTGTTTTAACCCAAGGGAAGTATTTGCCTTTTGATTTTATAACAATACATTTAAAAAGGAGATAGGTTGTAATGGCACAACTAGCTAATGTCAAGAGCTTGTCAAGAATGGGTGAACTTGAAGATGGTGCGTCACTCGCTTCGTCAGGGTTGGATTCCGGTGGCAAGCCACGGGATCAGGGGGGGAAAGAGGTTAATTTTGAACGTCGCGGTTTTCTTGGAAAAGTTGTAGGTGGTATCGGCGCAGCCGTAGCCATCTCGACCATCTATCCCGTTATCAAGTACATTATTCCTCCCGTCAAAAAGTTCACAAGCCTCAATGAGATGGTTGTAGGAAAGGCTTCTGAAGTACCGGAAAACACGGGCAAGATTTTCCAGTTCAATAAAGACAGGGTGATCGTCGTCAACGATAACGGCAATCTTACCGCTTGCAGCGCAGTCTGTACCCACCTCGGCTGTCTTGTTCACTGGGATAATGCACTGAATCTCATCGCATGCCCCTGTCATGGAGCAAAATACAAGCAGACAGGAGAGATCATCTCCGGCCCCCAGCCTTTGCCTTTGGCTGTTTTTAAAGCAAAGGTTGACGGGGAAAATCTCATTATCTCAAAATCTTAACCTTTAATTCTTGAAAACCAAGGGAGTCAGGAACGATGGCTGAAAACAATCAGAACGCTATGGCAGGAAATACTCCGGCCAAGCCAAAACCCGCAGTGTCCATAGGAGGCGGTGTCTATAAACCCCCGGTAGAGCGTGCAGACCCAAATCCTTACAAGCGTTCCCCTATCAATGATATCGGCGAATGGCTTCGGGAACGCTTTTATGCTGTCATACCGGTAATCGATTACCTGAAGAAAAAGGAAGTTCCCCGGCACCGCCTCTCATTCTGGTACTATTTTGGCGGCCTTGCCCTCTTTTTTTTCATGGTACAGATCATCACGGGCTTGCTGCTGATGCAGTATTACAAGCCAACTGCTGCTGAGGCATATGCCTCATTTGTCTTTCTTCAGCGAGAGGTTTCTTTTGGCTGGCTTATCCGCCAGATCCATGCATGGTCAGCGAACCTTATGGTACTGATGGTGTTTGTCCATATGTTCAGTACGTTTTTTATGAAGTCCTACCGGAAGCCGCGCGAGCTTATGTGGTTTAGCGGTTCGATTCTTTTTGTGCTCTGTCTCGGTTTTGGCTTTACAGGATACCTGCTTCCCTGGAACGAGATAGCATTCTTTGCTACCCAGGTTGGGACTGAAGTGCCAAAAGTGGCTCCAGGCGGTTCTTTTATTGTCAACATTCTTCGCGGTGGTGAAGAGGTGACCGGTGAAACGCTTACCCGTATGTTTGCGGTGCACGTTGTGCTGCTTCCTGGTCTGGTTTTGCTCTTTCTTTCAGCCCATCTTCTGCTTGTCCAGATTCTTGGTACCTCAGCTCCAATTGGTTATAAGGAGACGGGACGCATCAAAGGGTATGACAAGTTTTTCCCCACCTTTCTTGCAAAGGATGCTATCGGATGGCTGATCGGTTTTTGCTTGATTATCTATCTTGCAGTGTTTTTGCCAGGACCAATAGGGCTTGAGGCCAATCCTCTCTCGCCAGCGCCTGACGGCATCAAGCCGGAATGGTATTTCTGGGCACAGTTTCTCCTGCTTAAGGATTTCAGCTTCGAAGGCGGTGAGCTTCTTGCTATTACCCTTATCACTATTGGCGCTGTTATCTGGTTTATGGTTCCATTTCTTGACAAGCGGGCTTCAAGAGAGGAGAAAAGTCCGGTGTTTACCATTATCGGTCTTCTCTACCTTGCAGGTCTGGTTATCAATACCTATCGTGTATTTGCCACATATGGCTGGTAAGTAAAATGCTACACTCTACACATCAAAAGCCCGGTTTTGCCGGGCTTTTGATGTGTATGACGGAAAACGGAGCGGGTCGCCTGATCAATATAGCTCGACAGACGGGTTTACACTCTCTCCAGTATCAGTTCTTCCATTTCATATCCTGAAAGGAATGCCTGCATGTCAAGCTTTTCGGAGGCTTCCACCCATTCGGCAATAGCTGTTTCCTGTTCCGGCAGCAACTCCTGCAGAGCGAGCCAGGCTACAAGGACGCTGAAGCGGTGCTCACGGAACCAGGTTTTCTGGTGTCGCTGGTCAAACTGCAACATGCGGCCCAGATGCGTCCGATTAAGGCGATAGAGCGCTTTTACAGGGGCGAGCAGGCGTGTTTCAGGAGTGTCATCCGTTGTAGGCTCAGGTTTTGGCGTGAGCATGCAGACAAGCAGGTCGGGCAGGTTTTCACCCGGAATACCGATCATGCCCGATGCAGGATAGATTGCTCTCAGCGCATCGTTCATCATCCAGTCATCAATAAGGTTGGAGTGCAACTCCCCGGCTGACGCGGCCATCTGTTGCAGTGCGTTGAGCACAATCCACTGTCTTGCAATGGTTCCATACTCCGAGCCCTCTTTGCTGCCTAAACCGAGCGCGGTCTGAAGTTTTCGGGAATTCGCCTCTTTTTTCAGCAGATCAGGAAACAGGAGCGCCTGACGGTACAGCTCCACCGTTTTTGAGGCAAGGGTATCAGGAACGGCAAGCGGTTTTTCCATGAGCTCACTGAACTGCCGGGCAACCTTGTCGAGCAACGAAGCTATTGCGGTTTCAAACGCTAAAATCCCGTCATGTTCCTCTGCCCCTTCATTTAGCGGTTGATGAAGATCAGGCGCAAGAGCGGCAGTTATAATCCTGTGCAGTGGCGAAAGGCTCATGGTGAGAGCGGCATGCTCGATTGACGAAACTCCCCGTCCGTTGAGCTCAGTTGCAAGCCGGTCGTAGGGTCTCAGTTTTGAAGGGTGTACTTCCCTGAAGTCCAGAAAGACGTTGTACTTGTAGCCATCGAGCGCAATAAGGAGTCCATTGTCCGCAATTTCACGGCAGGAGCGGATAAATTCCATGCCACTGGCATGATCCCTGAAAATAACAAAGGTGTTTTCCTGATTGCTGATGTTGAGCCCCTGGGCGAGTGAGCTTTGGCGGATTTCGTCGTTCTGGCGATAGCCTACCGATGTCTTGATCCAGCCGGTAGCCTGTTCAAAGCAGTTGTTGAAGACAACAAGGGCAGTTTCACCGCCAAGCCGGTTGGAATAGGCGAAGATATTCTCATTGACCGCCCCGCCCGGAGAATAGACATCATAAAGAAAAAAGTTGCGAACTTCAGCAAAGAGCGGACGCTTCTTCATGATAGGAAAAATCTCACGGTAGTGGCGCCCGACAAGGTTTTCGTCAGGCTGTTCATCATAATAGGCCTTAGCGTATTCCATGCCATATTTTTCGGTAAAGCCTTCGACCTGTCCGTGACCGAACATCGGTAACCCCGGCATGGTCAGCATCATCATGCAGACACCGAAATATTTATCCCCGCGGCCAAACTGCGCTATGGCGGTATCTTCATCCGGGTTGTTCATGAAGTTGACATACCGCTTGAGAATTTCGGCGTCAAATTCGAGGGTGTTCTTGATCAGGTAGCGGTAATTTGCATTATCCTCTTTCTTGAGCATGTGCATGAAGGCACTGTTATAGACCCGGTGCATGCCAAGGGTTCGGACAAAGTAGCCTTCGAGCATCCAGAACGCTTCGGCAAGCAGCAGGGTATCGGGCACTTCAAGGTGAATGCGGTCAACAACCTCGCGCCAGAACTCTTCAGGTATGGCGGCATCAAATTCCGACATGTTCATGGCATTGGCTGAGCGAGAAGGAACGCCGGCGCTGTGACCATGAAGGGGAAACCAGAGGCGCTGGATGTGCCGTTTCGCCAGCACCATGGCGGCATCAAAACGGATAATGGGAAACATTCTTGCAACGTGCAGAATCTGCTGAATGACCGCTTCCCGTACTTCTGCGCTGAGAAAGTTGAGCTGGGCGGTATCGTTCCATGGCATAATGGTGCCGTCATTGCCATGATAGATGTAGCGTGTATCACCGCTCAGGTAATCAACCCGCTTGAAGGTTACCGCTGCGTCGGAACGGTTCCAGTAGCCATCTTCAAGGTAGATGCCATAACGGGAGTCACTGCTGAGGTTCGGTCCGTTATAGGAGTAGTTATAATAGGGTGCGCTTGGAGAGGAGAGAAACCAGTCCGGATTGTTCCGTACCAGCTCGGAGTCCATTCCGGTGTGATTGGGCACCATATCGCTTGCAAGACGGATGCCGCGCACGTTTGCTCTCTCTCGGAGGT
>CAJAOR010000109.1 GCA_903942355.1 uncultured Chlorobiaceae bacterium | reverse complement strand
CGATGCGGCTAAGAATCTTCGTATCAGTGCGTGGTTCAAGGAAATGTCTGATGCCGTGAAAGTGAAGTATGCCAAAATGGGGGCTGAGGCTCTTTATGAGCTGGCGCTTGCGCATTATCATGGTGATGGAGCTACCCAGGATTTTGAAGAAGCGTTCAGCCTTATGATGCAGTCGGCTGAAAAGGGGTATGCTGCGGCTCAGAACTCGGTTGCGATCATGTATGATAATGGCTGCGGGACTGGGGTGGACCGTGTGAAGGCTGTTGAGTTTTATTCGAAGGCGGCCGGGCAAGGTGACGCGCGTGCGCAGGCTAACCTTGGCATGATGTTTAATGCCGGTGAAGGGGTTGTGCAGGATTATGCTGAAGCCGTGAGGCTGACGCGTCTGGCGGTCAGGCAGGGTGATGATTATGCAACGTATAATCTTGGAACGTTTTATGAAAGAGGGGAGGGTGTTCCGCAGGATTATGCGCAGGCGGTTGAGTGGTACCGGATAGCGGCTTCACATGGATTGGACTACGCCCAGTTCAGGCTTGGGGTGATGTATTACAATGGCACCGGAGTGGAGGCGGATGAGGCTGAAGCGGTCAACTGGTTCTTGCTCGCTGCCGAGCAGGGCAATGAAGAGGCGCTGGAGATGCTGGATGAGATGGAGATGTAGATGGTTGTGCCTCAAGAGCTTTTTGTTACCGATTCACCGTCTGCTTTGAAGCTGAAACGCCTGGTGGCTGCTCAGTTGCCGCAGTGGTTATCTGAAAAATGCTCTGCCACTTTACTTGCTTGCCGAAGTCAACAAAGCCCTGCCTTTTGCACTCAACCGGTACTTCTTCAATCGGCTGTTAGGTTTTTCAGGGATGGTACGAGCAAATCAAACCGGCTTTGTGGTTCTGCCATAAAGGATCGCAACATACAAAAGACATGCTCACTGACTTGCTCACCGACTTGCTCACCGACTTGCTCACCGACTTGCTCACCGACTTGCTCACCGACTTGCTCACCGACTTGCCCCAACTGGGTCGATTCTGATTTTCGCGACTGTTCGCGGGAGAGTGGCAAAGGAGACGCTGATGGATCGTTTATGTATGTACGCCACTTTTTGTTTTCATGGAAATTGCTTTTGGCAAAGAAATATTTGCGTGTAAGACAGCCTTTGTCTCTCTTCTCTTTGTATACTTGCAATATGATTCAATAATTCGGTAACTAATTTCGCGATGATTCATTTTCTTCTTGTTCCCGATTCACCGTCTGCTTTGAAGCTGAAACGCCAGGTGGCTGAACAGGGTGGCCGGACGGATGTGATTGTCGGCTCCTGGCCGGAGCTGCTGGTGCAGGCGGGAAAAGTTATTGGACACCTCTATCGTCATGTCCGATAAGTGTCCGATAAGTGTCCGATAAGTGTCCGATAACTTTTTAATGAACCAAGGTATATCGACGTCCCCGTTTATCGCCAATTGGACGAACGTGTTCTGCTTCAACCAACTTATCGAGGGCACGTTTTATCTGTTTGGATAACGAGCTTGATCTTCCATGACTGAAAAAAAAGCAGCAATTTTTACTTTTAGCGAAATATTTTTGTTTGTTGGACGGTTTTTGTCCCAGGTCACCTGTTATCTTTATCCCTTGAAGCTGAGCCGTAACGCATCGTTTCTGGGCGTCAAGAGGGCACTGAACGTTACGAGATATTTGCTTTGGAAACCCGGTAACCAATTTCTCTATGATTCATTTTCTTCTTGCTCCCGATTCTCCGTCTGCTTTGAAGCTGAAACGCCTGGTGGCTGAACAGGGTGGCCGGACGGATGTGATTGTGGGGTCATGGCCGGAGCTGCTGATGCAGGCGAGGAACAGCTTTATTTTGCCGGTGGTAACGGATGATTGGCACGCACGACTTGCGGTAGGGGTTGATGCGCAGAAGGATGCTTTTTGGAGCAAATCTTACGCGGCTGTTCTTGCTCAAGAGCAAAAGAGCATTGTCACGGTCATTGGCGAGCATTTGATTATGCTGCTTGAGGGAGTAGGAGTTGCGGGAAAGCTTGACGGGCTGGAGAGGCTGGCTTCCAAACCGAGGTTGCAGCGGCATGTAAAGGATTTTGCTGACCTTCATGCGACAATGGGGCATATCCTGCCTCCAGGGCTGTTGCCGGTGCGGGAGATGTTGCAGGCGGCTCCCATCAGGATG